>NZ_CP193663.1:1541666-1850000 GCF_051106465.1 Streptococcus sp. KHUD_016 | reverse complement strand
GCAGACGCGCTGGACTCAAAATCCAGTGTCCGCAAGGACGTGCCGGTTCGACCCCGGCCGCCGGTATAGTAATAAAGACAAGGTTTTCGGACCTTGTTTTTTGTTTTGGTAAAGATTTTGATTAAGTACAGATAACTGATGAATCATCTTTTTCTTCTTATTCTAGTCATTTTTAGTGTATTTTTGGTATAATATTACTTATTCACAATTTATTTTGATTATGAAAGAGTTTGGTGATTAATGTCTCGGTCTGTTGAATTACTAAAGAAACGTTACTTAAAGAATATAAAAGAGCACCCAGATTTATTTATTGGGATTGAGTTAGAATATCCTATTGTAAATTTAGAGGGTAAAGCTACAGATGGTGAAGTTGTTAAGGATCTCTTTCGGTATTTACCATCAGTACTGGGCTTTACTATCGAAAAAGTGGATGATTTTGGGAATCCAATTCAGTTGCTTGATCCAGTCAGCCAAGATACGATCTTGTTTGAGGTTGCTTATACGACGATTGAGTTTGCATTCGGAAAGGCCGAATCTATCCAAGAGGTAGAAGAACGCCTTAACTTCTATATGGCTACGATTCAGAATAAATTGGGTGAAGCTAATCATGCTATTGTTGGCCGCGGCATTCATCCTAACTGGGATAAAAATGAGAATTGTCCAGTGGCTTATCCACGCTATCAGATGTTGATGGATTATCTGAATTTGAGTAGAAATGTAACTAAATCAGATTTACATCATTTCCCTGAGTATGGAGCCTTTATCTGTGGGAGTCAGGTTCAACTAGACATTTCAAGGTCCAACTACCTGCGTGTTATCAATGCTTTTACTCAAATTGAAGCTGCCAAAGCTTGTTTGTTTGCAAATTCTGAGTTTTCAGGGGCAGATTGGGATACCAAGATTTCGAGAGATATTTTTTGGGAAGAGTCTATGCACGGGATTTATCCTGAAAATGTAGGCGTCAATGCCAGACTCTTCAAAGACGAGAATGATTTTTTTGATTATCTAGATTATTCTGCAATCTTTACTGCGGAGCGTGATGGGCAGATCTATTATTTTTATCCGATTCAGGCTAGGGACTATTTGGCTACACCTGAAATCCAAGCATTTACCCTTAATGGGGATGAGGTGTTAATTCATCCTCAGGAGGAGGATTTCCAAACTCATCGTAGTTACCAGTACCAAGACTTAACGACTCGAGGAACAGTTGAGTTTCGTAGTGTGTGTACTCAGCCACTTGATAGGACTTTTGCTTCTGCTGCCTTTCACTTGGGCTTGTTGGTTCATTTAGACAAGCTTGAAGCTTACTTGCGAACTGCTCCATTTTTTACCACAGCTGGTCGTGATTATAAGCTTTTAAGACGACAATTTTCTAAAAAACAACTCACAGATGAAGAAGAAGCTGCGGTTCTCGAGTTTTCTAAAGATTTACTCACCCTAGCTGAGGAAGGACTGGAGAAAAGAGATAAGCAAGAAATGGTTTATTTAGAGCCTTTGAAGAAAGAATTGGGATTATAATTTCTCTTATAAAGGGAGAATTTTCTGAAAAATCATGATATAATGGAAGAGACTATAGATAAAGGATAGAGATTCATGACATTAGTTTATCAATCAACGCGTGATGCCAATAATACAGTAACTGCCAGCCAAGCTATTTTGCAAGGTTTGGCGACGGATGGTGGTCTGTTTACACCACTTACTTATCCAAAGGTGGATTTGGACTTTGAAACATTAAAAGATGCTTCTTACCAAGAAGTGGCTAAATTAGTTTTATCAGCCTTTTTAGATGACTTTACGGCTGAGGAGTTGGACTACTGTATCACCAATGCCTACGATAGCAAGTTTGATACTCCAGCTATTGCGCCATTGGTGAAACTGGATGGGCAATATAACTTGGAACTGTTCCATGGTTCAACGATCGCTTTTAAAGACATGGCCTTGTCTATCTTGCCGTACTTTATGACAACAGCCGCTAAAAAGCATGGTTTGGAGAACAAGATTGTCATTTTGACAGCGACATCTGGTGATACTGGGAAAGCTGCTATGGCGGGGTTTGCCGATGTGCCTGGAACTGAGATTATCGTTTTTTATCCGAAAGATGGTGTTAGCAAGGTACAAGAGTTGCAAATGACTACTCAGACTGGCGACAATACTCATGTTATCGCTATTGATGGAAACTTTGATGATGCACAAACAAACGTGAAGCACATGTTCAACGATGTGGAACTTCGTGAAAAATTGGCAGCGAACAAGTTGCAATTTTCATCAGCTAACTCTATGAACATTGGTCGTTTGGTACCACAGATTGTTTATTATGTTTATGCCTACGCTCAGTTGGTCAAGTCTGGTGAGATTGTGGCTGGTGAAAAGGTCAATTTCACAGTACCAACAGGAAACTTTGGAAATATTTTGGCTGCCTTTTATGCCAAGCAAATTGGTCTGCCAGTTGGTAAATTAGTCTGTGCTTCAAATGACAACAATGTCTTGACAGACTTCTTCAAAACACGTGTTTACGATAAGAAACGTGAGTTTAAGGTAACGACTAGCCCATCTATGGATATCCTAGTATCTTCAAACTTAGAGCGTTTAATTTTCCATCTTTTGGGGAATGATGCGGTTAAGACAGCTGAACTCATGAATGCTTTGAGTACACAAGGACAATATGAATTGACAGACTTTGATGCAGCGATTCTGGATCTCTTTGCAGCTGAATATGCGACTGAGGAAGAAACTGCGGCAGAAATTAAACATGTTTATCAAACAGATGGCTATATCGAGGATCCACATACGGCGGTTGCCTCAGCTGTTTATAGAAAATACCAAGCGGCTACTGGGGATGCGGCTAAGACAGTGATTGCTTCAACAGCTAGTCCCTACAAGTTCCCAGTGGTTGCAGTAGAAGCTGTAACAGGAAAAGCAGGCTTGACTGACTTTGAAGCCTTGGCTCAATTACATGACATTTCAGGAGTGGCAGTGCCGTCAGCAGTTGACGGGCTTGAGACAGCTCCTGTTCGTCACAAAACAACAGTGGCAGCTGCTGATATGCAAGCAGCGGTTGAGGCTTATCTAGGACTTTAAGACAGAGGAAGTAAACTCGGTTGGGAAACCAACTGAGTTTCTTTTCATCAGGAGGAAGGATTGTTTAAAAAAAATAAAGACATTCTTAATATTGCATTGCCAGTTATGGGTGAAAACTTTTTGCAGATGCTCATGGGGATGGTGGACAGCTACTTGGTCGCCCACTTGGGCTTGATCGCTATTTCGGGTGTTTCAGTAGCTGGCAATGTTATCACGATTTACCAGGCCATTTTCATCGCTTTGGGGGCTGCTATTTCCAGTGTTATTTCAAAAAGCATGGGTCAGAAAGACCAGTCCAAGCTAGCTTATCATGTGACTGAAGCGCTGAAGATTACCTTGCTACTGAGTTTGCTTTTAGGAGCCTTATCGCTCTTTGCTGGGAAAGAGATGATAGGACTCTTGGGAACTGAGCAGGAGGTGGCCGAGAGTGGTGGGCTCTACCTATCTTTGGTAGGTGGATCGATTGTTCTCTTGGGCTTGATGACCAGTCTAGGTGCCTTGATTCGTGCAACGCATAATCCGCGTCTACCCCTCTATGTGAGTCTTTTATCCAATGCCTTAAATATTCTTTTTTCAAGTCTAGCTATTTTTGTTCTTGATATGGGCATAGCTGGTGTTGCATGGGGGACTATTCTGTCTCGCTTGGTTGGTCTTGTGATTTTGTGGTCTCAATTAAAGCTGCCTTTTGAGAAACCGACTTTTGGACTGGATAAAGACTTACTGACCTTGGCTTTGCCAGCGGCAGGGGAACGTCTCATGATGCGGGCTGGAGACGTTGTCATCATTGCCTTGGTTGTTTCTTTTGGGACGGAGGCAGTAGCGGGGAATGCAGTTGGAGAAGTCTTGACCCAGTTTAACTATATGCCTGCCTTTGGCGTCGCTACGGCAACAGTCATGCAGGTGGCTCGAGCAGTTGGGGAGAATGATTGGGCAAGGGTGGACAAACTAAGTAAGCAAACTTTTTGGCTTTCTCTGCTTCTCATGTTGCCCTTAACTCTCAGTATCTATGCCTTGGGGACACCATTGACTCATCTCTATACGACGGACCCTATAGCAGTTGAAGCGAGCGTTTTGGTGGTACTGTTCTCTCTACTAGGAACTCCCATGGCGACAGGGACAGTTATATATACGGCAGTGTGGCAGGGATTGGGAAATGCTCGCCTCC
Source organism: Streptococcus sp. KHUD_016 (assembly GCF_051106465.1). Taxonomy (GTDB): domain Bacteria; phylum Bacillota; class Bacilli; order Lactobacillales; family Streptococcaceae; genus Streptococcus. The sequence continues at coordinate 1,845,757 of NZ_CP193663.1, read as the reverse complement.
CCTTTTATGCGACAAGTATTGGGATGTGGTGTATCCGTATAGGGACAGCCTATCTTATGGGTATTGTTCTTGGTTGGGGCTTGCCTGGTATTTGGGCAGGGACTCTCTTGGATAATGGTTTCCGTTGGTTATTTCTACGTTACCGTTACCAGCGTTATATGAGCTTGAAAGGATAGGAGATGCAAAAAATAGCCTTTATTTGGGATTTAGACGGGACTTTATTGGACTCTTACGAAGCGATTTTGTCAGGGATTGAGGAGACCTTTGCTCAATTTTCTATTCCTTATGATAAGGAAAAAGTGAGAGAGTTTATCCTCAGGTACTCTGTGCAGGATTTGCTGGAGCAGGTAGCAGAAGAGAGAAATCTGGATGCGGAAGTACTCAATCAGGTGCGTGCCCAGAGTCTGGCTGAGAAGAATACTCAGGTAGTTTTGATGCCAGGTGTGCGTGAAGTGCTAGCTTGGGCAGACCAAGCAGGGATTCAGCAGTTTGTCTATACTCATAAGGGGGACAATGCTTTTGCCATTCTCAGAGACTTGGGGTTGGAATCCTATTTCAAAGAGATTTTAACCAGTCAGAGTGGCTTTGCGCGCAAGCCCAGTCCAGAAGCGGCGACCTATCTGCTAGACAAGTATGAGTTGGATTCTGAGAACACCTACTATATAGGAGACCGAACTTTGGATGTGGAATTTGCCCAGAATAGTGGCCTTCAAAGCATCAACTTTTTAGAGTCTTCTTATGAAGGGAATCAGAGGATTCAAGCACTGGCAGATGTTCCTCATATTTTTGAGGATTGGGGACGAGAAGATTGTGTCAGTTTTGTGACAGAAACCTAACAAACTATTTCAAGTAATCGAGTTTGTTACAAGGAATAGACAGTTCTGTTAAATAGGCCCGAGAGGGCTTTTTTTCTGCTTTTTTTGTGTTATGATAGACAGGTACTCATTTGAAAGGAATATGAACGAATGAAGAAAAGAATTATTTTAGCCTCAACAGTAGCCTTGTCTCTTGCTCCCGCATTAGGAGCTAAAGCTCAAGAAATCTCTTGGACAGCACGTAGCGTTGAGCAAATCCAAAATGACGTGACGAAAAACGAAAACAAAAACAGCTATACAGTTCAGTATGGTGATACCCTGAGCACGATTGCAGAAGCTTTGGGAGTAGATGTGACGGTCCTTGCTAATTTGAATAAAATTACCAATATGGACTTGATTTTCCCAGATACTGTCCTCACTACAACTGTCAATGAGGAAGAAGAGGTAACGGAAGTTGAAATCCAAGCTCCTCAATCAGATGCTAGTGAAGAAGTGACGACTGCGACAGCTGATTTGACGACGAATCAAGTGACAGTTGATGAACAAACAGTTCAAGTAGAAGATCTTTCTCAACCAATTGAGGAAGCTCCAACTGCAACAGAGACTGAAAAACCAGCAGAAGTAGCGCCAAGTTCAGAAGTTTCTGAGACAGCGACAGTTGCTGAAGAGACACTATCTACAGAAACACCTGTAGCTGAAGAAACAGCTGAAACGACTCTAGCGGAAGCACCAGTAGCAGAAACAACTCGCCCAGTTGAAGAAGCTCCACAAGTGGCGATTCCAGCTACCGAAGAAACGGCAGCAACAACTCCAGCAGAAGCCCCAGTAGCAGCTGCTCCAGCAACTGAAACGCCTGCTGATACAACAGGAACAAGTGCAACAGAAGAAACAGCAGCATCAACAGCAACTTCTGACACTGCAACTTCGACTTATCAAGCAGAGCAAAGCCAAACTCCTTCAAGAACTTATTCAGCTCCAGCGGCTCCTGACTATGCAGGACTTGCTGTAGCTAAGTCTGAGAATGCAGGTCTTCAACCACAAACAGCAGCCTTTAAAGAAGAAGTAGCCAACTTGTTTGGGATTACATCCTTTAGTGGCTACCGTCCTGGTGACAGTGGGGACCATGGTAAAGGTTTGGCCATCGACTTCATGGTTCCAGTGAGTTCAGCACTCGGGGATCAAATTGCAGAATATGCAGTCAAAAATATGGCTAGCCGTGGTATCAACTACATCATCTGGAAACAACGTTTCTACGCTCCATACGATAGTAAATATGGACCAGCTTACACGTGGAATCCAATGCCGGATCGTGGTAGTGTGACCGAAAACCACTATGACCACGTTCACGTTTCAATGAACTAATCATTAAAATGGAAGTTGGGAACTGATTGAGTTCCCTCTTCTTTTTTGCATGTCATTCCTTCAGGATAAACAAGAAGATTATTCTGAAGCAAGGTGGGCCTGCTATTTTGACTCTGCTGAGTATGTTACTTTTGAAATAAGAAAACCAGCGTCCTGAACGACGCTGGTTTTTGTAGACTCTTATCCATTTCGACGTTTACGGGCTAGTAGGGCTCTGTAAAAGAAGATGTGATTGTTCTGGATATAGGGAAGGAGTGAAAAGCTAGCAATTCCAAAGGTGATCCAGTTGAGGAAGTACCAAGGGAGTAGTTGTAGGTCGAGGACAAAGCGCTGGAATTTGTAACCCTTCATCAAGAAACGGCTGGTTTTCAGGATTTGACGGGGTTTAGCCTGTCCTAAATCCAGAGTATCGCAGAGGAGGAATTCTACCTGCGAGTAGGCATAATATTGTGGAACGTAGAGGATGTTCCCTACAATCATCAAGATGAGACTCGCGAAAAAGTAGAGGCCAAAGGTCATAAGGAACTGCTCTGTTTCAAGGGATGAGAGGTCTAATTTTGGAAATTCAGGATGTAGGGCGACAAATCTCCGAGCTAAGAGATTGCTATAAAAGAGAAAATAAACGCCTACTAAGTTTGGAATGCTCCATAAAAAGAGGTAGAAACGTTTGAGGAGCAGAGTGAGGAAGGTTTGCGAGAAGCGCTCTTCAGCAAAGAGGGCCAGGCTTGATTTTACTGAGAGTTCTGTATCAGGATCCTTGAGGAGTCGGAGTGTCGCAAAAGCAGCACCTGCTAGAAAAATTGTGCTCAAAAAAGAAACCACTAGTGGGAAGAGATAGGCTTGGAGCACTTGTGCCAGCATGCTGAAAAAGGATTGCTCTAAAACACTTTCTTGGAGACGAGCCAAGGGGTTGAGAAAGCCTGATAAGATGACCAGTATGCTAGGTAAGAGATAGACGAGAAAGAGGCGGGGATTTTCAGCCTGAAACTGCCTCGTCTGCAGACGAATGGTTTTTAAATCAATTTTTGGGTATTTCATTCTCTCATTATACCATAGTTCGTGACAGTTCCTAGTTTTTTTGATAAAATCATACAGTATGCCTTTGGGCACAAAGTATGAACTGGGACTGTTTTTCCCAGCTTCGGAGGTAAAAAATGTCAGATTCACCAATCAAATACCGTTTGATTAAGAAAGAGAAACACACGGGAGCTCGTCTGGGAGAAATCATCACCCCGCACGGTACCTTCCCGACACCTATGTTTATGCCAGTTGGGACCCAAGCTACTGTCAAGACCCAGTCACCAGAGGAGTTGAAGGAGATGGGATCAGGGATTATCCTCTCTAATACCTATCATCTCTGGCTTCGCCCTGGAGATGAACTCATCGCACGCGCAGGTGGTCTCCACAAATTTATGAACTGGGACCAACCAATTTTGACAGATAGTGGTGGCTTCCAGGTTTATTCCCTAGCAGATAGCCGAAATATCACCGAAGAAGGAGTAACCTTTAAAAACCATCTCAATGGTTCCAAGATGTTCCTATCGCCAGAAAAGGCCATCTCTATTCAGAACAATTTAGGCTCAGACATCATGATGTCTTTTGATGAATGTCCTCAGTTTTACCAACCTTACGACTACGTTAAGAAATCCATCGAGCGTACTAGCCGTTGGGCCGAACGTGGCTTGAAGGCTCACCGTCGTCCACATGACCAAGGTTTGTTTGGAATTGTACAGGGGGCAGGATTTGAAGACCTTCGCCGTCAGTCAGCTCACGACCTTGTTAGCATGGACTTCCCTGGTTACTCTATCGGTGGTTTGGCAGTAGGAGAGACCCATGAAGAAATGAATGCAGTCTTGGACTTTACAACTCAACTGCTGCCTGAAAATAAACCTCGCTATTTGATGGGTGTGGGAGCGCCGGATAGCTTGATTGATGGGGTGATTCGTGGTGTGGATATGTTTGACTGTGTCTTGCCGACTCGTATCGCTCGTAACGGAACTTGTATGACCAGCCAAGGTCGTTTGGTTGTCAAAAATGCACAATTCGCTGAAGACTTTACGCCACTGGATCCTGAGTGTGATTGCTACACATGCAAGAACTACACACGCGCCTACCTTCGTCACCTGCTCAAGGCTGACGAAACCTTTGGTATCCGCTTGACTAGCTACCACAATCTCTACTTCTTGCTCAATCTGATGAAGCAAGTGCGTCAAGCCATCATGGATGATAATCTATTGGAATTCCGTGAGTATTTTGTGGAAAAATATGGCTACAACAAGTCAGGGCGCAATTTCTAAAGTGTAAAATTAGAATGCCAAAATCCTAAGTTTTCTCTTAGGATTTTTCCTATTTTTTTGATAGAATAGGGAGTATAATGGAATGGAAATTAGGCGGTGTTTTGCTTCCTAATTTAATGGAGAATAGACTCGTATGCGTATTAAATGGTTTTCCTTGATTAGGATTACAGGTTTACTTTTGGTGCTTTTGTACCACTTCTTTCAAACGATCTTTCCTGGAGGCTTCTTTGGGGTAGATGTCTTTTTCACTTTTTCAGGATTTTTGATCACCTCCCTCCTTTTAGAAGAATTTGGGAAGGCACGCCAGATTGACTTACTGGGCTTTTTTAAGAGACGGTTTTACCGCATCGTGCCACCTGTGGTGCTGATGGTTTTGGTGACCATGCCTTTTACTTTCTTGGTTCGTCAAGACTATGTTGCTGGAATTGGTGGCCAGATAGCTGGAGTTCTCGGTTTTATGACCAACTTCTACGAAATGTTAACAGGGGGTAGTTATGAATCCCAGTTCATTCCGCATCTCTTTGTTCACAACTGGAGCCTAGCTGTTGAGGTTCACTACTATATCCTTTGGGGCTTAGCGGTTTGGTTCTTATCGAAACGTTCAAAATCTAGTAGTCAATTGAGAGGGATAGTCTTTCTCCTTTCTGCAGGAGCTTTTATCATTAGCTTTTTCTCCATGTTTATTGGTAGTCTAATGGCTAGTTCCTATTCATCTGTCTACTTTTCAAGTTTAACCCATGTCTATCCCTTCTTTTTAGGAAGCATTTTGGCGACAGTTGTGGGGGTTCGTCAGACGAGCGATTTAGTCAAGCAGTTTGACCGGATGTGGGACCTTCGTCAAAATCTACTGGTATTTGCTGCGGGGCTTTTGGTATTGTTGCTTCTGACTTTCTTTGTCAAATTTACCTACCTGTTTGCGTACTTATTTGGCTTCTTGCTAGCAAGTTTAGCGGCAGTGACCATGATTTTTGCTGCGCGTGTCTTGCATGAGAAAACGCCTGAGATACAAGAACCTCGGATCATTACATTTTTAGCGGATACTAGCTACGCGGTTTATCTTTTCCACTGGCCTTTTTATATTATCTTTTCTCAGCTGATGAGTAATCTGCCTGCTGTTATTCTGACAATCATCTTTTCTTATTTCTTTGCTATCCTATCCTTCTATATTATTGAGCCGTTGATTGCCGGTAAATCCAATCCTTTAATACGGAAGATTAGTCGATTGCCTCATATTAAACCAATTAGTGCTGGTGCTGCTGGCATTCTTACCTTGATTACCTTGATTATCATAGCTGTGGCTCCTCAAGTTGGAGCTTTTGAGACAGACTTGATGGTCAATGGTTTCAAACAAGCCCAGACCAATATAGGACAAACAAAGACTCTTGCTGAACAAGCTGAACTGAGTCGTCTAGGAATTTCTGAGGGAACAAGCCTAATAGGAGATTCGGTAGCCTTGCGTGCCAATACAGCCTTACAAGAGGCACTTCCTGAAGCGAATATCAATGCCCAGGTTAGTCGAACGACCAAGCAAGCCAATGACATCATGCTCAATAACAGTCAGAACAAGGCGCTGCTAAAAACAGTCGTCATTGCAACGGGAGTCAACAATCCTGAAGGTTATAAGAATGATTTGGACAGCATCGTGAACCATCTACCGAAAGGACACCATCTGATACTGGTGACACCTTATGAGGGAGATAAGAGCAAGGACACTTACACATCAGTGGAACAGTATGCGGCTTATGCGAGAGAATTAGCTGAAAAGAACCCATATGTGAGCATCGCTGACTGGAATAAGGTTGCTAAGGAACACCCTGAAATCTGGGCTGGAACTGACCAAGTTCACTTTGGAAATAATAGCAACATGATTGAAGAAGGTGCTAAACTTTACGCAGAGACGATTGCAGCTGCTGTTAAGGCTGCTCAAGAACTACCTGTAAAATCAAAATAAAATTAAAGAGTTGGAGAAATCCAGCTCTTTTAAAATATCTCTAGAAAATAGGTCTATACCATTTACAAATGAAAAAGAAAGGTTTATAATGTAATTGACATAATAAATTCTAGAATCAATCTATCAAGGAGGTTATCATTATGCCTAATTATATTAAAGCGGATCAGTTTTTCTACCCACACGGAGTTCGTCGTGGCGGTTACTTGGAACTTGTGGATGGCAAGTTTGGCAAACATGTAGAACAGATTCCTGAAGGAGCTGAGGTGATTGACTATACAGGTTATAGCATTGCCCCAGGACTTGTGGATACCCACATTCATGGATTTGGCGGTGTGGATGTCATGGACAATAACATCGAAGGAACCCTTCATACCATGAGTGAAGGTCTACTTAGCACGGGTGTTACCAGCTTCTTGCCAACGACCTTGACTTCCTCTTACGAGCAGTTGCTTGCGGTAACTGAAAATATCGGCGCTCGTTACCAGGAAGCAAGTGGAGCCAAGATTCGTGGGATCTATTTTGAAGGACCTTATTTCACAGAGAAATACAAGGGAGCCCAAAACCCTGCTTATATGAAAGACCCCCGTATGGATGAGTTTCGTGCTTGGCAAAAAGCAGCAAATGGCCTGCTCAATAAAATTGCCCTTGCGCCAGAACGTGAAGGTGTAGAAGACTTTGTTCGTACAGTTACGGGTGAAGGAGTGACCGTTGCTCTTGGACACTCCAATGCGACTTTTGATGAAGCTAAAAAAGCAGTCGATGCTGGAGCGAGTGTTTGGGTACATGCCTACAATGGGATGCGTGGGTTGACTCACCGTGAGCTCGGTATGGTGGGAGCCATGTATGAATTGCCACATACTTACGCAGAGTTGATCTGTGACGGTCACCACGTAGATCCAAAGGCCTGTGATATTTTGCTCAAGCAAAAAGGAACTGAAAATATCGCCCTTATCACAGACTGTATGACAGCGGGTGGATTGGAAGACGGCGACTACATGTTGGGAGAATTCCCAGTAGTTGTTGCTAATGGAACTGCTCGCCTCAAATCGACAGGCAATTTGGCAGGTTCAATCCTCAAACTCAAAGATGGTTTGAAAAATGTGGTCGAATGGGGCATTGCGAATCCGCATGAAGCAGTCATGATGGCCAGCCTCAACCCAGCAAAATCTGTTCACATCGATGATGTCTGTGGTCAAATCCGTGAAGGTTATGACGCTGACTTTATCGTACTAGATAAAGATTTGGAATTGGTAGCAACCTACCTAGATGGTGTGAAACGTTATCAAGCCTAAGAAGATAAAAAATAGGGGTCAATAAAGGACTCCTATTTTTATTATCAGATGAAAATAATAGGATTAAAGAAATTGCTAATGGGGGAAACAAGCAAAATCCTTTTCTTGTATTAAAAAATTAGATATAATATACGATACAAAGGAAGTAGTAAGAATGTATCGTGTTATAGAAATGTATGGGGATTTTGAACCGTGGTGGTTCATAGAAGGTTGGGAAGAAGATGTCATCATGAGTCAATCTTTTGACAAGTATTATGATGCTCTAAAATATTATAAATCATGCTGGTTTGAGCTGGAAAAGAAGAATCCTCTTTATAAGAGTCGGAGTGATTTGATGACTATCTTTTGGGATCCTGCTGATAAACGCTGGTGTGATGAGTGCGATGAGTATTTGCAGCAGTACCATTCTTTGGCACTTTTACAGGATGAGCAAGTCATCCCCGATGAAAAGCTACGTCCAGGCTACGAAAAACAAACAGGTCAAGAAAAGCATCGTTCTTGCCGCATGAAATGGAGATAAAAAGTAACTTTTAAAAGTTGCTTTTTATTTTTTTCAATTTTTTGCGAATAGTTAGATAAGGAGGGCGGTATGGTACAAGAAATTGCACAGAAAATTATTGCTACTGCGAAAGCAAAGAAGGCTCAGGATATCTATTTCATTCCCAAGGAAAAGTCCTATGAGCTTCACATGCGGGTTGGAGACGCGCGGTGTCTCGTTGACTCCTATGAGTTTGATGTTTTAGCTGCTGTGATTAGTCATTTTAAGTTTGTAGCGGGTATGAATGTAGGGGAGAAGAGACGTAGTCAGCTGGGCTCTTGCGACTATCAGCATGGGGAGAAGGTGTCTTCTCTGCGTTTGTCTACCGTAGGAGATTATCGGGGACATGAGAGTTTGGTCATTCGTTTGTTGCACGACGAAGAGCAGGACCTGCATTTCTGGTTTCAGGATATGAATGAACTGGGTGAGCAGTACCGGCAACGGGGCCTCTACCTTTTTGCGGGTCCAGTTGGAAGTGGCAAGACGACCTTGATGCACGAATTAGCCAAGTCTCTGTTTATGGGGCAACAGGTTATGTCCATCGAAGATCCTGTCGAGATCAAGCAGGACGACATGCTCCAGTTGCAGTTGAATGAGGCGATTGGATTGACCTATGAAAATCTGATCAAACTGTCTCTTCGGCATCGTCCTGACCTCTTGATTATTGGTGAAATTCGGGATAGCGAGACAGCGCGTGCAGTGGTCAGAGCCAGTTTGACAGGGGCGACAGTTTTTTCAACCATTCATGCCAAGAGTATCCGAGGTGTTTATGAACGCCTTCTGGAGTTGGGTGTGACGGAGGAGGAATTAGCAGTTGTCCTGCAAGGAGTCTGCTACCAGAGATTAATCGGGGGAGGAGGAATCGTTGACTTTGCAAATAAAGACTATCAAGAACACCAGCCAACTAGCTGGAATGAGCAGATTGACCAGCTTCTTAAAGATGGACATATCACAAGTCTTCAGGCCGAAACGGAAAAAATTAGCTACAGCTAAGCAGAAGAAAATCATCACCCTGTTTAACAATCTCTTCTCCAGTGGCTTTCATTTGGTGGATATTATTTCTTTCTTGGGAAGAAGTGCCCTGCTAGAAAAGGACTATGTGGCCCAGATGCACCAAGGCTTGGCTCAGGGGAAATCTTTCTCAGAGATGATGGACAGCTTGGGCTTTTCAAGTGCTATTGTGACCCAGTTATCTCTAGCTGAAGTGCATGGAAATCTTCACCTGAGTCTGGGGAAGATAGAAGAATATCTGGATAATTTGTCCAAGGTCAAGAAGAAGTTAATCGAAGTAGCGACCTATCCTTTGATTTTGCTGGGATTTCTCCTGCTAATCATGCTGGGGTTGAGAAACTATCTACTTCCCCAACTGGACAGTAGCAATATCGCCACTCAAATCATCGGTAATCTGCCACAAATATTTCTGGGACTAGTGCTGGTTTGCTCTCTATCTTTACTTTTAGCCCTCACTTTCTACAAAAGAAGTTCCAAGATGCGGGTCTTCTCGATGTTGGCACGCCTGCCCTTTCTGGGAATCTTTGTTCAGACCTATCTGACGGCCTATTACGCGCGTGAATGGGGCAATATGATTTCACAGGGGATGGAGCTGACGCAGATTTTTCAGATCATGCAGGAACAGGGTTCTCAGCTCTTTAAAGAAATCGGTCAAGAACTGGCTCAAGCCCTGCAAAATGGTCGCGAATTTTCTCAAACCATAGCAACCTATCCTTACTTTAAAAAGGAGTTGAGTCTCATCATCGAGTATGGGGAAGTCAAGTCCAAGCTGGGGAGTGAGTTGGAAATCTATGCTGAGAAGACTTGGGAAGCCTTTTTTACCCGAGTTAATCGTACCATGAATCTGGTACAGCCACTGGTTTTTATCTTTGTGGCCCTGATTATCGTTTTACTTTATGCGGCAATGCTTATGCCCATGTATCAAAATATGGAGGTAAATTTTTAAAATGAAAAAACTCATGACAAATTTAAAAAAAGCCAAGGTTAAAGCTTTCACTTTGGTAGAAATGTTAGTGGTTTTGCTTATCATCAGTGTTCTTCTCTTGCTCTTTGTGCCCAATTTGACCAAGCAAAAGGATGCCGTAGATGATAAAGGAAAAGCTGCTGTTGTCAAGGTAGTGGAAAGCCAGGCAGAACTCTATCGTTTGGATAAAAATGATGACGCCAGCCTCAGCAAATTACAAGCGGACGGCCGTATCACAGCTGAGCAAGCTAAAGCTTATAAAGACTACCATGCAAAACAAAAAACAAGTCAAACTGTTGCAGATTAAGGCCTTTACTATGCTGGAGAGTCTCTTAGTTTTGGGACTTGTGAGTATCCTTGGTTTAGTCCTGTCTGGCTCTGTCCAGTCCAGTTTTGCGGCGGTAGAGGAGCAGATTTTCTTTATGGAGTTTGAAGAACTCTATCGGGAAACGCAAAAACGCAGTGTAGCCAGTCAGCACAAGACCAGTCTGAACTTAGATGGACAGACGATCAGCAATGGCAGTCAAAACTTGACAGTTCCTAAAGGAATTCAGGCACCATCAGGACAAAGCATTATATTTGACCGAGCTGGGGGCAATTCGTCCTTGGCTAAGGTTGAATTTCAGACCAGTAAAGGAGCGATTCGCTATCAATTATATCTAGGAAATGGAAAAATTAAACGCACTAAGGAAACAAAAAATTAAGGCAGTAATCTTACTAGAAGCAGTAGTAGCTTTGGCTGTGTTTGCCAGCATTGCAACCCTCCTTTTAGGACAAATTCAGAAAAATAGACAAGAAGAGGCAGAAATCTTGCAAAAAGAGGAAGTCTTGCGTGTGGCGAAGATGGCTCTGCAAATAGGGCAAAATCAAGTAAATATAAATGGAGTGGAGATTCAGGTATTTGCTAGTGAAAAGGGATTGGAGGTCTACCATGGTTCATCGAAGTTGCTGGATCTTAAAGAGCAGTAAGGTAAAAGCTTTCACTCTTTTAGAATCTCTGATTGCCCTTATCGTCATTAGCGGAGGCTTGCTCCTCTTTCAGGCTATGAGTCAGCTCCTCATTTCAGAAGTTCGTCACCAGCAGCAAAGCGAGCAAAAGGAGTGGCTCTTGTTTGTGGATCAGCTGGAGGCAGAGTTAGAGCGTTCGCAGTTTGAAAAGGTAGAAGGCAATCGCCTCTACATGAAACAGGATGGTAAGGATATCTCTATAGGGAAGTCTAAATCGGATGATTTTCGAAAAACGGATACCAGCGGACGGGGCTACCAACCGATGGTTTATGGGCTCAAATCAGCTCAAATTACAGAGGAAAATCAATTGGTTCGCTTTCGCTTCCAATTTCAAAAAGGCTTAGAAAGGGAATTCATCTATCGTGTGGAAAAAGCAAAAAGTTAAGGCAGGCGTTTTTTTATATGCAGTCACCATGGCAGCCATTTTTAGCCTTTTGTTGCAGTTTTATTTAAATCGGCAAGTAGCCCATCACAAAGACTTTGCCCTAAACAAAGAAAAGCTGGCAGCTTTTGCCATGGCCAAGCGCAGTAAAGATAAGGTTGAGCAAGAAAGTGGGGAACGAGTCTTCAACTTAGGAAAAGTCAGGTATCAAAATACGAAAACAGGTTTTACAACAAGTGTTCGTATGAATAAGGGCAACTATGAATTTCTCTTTCCTCCGATGAAAATCCAAGAAAAGAAAACAGCTAAAAAGGAAGAGGTAGCGACTGATTCAAGCAATCAAGCAGAGAAGAAAAAATCAGAAGAGAAGTCTGAAAAGAAAGACAATTCCTAGTCAATTCAACTACTTTGTGCTAAACTAAAAGCATGAAACATGATTTTAATCACAAAGCAGAAACCTTTGATTCGCCCAAAAATATCTTTCTTGCAAATTTGGTGTGTCAAGTAGTTGAAAAACAGATTGCTCTTCTATCAGACAAGGAAATTCTGGATTTCGGTGGTGGGACAGGTCTATTAGCTTTGCCCCTAGCCAAGCAGGCCAAGTCGGTTACCCTTGTAGATATCTCGGAGAAAATGCTGGAGCAAGCCCGTTTGAAAGCAGAGCAACAAGACATCAAGAATATCCAGTTTTTGGAGCAGGATTTACTGGCAAATCCCTTGGAACAGCAATTTGACCTGATTGTTGTCAGTCGGGTTCTTCATCATATGCCTGATCTAGATGCAACTCTTGCCATGTTTTACCATCACCTTAGGGAGAATGGACAAGTTCTCATCGCTGATTTTGTCAAGACAGATACCAACCATCATGGTTTTGATTTAGCTGAACTGGAAAATAAGTTAATTCAGCAGGTTTTTTCATCTGTGCATAGTCAGATTCTCTATAGCGCTGAAGAATTGTTTCAAGGAAATTATTCAGAACTCTTTTTAACAGTAGCCCAAAAATCACTCGCTGACTAAAGCAGTGATTTTTTCTCTTCAGATGGAAAAAAGGAGGGAAATTTGATAAGATAGGAATATGGATTTTGAAAAAATTGAACAAGCTTATACGTATTTACTAGAGAATGTCCAAGTCATCCAAAGTGATTTGGCGACCAACTTTTATGATGCCTTAGTAGAGCAAAACAGCATTTATCTAGATGGCGAGACTGAGCAAAAGCAGGTCAAGGAGAACAATCAAGCCCTTAAGCGCTTAGCACTTCGCAAGGAAGAGTGGCTCAAGACCTACCAGTTTCTCTTGATGAAGGTGGGACAAACGGAGCCTTTACAGGCCAATCACCAGTTTACGCCGGATGCCATTGCCCTCCTCTTGGTACTTATTGTGGAAGAGTTGCTGGATCAAGAGGAAATTAGCATCCTCGAAATAGGTTCTGGTATGGGGATTTTGGGGGCTACTTTCTTGACTTCTCTTGCTAAAAAAGTAGATTACTTGGGAATCGAAGTGGATGACTTGCTGATTGATTTGGCAGCCAGTATGGCAGATGTGATTGGTTTGCAGGCTGGTTTTGTCCAAGGAGATGCCGTTCGTCCGCAAATGCTTAAAGAAAGCGACGTGGTCATCAGCGACTTGCCTGTAGGCTATTACCCAGACGATGCCATCGCTTCTCGCTATCAAGTGGCTTCTAGTCAAGAGCATACCTATGCCCACCATTTGCTGATGGAACAAGGCTTCAAGTACCTTAAGTCAAATGGCTATGCTATTTTTCTAGCTCCGAGTGATTTATTGACCAGCCCTCAAAGTGACTCATTAAAAGGGTGGCTCAAAGACGAAGTGAGTCTGGCTGCTATCATCGCTCTGCCAGAGGATATTTTCTCAACTGCAAGCCAAGCTAAAAGTATTTTTGTCTTACAGAAGAAAAGAGACAAGGAAATAGAACCCTTTGTCTACCCTCTTACTAGCTTGCAAGATCCGTCAGTTTTGTTGACCTTTAAAGAAAATTTTCAAAATTGGAGCAAAGGTACTGAAATATAAAAGAGATTTTGTTATAATAGATGAAAACGCTTAAAAAGAGGTATCATCTTATGACAAAAACAATTGCAATCAATGCAGGAAGCTCAAGCTTGAAATGGCAACTATACCAAATGCCAGAAGAAACTGTATTGGCGAAAGGCTTGATTGAACGTATTGGCTTGAAGGATTCGATCTCAACAGTAAAATTTGACGGTCGTTCGGAGCAACAAATTCTTGATATTGAAGACCATACACAAGCCGTTAAAATTTTATTAGATGACTTGATTCGTTTTGACATTATCAAAGGGTACGACGAAATTACAGGTGTCGGCCACCGCGTCGTTGCAGGTGGTGAATATTTCAAGGAATCAACAGTTGTTGAGGGAGATGTGTTAGAAAAAGTTGAGGAATTGGGACTGTTGGCTCCTCTTCACAATCCAGCTAACGCAGCTGGAATTCGCGCATTTAAGGAATTGCTGCCAGATATTACCAGTGTTGTCGTATTTGATACCTCATTCCACACAACCATGCCAGAGAAGGCTTATCGCTACCCTCTACCAACTAAATACTACACAGACAACAAGGTTCGTAAATATGGTGCCCACGGGACAAGCCACCAGTTTGTCGCAGAAGAAGCAGCGAAACTTTTGGGCCGTCCTCTAGAAGATTTGAAATTGATTACCTGCCATATTGGTAACGGGGCTTCTATCACAGCTGTTAAGGGTGGGAAGTCTGTGGATACTTCTATGGGATTCACACCACTTGGAGGTGTGATGATGGGAACTCGTACAGGAGATATTGACCCTGCTATCATCCCTTATCTCATGCAATATACAGAGGATTTCAATACCCCTGAAGATATTAGTCGCGTTCTCAATCGTGAATCAGGGCTCATGGGAGTTTCTGGCCAGTCAAGCGATATGCGTGATGTGATTGCTGCCATGGAAGCAGGAGACCATGATGCAACTTTGGCTTATGAAATGTATGTTGATCGTATCCAAAAACATATCGGCCAATATCTTGCAGTCCTAAATGGAGCAGATGCGATTATCTTCACAGCAGGTATCGGTGAAAATGCTGCAAACGTACGTGAAGATGTCATCTCAGGTATCTCTTGGTTTGGTTGTGATGTGGATCCAGAAAAGAACGTCTTTGGTGTAACGGGAGATATCTCAACTGATGCGGCGAAAATCCGTGTCTTGGTTATTCCAACAGATGAAGAATTGGTGATTGCACGCGATGTTGAGCGCTTGAAAAAATAAGTAAATACACGTAAAATTTGATTGTAAAAAGAAGTTGGGAAAGAGATTTTCCAGCTTTTTTTATGTAGAAAATGTCTAAAACCTTGCTGTTATTGGCTTTTTCAAAAAATATGGTATAATAGTAGTAATTTAATAGATGGAGTTGAGTTTTGAAGAAAAGCTTTCGTGTAAAAAGAGAGAAAGATTTTAAGGCGATTTTCAAGGACGGAACAAGTTTTGCCAATCGAAAATTTGTTGTCTACCAATTGGAAAACCAGCAAAACCATTTTCGAGTAGGACTGTCCGTCAGCAAAAAGCTGGGGAATGCAGTTACCAGAAATCAAATCAAGAGACGAATCCGGCACATTCTACAAAGTGTAAAAGGGAGTTTAGTAGAGCATGTTGATTTTGTCGTGATTGCCCGAAAAGGGGTGGAAACCTTGGAATATGCAGAGATGGAGAAAAACCTACTCCACGTATTAAAGTTATCAAAGATTTACCAGGAAGGAAATGGGAGTGAAAAAGAAACTACAGTTGACTAGTTTGTTGGGCCTGTCCTTGTTTATCATGACAGCCTGTGCAACAAATGGTACAGCTAGCGATATAACAGCAGATTCGACAGACTTTTGGAGCAAATTCGTCTATTTTTTTGCTGAAATTATCCGCTTTTTGTCCTTTGATATTAGTATCGGAGTGGGGATTATTCTCTTCACGATTTTGATCCGGACGATTTTATTGCCGGTCTTTCAGACACAGATGGTTGCCTCTAGAAAAATGCAAGAGGCTCAACCGCGCATCAAGGCTTTGCGAGAGCAATACCCAGGTCGTGATATGGAAAGTAGAACCAAGCTAGACCAGGAGATGCGTAAGGTTTATAAAGAGTTAGGAATCAAACATTCATCCTCTCTCTGGCCAATTTTAATACAAATGCCGGTTCTCTTGGCGCTCTTTCAAGCCTTGAGTCGAGTAGACTTTTTGAAAACAGGTCACTTTTTATGGATTAATTTGGGAGGAGTAGATACAAGTTTTGTCCTTCCGATTTTGGCGGCAGTCTTTACCTTCTTGAGTAGCTGGTTATCGAATAAAGCTTTGTCCGAAAAAAGTGGAGCTACGACAGGGATGATGTATGGTATGCCTGTATTGATCTTTGTTTTTGCCATCTCCGCCCCAAGTGGTGTAGCCTTGTACTGGGCCGTATCCAATGCTTACCAAGTTCTGCAAACCTATTTTTTGAACAATCCTTTCAAGATTATTGCTGAAAGAGAAGCAGTGGCGCAAGCAGAAAAAGATTTAGAAGGCAAGAAGAGAAGAGCTTTGAAAAAAGCACAGAAAAAGAAAAAATAAGGAGGAATCTGGTAATGGTATTATTTACAGGTTCAACGGTTGAAGAAGCAATCCAAAAAGGATTGAAAGAATTAGACATTCCAAGAATGAAGGCCCACATCAAGGTCGTTTCAAAAGAGAAAAAAGGATTCTTAGGCTTGTTTGGTAAGAAGCCGGCTCAAGTTGATATCGAAGCGATTAGTGAAACGACAGTGATCAAAGCCAATCAGCAGGCCATTAAAGGGGTTCCAAAAGAAGTCAATGAAAAAAATGAACCCGTGAAAACAGTAAGTGAAGCAACTGTTGATTTGGGGCATGTAGTTGAAGCGATTAAGAAGATTGAAGAAGAAGGTCAAGGTGTTTCTGAAGAGGTCAAGGCTGAAATCCTGAAAAATGAAAAACATGCCAGCACGATTTTGGAAGAAACAGGTCATATTTCAATTTTAAATGATTTGGAACCAGAGGATACTGCCGAGGAAGTGGAATCTGCTCCAGAAAAAGAAACTGAAACGCAGGAAGCAACAAGCCAATCTTTGGAAGATTTAGGCTTGAAAGTAGAACCAAGTTATGACATCGAACAAGTGGCAACTGAAGTAGCTAACTACGTTCAAACCATTGTAGATGATATGGATGTTGAAGGGACGATTTCAAGTGACTACAATCGCCGCACCATCAATCTTCAAATTGACACCAATGAACCAGGCCGTATTATCGGCTATCACGGAAAAGTCTTGAAAGCTCTTCAACTATTGGCGCAAAATTACCTTTATAATCGCTATTCAAGAACTTTCTACATTACGATTAACGTCAATGATTATGTTGAACACCGTGCAGAAGTCTTGCAAACCTACGCTCAAAAATTAGCGAATCGCGTTTTGGAGGAAGGTCGTAGCCAGCAAACAGATCCAATGTCGAATAGCGAACGCAAGATTATCCATCGCATTATTTCACGCATGGATGGAGTGACCAGTTATTCTGAGGGTGATGAGCCAAATCGCTATGTTGTCGTAGATACAGAATAAACAAAATCAGGCTTGACCTGATTTTTTGCTAGAAAAAAGGAGAAAAGACCGATGATGGAAACCATCAGAAACTATCTATCTTACGCGGGGATCCAGTATCGTAATCCAGATAAGTCTGGAGATGAGCGAGAGAAGATGCTGGAATTGCGCCACAAAGGCCAGGAGGCTCGTAAGGCTTTTACAAATCTGGCCAAGGACTTCCAAGCAAGTCATCCAGAATGGCAACTTCAACAGACTAGTCAGTGGATGAATCAAGCGCAGCGCTTGCGACCGCATTTCTGGGCCTATCTACAGAGAGAGGGGCAGGTAACAGAACACATGTTGGCGCTGCGTTTGTATG
Organism: Streptococcus sp. KHUD_016; assembly: GCF_051106465.1. Lineage (GTDB taxonomy): Bacteria > Bacillota > Bacilli > Lactobacillales > Streptococcaceae > Streptococcus. Next base: position 1,828,203 of record NZ_CP193663.1, on the reverse strand, counting down.
GGAAACCCTCAGATTTTGGGATTTCCTTAGAAGTCAGCTTCATTGAGCGCAAGAAAGATGAACAGACTTTAGACAAGCAAGCCAAGGTTTTAGAACTTCCAGTGGTAGAAGGAATTTATTATCTAGTCTACTCAAATGGGGAAAGTCATAAGGTGGAGGCTACTGAGGAGAACCGTCGCACTTTACGCGAGAAGGTACGCAATCAGGAAATCCGTAAAGTTTTGGTAAAGTCGGATGTTTCTTTTATTGAAAATCAAACATTAGCAGAGATTTTAGAAAAATTAGAAGAAACTTATACTCGCCTACTTCCTTACTATGAGGTGACGAGGAAGTAAAATTTCTCAAAAATATCATAAATCGTTCAGTCCAAGAGTGAACAGTCCGCTGTGTAATTCTTGGTCTTTTTGTTTGTGTTTTCAAAATATATAATAAAGTTACAAAAACAATTCAAATAAAGGAGAACAGTTATGGAAGTCATTTCAAGTGTTCTAAATTGGTTTTCTAGCAATATTTTGCAGAATCCCGCATTTTTCGTGGGTCTCTTGGTACTAATTGGGTATGCGCTTTTGAAAAAGCCAGCTCATGAAGTCTTTTCAGGATTTGTAAAAGCGACAGTTGGTTATATGTTGCTGAACGTTGGTGCGGGAGGCTTGGTTACCACTTTCCGTCCGATCTTGGCAGCGCTCAACTTTAAATTTCAAATTGGTGCGGCAGTTATCGACCCTTACTTTGGACTAGCAGCCGCAAATAACAAAATTGCAGCTGAGTTTCCTGATTTTGTCGGAACTGCAACAACAGCCCTTTTGATCGGTTTCGGGGTCAATATTCTGCTAGTGGCTTTCCGTAAACTCACCAAAGTGAGAACTCTCTTTATCACAGGGCATATCATGGTGCAACAAGCAGCAACTGTTTCTCTTATGGTTCTCTTCTTGGTTCCACAATTGCGCAATGCTTACGGTACAGCGGCTATCGGAATTATCTGTGGACTTTACTGGGCAATTAGCTCAAACATGACTGTTGAAGCAACTCAACGTTTGACTGGTGGGGGTGGCTTTGCGATTGGTCACCAACAACAATTTGCTATTTGGTTTGTAGATAAAATCGCAGGACGTTTTGGTAAGAAGGAAGAAAGTCTAGACAATATTAAATTGCCTAAATTCCTCTCTATCTTTCATGATACAGTAGTTGCCTCTGCGACCTTGATGCTGGTCTTCTTTGGTGCTATTCTCTTGATCTTGGGACCAGAAATCATGTCAAATAAAGAAGTAATCACTTCAGGAACCTTGTTCAATCCTGCTAAGCAAGACTTCTTCATGTATATTATCCAAACAGCCTTCACCTTCTCAGTTTACTTGTTTATCTTGATGCAAGGTGTCCGCATGTTCGTATCTGAGTTGACAAATGCCTTCCAAGGTATCTCAAGTAAGCTTTTGCCAGGTTCATTCCCAGCGGTGGACGTTGCAGCTTCTTATGGATTTGGCTCTCCAAACGCTGTTTTGTCAGGTTTTGCCTTTGGTTTGATTGGTCAATTGATTACAATCGTTCTACTCATCGTCTTCAAAAATCCTATCCTTATCATCACAGGATTTGTACCGGTATTCTTTGATAATGCAGCTATCGCCGTTTACGCTGATAAACGTGGTGGTTGGAAAGCGGCAGTTATCTTGTCCTTTATCTCAGGTGTACTTCAAGTTGCCCTTGGTGCTCTTTGCGTAGCCCTTCTCGACTTGGCGGCTTATGGTGGTTACCATGGAAATATCGACTTTGAATTCCCATGGCTTGGATTTGGCTACATCTTCAAATACCTTGGTATTATTGGTTATGTGCTTGTTTGCCTCTTCTTGCTTGTCATTCCTCAAATTCAATTTGCCAAAGCTAAAGATAAAGAAAAATACTATAACGGCGAAGTACAAGAAGAAGCTTAGAATTTAGAAAAGGAGAAATAAAATGGTTAAAGTATTAGCAGCATGTGGAAATGGTATGGGTTCATCAATGGTTATCAAGATGAAGGTGGAAAATGCGCTCCGCAAGCTAAACCAAACAGACTTTACAGTAAACTCATGCAGTGTCGGCGAAGCTAAAAGTTTGGCAGCTGGCTATGATATCGTTATCGCCTCTCTTCACCTGATCCAAGAATTGGAAGGGAGAACAAATGGGAAGTTAATTGGGCTTGACAACTTGATGGATGATAAAGAAATCACTGAAAAACTCAGTCAGGCACTATAGAAGGTTGGAGGGGGCTGGACAGAAACTGTGAAGACTGGGTTCTGTCCTAGTCCCTCTTTACATAAAGGAGGCAACTATGAATTTAAAACAGGCTTTGATTGAAAATAATTCAATTCGATTGGGACTTGAGGCGGCTGATTGGAAAGAAGCAGTTAAGTTAGCGGTGGAACCCTTGATTGAAAGTGGCGCAATTTTACCAGAGTACTATGATGCGATTATTGAGTCAACAGAAGAATATGGTCCCTACTATATTTTAATGCCAGGGATGGCTATGCCCCATGCTAGGCCAGAGGCAGGTGTTCAGCGGGATGCTTTTTCACTGATTACCTTGCAAAAATCAGTTGTTTTTTCAGATGGAAAAGAAGTATCCGTCTTACTAGCTTTGGCTGCGACAAGCTCAAAGATTCATACAAGTGTAGCGATTCCACAAATTATTGCCTTGTTTGAGTTGGAAGATTCCATTGCCCGCTTACAAGGATGCCAGAGCAAAGAAGAAGTTTTGGATATGATTGAAGAATCAAAAAATAGTCCATACCTCGAAGGCTTGGACTTGGAAAGCTAAAAAGGAGTAGGAAGATGACAAAAAGAATACCAAATTTACAAGTTGCACTAGACCATTCAGATTTGCAAGGCGCCATTAAGGCTGCTGTAGCTGTTGGTCATGAAGTGGATATCATCGAAGCTGGTACTGTTTGCCTACTTCAAGTAGGGAGCGAATTAGTAGAAGTCTTGCGTAGCCTTTTCCCAGATAAGATCATCGTTGCAGACACCAAGTGTGCGGATGCTGGTGGAACGGTTGCCAAGAATAATGCTGTACGTGGAGCGGACTGGATGACTTGTATCTGCTGTGCAACCATTCCGACTATGGAAGCTGCTCTTAAAGCCATCACAGCTGAACGTGGAGATAGAGGTGAAATCCAAATCGAACTTTATGGAGACTGGACTTTTGAACAGGCTCAACTCTGGCTTGATGCGGGAATTTCCCAAGCAATCTATCACCAATCTCGTGATGCCCTGCTTGCTGGGGAAACTTGGGGCGAAAAAGATCTAAACAAGGTCAAAAAATTGATTGATATGGGCTTCCGTGTGTCTGTTACGGGAGGACTGGATGTGGACACACTCAAACTCTTTGAAGGAGTGGATGTCTTTACCTTTATCGCAGGTCGCGGAATTACCGAGGCAGCAGATCCAGCAGGCGCAGCACGTGCCTTTAAGGACGAAATCAAACGAATTTGGGGGTAATTTATGGCACGTCCAATTGGAATCTATGAAAAAGCTACACCCAAGCATTTTACTTGGTTGGAACGCTTGAATTTTGCAAAAGAATTGAGCTTCGACTTTGTTGAAATGTCGATTGACGAGCGTGATGAACGTTTGGCTCGTCTTGATTGGAGCAAGGAAGAACGATTGGAAATCGTGAAAGCCATCTATGAAACAGGAATCCGAATTCCGTCCATCTGTTTTTCAGGTCATCGTCGCTATCCAATGGGTTCAAACGATCCAGTTCTAGAAGAAAAATCGCTGGAACTGATGAAAAAATGTATCGAACTAGCTCAGGATTTGGGAGTTCGTACGATTCAGTTAGCTGGTTATGACGTTTATTATGAGGAAAAGTCCCCTCAAACACGTGAACGTTTCATCAAAAACCTCAGACAAGCTTGTGTCTGGGCGGAGGAAGCTCAGGTCATCTTAGCTATTGAAATTATGGATGATCCTTTTATTAATAGCATTGAAAAGTACTTGGCTGTTGAAAAAGAGATTGATTCACCTTATCTTTTTGTTTATCCAGATATTGGTAATGTCTCAGCTTGGCATAATGACGTTTACAGTGAATTTTATATCGGGCACCATGCCCTTGCAGCCCTCCACCTCAAGGATACCTATCCCGTGACCGAAACTTCAAAAGGACAATTCCGAGATGTTCCTTTTGGAACTGGCTGCGTCAACTGGGAAGCAGCTTTTGATATTTTGAAAAAGACCAACTATAATGGTCCTTTCCTAATCGAGATGTGGTCTGAAAACTGTGAAACAGTAGAAGAAACCAAAGTGGCTATCAAAGAAGCACAAGATTTCCTCTACCCATTAATAAAGAAAGCGGGTTTGATGTAAGATGAATCAAGTAATCAATGATATGAGAAAGCGTGTCTGCGAAGCTAATCAATCTCTTCCTAAACACGGCTTGGTTAAATTCACATGGGGCAATGTCTCAGAAGTGAATCGTGAGCTAGGCGTGATTGTTATCAAGCCATCGGGAGTAGATTATGATAAATTGACTCCTGAAAACATGGTGGTGACAGATTTGGATGGGAAGGTACTTGAAGGTGATTTGAGACCATCTTCCGACCTACCAACTCACGTGGAATTATATAAAGCTTGGCCTACCATTGGTAGTGTGGTTCATACTCACTCGACAGAAGCAGTGGGTTGGGCACAGGCGGGACGTGATATTCCATTTTATGGGACTACACATGCCGACTATTTTTATGGACCAATTCCTTGTGCTCGTAGCTTGACTCAGGATGAAGTTGAAGTAGCGTATGAAAAGGATACAGGTTTGGTCATTCTGGAAGAATTTGAACGTCGCGGTCTCAATCCGGTTGAAGTACCAGGGATTGTCGTTCGCAACCACGGTCCATTCACATGGGGCAAGAACCCTGAAAATGCAGTTTACCATTCAGTGGTTCTCGAAGAAGTTTCCAAGATGAACCGTTTCACAGAGCAAATCAATCCAAGAGTTGAACCTGCACCACAGCACATATTGGAAAAACATTACCAAAGAAAGCATGGACCAAATGCCTACTATGGTCAAAAATAAAAAACGGGCAATTGAAAAGAGGCTTGGAGGTATCTAGGCCTCGCTTTTGCAATAAACCTGAAAAGCAAACGAGCCCAATGATAAATATTATCATTGAAATATTTTTATTAAAGTGCTATGATAGGGAGACTGTTTGATTGATTGGTCCCGAATAATAGGAGGATAAGATGGTATTAGATAAAACGAGTTGTGAGCTATTGATGTACCTCCTGGATCAAGAATCTCCCAAAACGATTATGACCATTTCCAAAGATTTGGGTCAATCAAGGAGAAAGGTCTATTATCACGTTGATAAAATTAATGATGCATTGGGCAATCCTGAACACCACCTTGTTAGCCTTCCTCGTATTGGTATCTACTTAACGGAGGAGCAGAGACTTGCTTGTCAGCAACTTTTATCCGAAGTTGACTCCTACGATTATGTGATGAGCGGGGAAGAACGCATGCAGATGATGTTATTTTGGATTGGAATTTCCAAAGAACGCATCACTGTCGAAAAACTGATGGAATTAACAGAAGTTTCGCGGAACACCGTTTTGAATGATCTCAATACCATCCGTTACCAGTTAAGCCTAGAACAGTATCAGGTAACCCTGCAAGTAAGTAAATCACAAGGTTATTATCTTAGCGCCCACCCCTTAAATAAAATTCAGCATCTTCAATCGCTCTTATACCATATCTTTATGGAAGGAAATGGAGCTTTTGTTACCATTCTTGAAGATAAGATAAAGGATAGATTCCAAGGAGAGTTGCTTTTGTCTAGACAAATGCATCAATTTCTCAAGGAGCAAGTCCCTCTGGTTGAACAGGATTTAGGGAAAAAAATAAATCATCATGAAGTGACCTTTATGTTGCGAGTGCTTCCTTATCTGCTTTTAAGTTGTGATAATATCACGCGTCATCAAGAAAAGCATCAGGATATTGATCAAGATTTTTCCTTGATTCGTAAGAGAATAGAGTACAGAGTATCTGAAAGGCTGAGTGAGCGCCTTTTTGAGACATTTGAAATTTCTTTATCGGAACTCGAAATTTCTCTGTTGGCCATTCTCCTTTTATCCTATAGAAAGGATAGAGACGTCCATGCGGAAAGCGAAGACTTTCACCAGCTGAAAGTCACTTTAGAGGAATTTATTTGGCATTTTGAATCACAAACCAAGATGGAAATCGAAAACAAGGAAGACTTGTTACGTAACCTGCTGATTCACTGTAAGGCTTTGTTGTTTAGAAAGACCTATGGCATCTTTTCTAAAAATCCTCTTACTAAGCAAATCCGTTCCAAGTACAGCGAGCTCTTTATCATCACCAAAAAATGTGCCGAGATTTTGGAGGAAGCCTGGCTTGTACGCTTGACGGACGATGAGATTGCTTATCTGACGATTCACGTTGGTGGATTTTTGAAATACACTCCATCCTCGCAGAATGCCACCAAAAAAATTTATCTGGTTTGTGACGAAGGAGTAGGGGTTTCTAAACTGTTGCTCAAACAATGTCGTTTCTATCTTCCCAACGAACAAATCGGGGCAGTTTTCACAACAGAACAGTTTAAAAGTGTTGAGGATATTGCCTTGGTGGATTTGGTGATTACAACAAATGATGAACTAGAGAGTCGCTTCCCTGTCTTAAAGGTCAATCCTATCTTGGAGGCAGAGGATATCTTGCGTATAGTTGATTATCTGAAAAACAAGGTTTTTCGAAAAGACGGCAGAAGTTTCAGCGAAAATTTATCAACCATTATTTCAACTTATATACCGGATAAGCGTGCCGCAACGAAACTGCAGCAGGAGATTCAAAGTCTGATAAATCAAGAATTACTTATCCAGTCCTTTTTTGAAGAGTTATAACATGACAGTCCAATGATGAACACAAACCTGTGTTTTTCTTGGTCTTTTTTAATTTTCGGGCGGGTGTTATACTAAGTATGAAATGAAAACTTGAACAAAAAATGGAGGATGTCATAATGCCAAACGTAAAAGAAATTACAAGAGAATCATGGATTCTAGCGACTTTCCCAGAATGGGGAACATGGCTCAACGAAGAAATTGAAGAAGAAGTCGTTCCTGAAGGCAATTTTGCTATGTGGTGGCTAGGCAACTGTGGAACTTGGATTAAGACACCTGGTGGTGCTAACGTTGTGATGGACCTTTGGTCAAATCGCGGAAAATCTACTAAAAAAGTTAAAGATATGGTCCGTGGGCACCAAATGGCTAACATGGCAGGTGTACGTAAATTGCAACCAAACTTGCGTGTTCAACCGATGGTCATTGACCCATTTGCAATCAATGAGTTAGACTACTACTTGGTTTCCCACTTCCATAGCGATCATATTGATCCTTATACAGCCGCAGCTATTTTGAATAATCCAAAATTGGAACATGTTAAATTCATCGGACCTTACCATTGCGGACTTATCTGGGAAGGCTGGGGAGTGCCAAAAGAACGCATTATTGTAGTTAAACCAGGTGACACCATTGAACTCAAAGACATGAAGATTCATGCTGTGGAATCTTTTGACCGTACTTGCTTGGTAACTTTGCCAGTCAACGGTGCTGATGAAACAGGTGGAGAATTGGCAGGTTTGACTGTTACTGATGAAGAGATGGCTCAAAAAGCTGTTAACTATATTTTTGAAACACCAGGTGGTACTATTTATCACGGTGCAGACTCTCACTTCTCAAACTACTTTGCGAAACACGGAAAAGACTTTAAGATTGATGTTGCTTTGAACAACTATGGTGAAAACCCAGTTGGTATCCAAGACAAGATGACTTCAATTGATCTTCTTCGTATGGCAGAAAATCTGCGTGCTAAAGTCATTATCCCAGTTCACTATGACATCTGGTCAAACTTTATGGCTTCAACCAATGAAATTTTAGAACTATGGAAGATGAGAAAAGACCGTTTGCAGTACAACTTCCATCCATTTATCTGGGAAGTAGGAGGTAAGTACACTTATCCTCAAGATCAGCACCTAGTAGAATACCATCACCCACGTGGATTTGATGATTGCTTCGAGCAAGATTCGAATATCCAATTCAAAGCTTTGCTATAAAAACTGTTCAAATGATGTAAATTATTATCTGGAGGTTATCCGTATGTTGCACTATACGGATAATTTTCATATAATAGTAAAATAGGATGTGTGATTTATTAATCACCTCAAAGAGAAAGGAAATTCTATGTCAAATCTATCTGTTAATGCAATTCGTTTTCTAGGTATTGACGCCATCAACAAAGCAAACTCAGGTCACCCAGGGGTGGTTATGGGGGCTGCTCCTATGGCCTATAGCCTCTTTACAAAGCAACTTCGTATCAATCCAGCTCAACCAAACTGGATCAACCGCGATCGCTTTATTCTTTCAGCAGGACACGGTTCTATGCTTCTCTATGCCCTTCTTCACCTTTCTGGTTTTGAAGATGTTAGCATGGATGAAGTCAAGAACTTCCGCCAATGGGGTTCAAAAACACCAGGTCACCCAGAATTTGGGCATACTGCAGGGGTTGATGCTACAACTGGTCCTCTAGGACAAGGGATTTCTACTGCTACTGGTTTTGCCCAAGCAGAACGTTTCCTTGCAGCGAAGTATAATCGCGAAGGCTTCAATATCTTTGACCACTATACTTATGTGATCTGTGGAGACGGTGACTTGATGGAAGGTGTCTCAAGTGAGGCAGCCTCATACGCAGGTTTGCAAAAACTCGACAAGTTGGTTGTTCTTTATGATTCAAATGACATTAACTTGGATGGTGAGACAAAAGATTCCTTCACAGAAAGTGTTCGTGACCGTTACAATGCCTACGGTTGGCACACAGCCTTGGTTGAAGATGGAACAGACCTTGAGGCTATTCATGCTGCTATCGAAACAGCTAAAGCTTCAGGAAAACCATCTTTGATTGAAGTGAAGACTGTTATTGGATACGGTTCTCCAAACAAACAAGGAACTAATGCTGTACACGGTGCTCCTCTTGGAGCAGATGAAACTGCCGCAACTCGTCAAGCCCTTGGTTGGGACTACGAACCATTTGAAATTCCAGCTGAAGTTTATGCTGATTTCAAAGAAAATGTTGCAGATCGTGGCGCATCAGCTTATCAAGCTTGGACTAAATTAGTTGCTGACTATAAAGAGGCTCATCCAGAACTGGCTGCAGAAGTAGAAGCCATTATTGACGGCCGTGACCCAGTTGAGGTGACTCCAGCAGACTTCCCAGCCTTAGAAAATGGATTTTCTCAAGCAACTCGTAACTCGAGTCAGGATGCCTTGAATGTTGTAGCAGCTAAGCTACCAACCTTCCTAGGTGGATCAGCTGACCTTGCTCACTCAAACATGACTTATATCAAAACGGACGGACTTCAAGACGACGCTAATCGCTTGAACCACAACATTCAGTTTGGTGTTCGTGAATTTGCAATGGGAACGATTTTGAACGGGATGGCTCTTCATGGTGGACTTCGTGTATACGGTGGTACTTTCTTTGTCTTCTCTGACTATGTGAAAGCAGCTGTCCGTTTGTCAGCCTTGCAAGGACTTCCTGTGACTTATGTCTTTACCCACGATTCGATCGCAGTTGGTGAAGATGGTCCAACTCACGAACCAGTTGAACACTTAGCAGGTCTCCGTGCTATGCCAAATCTCAATGTTTTCCGCCCAGCAGATGCGCGTGAAACGCAAGCGGCTTGGTACCTTGCTGTGACAAGCGAAAAAACACCAACTGCCCTTGTCTTGACACGTCAAAACTTGACTGTCGAAGAAGGAACAGACTTTGACAAAGTTGCGAAAGGTGCCTATATTGTCTATGAAAATGCAGCTGACTTTGATACGATATTGATTGCAACAGGTTCAGAGGTCAATCTCGCTGTCGCAGCTGCCAAAGAATTGGCTAGTCAAGGCGCGAAAGTCCGCGTAGTCAGCATGCCATCTACAGATGTCTTTGACGCACAAGATGCAGCATACAAGGAAGAAATCCTTCCAAATGCAGTCCGCCGTCGTGTTGCAGTCGAAATGGGTGCAACTCAAAACTGGTACAAATATGTTGGTCTTGATGGTGCAGTTCTCGGTATTGATACCTTTGGAGCATCTGCCCCAGCACCAAAAGTATTGGCAGAGTACGGATTTACAGTTGAAAATCTAGTCAACGTCGTTCAAAACTTGAAATAATCACAAAAATCAGAGTGAAAACTCTGATTTTTTTATAACCATAAAAACAAGGCACAATCTTGTAAAAGTAGCTGAAATTTGATATAGTAGTCCTATGTAAAATACAAAGGAGAAAACAATGGATCCAAATATTACTTTCTTAATCATGCTTGTAGGTATGTTCGCCTTGATGTTCTTTATGCAACGTTCTCAAAAGAAACAAGCGCAAAAGCGTATGGAAAGCTTGAACAAGCTTCAAAAAGGCTATGAAGTCATTACAATTGGTGGACTTTACGGAACAGTGGATGAAGTAGATACTGAGAAAGGTACAATCGTACTGGACGTAGATGGCGTTTATTTGACTTTTGAATTGGCTGCGATTAAGACCGTTTTGCCACTCAAAGAAGCTGTGACACCAGAAGGAACAGTTGTTGACGAAGGTGGAGCAATCGAAGAATAAAACGGGACCTGTCACTCCCGTTTTTCTATGAGACGAGAGGAAAAGGGATGAAAAAAATAGTATTTGTTTGCCTAGGAAATATCTGCCGAAGCCCTATGGCAGAGTTTGTGATGAAGTCCATGACGAGCGATTACCACGTCGAGAGTCGGGCAACGTCATCATGGGAACATGGCAATCCGATTCACAAGGGAACGCAAGGAATTTTCCAGCAATATCAGATTCCATATGACAAAGATAAAACATCGCTTCAGATTGGCAGGGAAGACTTTGAATCGTTCGATTACATTATCGGTATGGATGCTTCAAACGTTTCAGATCTGCGTCACATGTGTCCTCAGGAACTACAGTACAAGATCTACTCTTTTGCGGCTGAAAATGTCCCAGATCCTTGGTATACAGGAGATTTTGAGGAAACCTATGCTCGTATCACAAGTGGATGTCAAAGCTGGCTAGATCGATTAGAAAAAGAGAGTGACAATGGAAAAGCTTAAACAATTTTATGAGAAGTGTAGAGTTTACCTAACTCGTCCTAGGTTAGAGCTCGTTGCAGTAGTTGTAATGGTACTCTGTGCTCTTTCGGTATTTCTGCTAAATACGCCTAAAAAAGGTGTCTTGACACTTGATGGTGGAGCTCTTGTTTATGATGGCACCTTGGTACGTGGGAAAATGAATGGTCAAGGAACCCTGACCTTTGAAAATGGAGACCAATATACAGGTGATTTCAATAATGGAGCCTTTAATGGGAAAGGGACTTTTCAATCAAAAGATGGCTGGAAATACGAAGGTGATTTTGTAAATGGTCAGGCTGAAGGTCAAGGGAAGTTGACTACAGAGCAAGAAGTCGTTTATGAAGGAACCTTTAAACAAGGCGTTTTCCAGCAAAAACAGTAGTCTCCAAGTTAGGAGACTATTTTCAAAGTCTGAAAAGAAAACGCTTTCTTCGCTTAAATTCGAGAACTAACTATCAACTAGAAAAACTTTGTGAAATAAAAAAATTTTTCCATAATTTCACAATCGTCCAGACAAAACTCTATTGTATAGATGCATTGAGAAAAAAATCACAATCTCAGAAAAATTCTTTGTGAAATGCTTATGAAACTGTTTACAAAGCATAAAAAAAGAGTTATAATAAACTTGTGAAAAAATTAACAAAGGATAACATCCTTAAAGGCTATGGAGGATAATATGGCTGATAAAAAAACAGTAACACCAGAGGAAAAACAACTTGCTGCTGAAAAGCATGTCGATGGTCTCGTGAAAAAAGCCTTGGTTGCGCTTGATGAAATGCGCAAGTTGAACCAAGAGCAAGTTGACTATATCGTGGCAAAAGCTTCGGTTGCAGCACTTGACGCACATGGTATCCTTGCACAACATGCAGTTGAAGAAACTGGCCGTGGGGTATTTGAAGACAAGGCAACAAAAAACCTATTTGCCTGCGAACACGTAGTGAACAATATGCGTGGAGTTAAAACAGTTGGAGTTATTGAAGATGATCCAATTACAGGTTTGACAAAGATTGCGGAGCCTGTAGGGGTAATCTGTGGTGTCACTCCGACAACAAACCCAACTTCAACAGCGATTTTCAAATCACTCATTGCTTTGAAAACACGTAACCCAATCGTTTTTGCCTTCCACCCATCTGCTCAAGAATCATCAGCTCACGCAGCACAAATCGTTCGCGATGCAGCGATTGCAGCTGGTGCTCCTGAGAACTGTGTGCAATGGATTACAGAACCATCTATGGAAGCAACTGGAGCGCTTATGAACCACGAAGGTGTTGCAACTATCCTTGCAACTGGTGGTAATGCCATGGTTAAAGCTGCATACTCATGTGGAAAACCAGCTCTTGGGGTAGGTGCCGGAAACGTTCCTGCCTATGTAGAAAAATCTGCTGACCTTCGTCAAGCTGCTCATGATATTGTTATGTCTAAGTCATTTGATAATGGGATGGTCTGTGCATCAGAACAAGCCGTTATCATTGATAAAGAAGTATATGACGAATTTGTAGAAGAATTCAAATCATATCACACTTACTTTGTAAACAAAAAAGAAAAAGCCCTTCTTGAAGAATTCTGTTTCGGTGTAAAAGCTAACAGCAAAAACTGTGCAGGTGCTAAACTAAATGCAAACATCGTTGGTAAACCAGCAGCATGGATTGCTGAACAAGCAGGATTTAGCGTTCCAGAAGGAACAAACATCTTGGCTGCAGAATGTGCAGAAGTAGGACCAAAAGAACCATTGACTCGTGAAAAATTGTCACCAGTTATCGCTGTCCTAAAAGCTGAAGATACAGAAGACGGTCTTAAAAAAGCTCGTCAAATGGTTGAGTTTAACGGACTTGGTCACTCAGCAGCCATCCATACAAAAGACGAAGCTCTTGCTAAACGCTTTGGTACAGAAATCAAAGCTATGCGTATTATCTGGAACTCTCCATCTACTTTCGGTGGTATCGGTGACGTATACAATGCCTTCATTCCATCATTGACACTTGGATGTGGTTCATATGGACACAACTCAGTCGGTGATAACGTGAGTGCGATCAACCTTCTAAACATCAAGAAAGTAGGGAAACGTAGAAATAATATGCAGTGGTTTAAAGTTCCTTCAAAAATTTACTTCGAACGCAATTCTATCCAATACCTTCAAACATGTGAAGATATTGAACGCGTTATGATTGTTACAGACAAATCGATCGAAAAACTTGGTTTTGTTCAACGCATTATTGACCAATTGAACAAACGCAGCAACCGTGTAACTGTCCAAGTCTTCTCAGACGTTGAACCAGACCCAGATATCACAACTGTAGAACGTGGTACTGAAGTAATGAGAGCATTTGAACCAGACACAATCATCGCTCTTGGTGGTGGTTCTCCAATGGATGCAGCGAAAGTAATGTGGCTCTTCTACGAACAACCACAAATCGACTTCCGTGACTTGGTTCAAAAATTCATGGATATCCGTAAACGGGCCTTCCGCTTCCCATCACTTGGTAAAAAAGCGAAATACATTGGTATTCCAACAACTTCAGGTACAGGTTCAGAAGTAACACCATTTGCCGTTATCTCTGATAAGAAAAACAATCGTAAATACCCATTGGCTGACTACTCATTGACACCAACTATTGCGATTGTTGACCCTGCTTTGGTTGAGTCAGTTCCAGACTTCATCGCTGCGGACACAGGTATGGACGTCTTGACTCACGCGACTGAAGCCTACACTTCAAACTTTGCTAACGACTACACAGACGGTATCGCCCTTCAAACAATCAAACTTGTCTTTGAATGGTTGGAAAAATCTGTTAAGACAGCTGATCCAGAAGCTCGCGAAAAAATGCACAATGCATCTACAATGGCTGGTATGGCCTTTGCCAATGCCTTCCTTGGTATGAGCCACTCAATGGCCCACAAGATCGGTGCGGTTCACCATACTGTTCACGGACGTACAAACGCAATCTTGCTTCCATACGTTATCCGTTACAATGGTACTCGCCCATCTAAGACGACTACATGGCCTAAGTATAACTACTGGAAAGCTGACGAAAAATTCCAAGATATTGCTAGAATGCTTGGATTGCCTCACTCAACTCCAGAAGAAGCGGTTGAAGCGTATGCTAAAGCAGTTTACGATCTTGGTGAAGCAGTTGGAATCACAATGAACTTCAAAGGCTTTGGAATCGATGAAAAAGCTTGGAAAGACAGCTTGCATGAAATTGCCTTGCTTGCTTATGAAGACCAATGTTCACCTGCTAACCCTCGCTTGCCAATGGTAGCTGACATGGAAGAAATCATGGCAGATGCTTACTATGGCTATGCAGAACGTCCAGGACGTCGCAAATAATCGTTTATCAGCCTAGAGACAGGAGTTATCCTGTCTCTTTTTTGTAAACTCTGAAAGAGTTGAAATTGTAGTTTCACTTTGATAGTGAAGAGAATATGCAGATATTATGAAAGATTCTAGAGATATGCTTTGGAAATAAAAGAATAGATGGATGAAAGGGGGAGAAAAAGTAGAAAAGCAGGAGAGAAAATCAACGCCCGTACTTGCAATTAAACTCAAATAGTTATATAATAGGTTTGTTGAAAGGTGATTTGTAGTGATTCAAGTTACTCTTTTCACAATAAAATTTTCATGATTTTCATAAGGAGGAAATCACTAATGGTAGTTAAAGTTGGTATTAACGGTTTCGGACGTATCGGTCGTCTTGCTTTCCGCCGTATCCAAAACGTAGAAGGTGTTGAAGTTACTCGCATCAACGACCTTACAGATCCAGTTATGCTTGCACACTTGTTGAAATACGACACAACTCAAGGTCGTTTCGACGGTACTGTAGAAGTTAAAGAAGGTGGATTTGAAGTTAACGGTAAATTCGTTAAAGTTTCTGCTGAACGTGATCCAGAACAAATCGACTGGGCTACTGACGGTGTAGAAATCGTTCTTGAAGCAACTGGTTTCTTTGCTAAGAAAGATGCAGCTGAAAAACACCTTAAAGGTGGAGCTAAGAAAGTTGTTATCACTGCTCCTGGTGGAAACGATGTTAAAACAATCGTATTCAACACTAACCACGACGTTCTTGACGGTACTGAAACAGTTATCTCAGGTGCTTCATGTACTACAAACTGCTTGGCTCCAATGGCTAAAGCTCTTCAAGACAACTTCGGTGTTGTAGAAGGATTAATGACTACTATCCACGCTTACACTGGTGACCAAATGATCCTTGACGGACCACACCGTGGTGGTGACCTTCGCCGTGCTCGCGCTGGTGCTGCAAACATCGTTCCTAACTCAACTGGTGCTGCTAAAGCTATCGGTCTTGTAATCCCAGAATTGAACGGTAAACTTGACGGATCTGCACAACGTGTTCCAACTCCAACTGGATCAGTTACTGAATTGGTAGCAGTTCTTGAAAAGAACGTTACTGTTGATGAAGTGAACGCAGCTATGAAAGCAGCTTCAAACGAATCATACGGTTACACAGAAGATCCAATCGTATCTTCAGATATCGTAGGTATGTCTTACGGTTCATTGTTTGACGCAACTCAAACTAAAGTTCTTGACGTTGACGGTAAACAATTGGTTAAAGTTGTATCATGGTACGACAACGAAATGTCATACACTGCACAACTTGTACGTACTCTTGAATACTTTGCAAAAATCGCTAAATAATTCTTGAGTCGATAAAAGCAAGGCCTTCTGGTCTTGCTTTTATTATATAGAAAAATGGATGATGCTATCATCCATTTTGTTTTAATTCTGTTTCGAAAGTATCCGAGAGGGCAGTGAAACTCAATTGTTCTAAGGTGAGTGGATGAGTAAAGGAAAGTCGAAAGGCATGAAGCATGAGCCTGCTTACCTTTGATCTAGAGTTATAGAGAGGATCGCCCAGGATAGGGTGCTTATGATGAGAGAGGTGAATACGGATTTGATGCGTTCGACCGGTCTTTAGTTTGCAACAGACAAGGGTAGTATGATTTGGAAATTGCTTTAATCTGCTTACATGTGTTTCAGCATATTGTCCATTTTTTGCATCGACTATTCTTTTTCTACGATCGTGTCGATCACGACCAATTTTATCTCGAAAGACAAGTTCTTTACTCTCTACTCGCCCTTCTATAAGTGCCCAGTACTCACGAGCGATTTCCTTTTTTTCCAACAAACGATTGAGAATGG
Organism: Streptococcus sp. KHUD_016; assembly: GCF_051106465.1. Classification (GTDB taxonomy): domain Bacteria; phylum Bacillota; class Bacilli; order Lactobacillales; family Streptococcaceae; genus Streptococcus. The sequence goes on along the minus strand of NZ_CP193663.1, from coordinate 1,811,903 downwards.
GTAAGATAAAAGGATTTTTAGCAAAAAGCACTAAACCGCTTGTTTCCATGTCCAGGCGATGAACGACATAGCAGGTTTGACCAACGTAGGCAGAGACATGGTTGAGAAGGGCAATTTCATCTGGTTGATTACCGTGCGTTTTCATCCCCTCGGGTTTGTTGACAACAATGAGATGTTGATCTTGATAAATCTCCTGAACGAGGTCTGGGTTGCCCCAAAGGATTTCCTTTGAGGGATAATCCTCCTCGTCAAAAGTCAATTGGCAAACATCCCCTGGTTTGACCATCTCGTTCCAGTGAACTTCTTTGTGGTTGATTAAGATGTTCTTCTTGATTCTCAAAAAATGGCGGATTTTTCTAGGGATGAGGAGTTGTTCCTCTAGGAATTGTTTGACCGTCATTTGAGGCAAGGATTCGGGTAATGTAAAAGTGAATTGCATACAGATATTGTAACAAAAAAAGCCCTATTTGGATAGGGAGTAGCTAAATTCTTGAGTTCCTATGGTGAAGATGATAAAATAAACGCATGAAATTAGATAAATTATTTGAGAAGTTTCTTTCTCTCTTTAAAAAAGAAACAAATGAATCCACGGAGTCTGATTCGACGAGCATGCGTCGTTCACGGAGCGATAGAAAAAAATTGTCCCAAGTAGGCCCAATTCGGAAATTCTGGCGTCGTTATCATCTGACAAAAATCGTCATCATTTTAGGGTTAAGTGCAGGTTTGATAGTAGGAACCTACCTATTTGCGATAGCCAAGTCTACCAATGTCAATGATTTGCAAAATGCCTTGAAAACGCGAACTCTGATTTTTGATCGCGAAGAAAAAGAGGCAGGAGCCCTGTCGGGTCAAAAGGGAACCTATGTTGAACTGACAGATATCAGTAAAGACTTGCAGAATGCTGTCGTCGCGACAGAGGACCGTTCCTTCTATAAAAATGATGGAATTAACTACGGTCGTTTCTTTCTAGCTATCCTTACAGCAGGTCGTTCTGGAGGGGGATCCACCATCACTCAACAGTTGGCAAAAAATGCTTATCTTTCTCAGGATCAGACCGTTGAACGGAAGGCCAAGGAGTTTTTCCTTGCCTTAGAGTTGACCAAGAAATACAGCAAGGAGCAAATCCTTACTATGTACCTCAATAACGCCTACTTTGGAAATGGGGTATGGGGTGTTGAAGATGCAAGTAAGAAATATTTCGGTGTATCGGCTTCACAACTAACGCTTGATCAGGCGGCCACTCTAGCAGGGATGCTCAAGGGACCAGAATTGTATAATCCATTAAATTCTGTTGAAACTTCGACCAACCGTAGGGATACTGTTTTGCAAAATATGGTTGCAGCGGGCTATATTGATAAAAATCAAGAGACCGAAGCGGCTGGAGTAGATATGGCTTCTCAACTGCAAGATAAGTATGAAGGCAAAGTTTCGGATTATCGTTACCCGTCCTATTTTGATGCAGTTGTCAACGAAGCGGTTTCCAAGTACAATCTCACAGAAGAAGAGATTGTTAACAACGGCTATCGAATCTACACAGAGCTTGACCAAAACTACCAAGCAAACATGCAGGTTATTTATGAAAACACTTCGCTATTTCCAACAGCAGAAGACGGAACGCATGCCGAATCAGGTAGTGTCGCTCTAGAACCCAAGACTGGTGGAGTGCGTGGAGTTGTTGGTCGTGTAGCTGGTGATGACAAACCAGGCTTTCGCAATTTCAACTATGCCACTCAGTCTAAGCGTAGCCCAGGCTCAACCATTAAACCTTTAGTCGTTTATACACCTGCAGTAGAAGCAGGATGGGCTTTGAACAAGCAACTGGATAATCATACGATGCAGTACAACAGTTATCAAGTAGACAACTATGCAGGTATTAAGACATCTCCAGAAGTACCTATGTATCAGGCCTTGGCGGAATCACTCAACCTCCCTGCAGTTGCGACTGTAAATGCATTAGGTATTGACAAAGCTTTTGACGCTGGGGAGAGATTTGGTCTGAATATGGAAAAGGTTGATCGAGTTCTTGGAGTCGCTCTCGGTGGAGGCGTAGAAACGAATCCTCTCCAGATGGCTCAAGCCTATGCAGCCTTTGCTAATGGGGGGTTAATGCCTGAAGCACATTTCATCACTCGTATTGAAAATGCCAGCGGTCAGGTCATCAAGAGTCATAAAAACTCCCAAAAACGAGTGATTGATAAGTCGGTAGCTGATAAAATGACCAGTATGATGCTAGGAACATTTACCAATGGTACAGGAATTAGTTCGTCACCAGCGGATTACGTTATGGCTGGTAAAACAGGTACGACTGAAGCTGTTTTCAACCCGGAATATACCAGTGACCAGTGGGTGATCGGTTATACTCCAGATGTGGTAATCAGCCACTGGCTCGGCTTCCCAACAACAGATGAGAATCATTATCTAGCAGGTTCGACCTCAAATGGAGCAGCCCATGTTTTTAGAAGTATGGCTAATACCATTTTGCCTTACACTCCAGGTAGCACCTTTACAGTGGAGAATGCCTATAAACAAAATGGTATTGAACCAGAAAATACGAAAAAGCAGGTTGTTGAAAATGAGACAAACCAGTCTGAGGACCCGATAGGAGATATTCGTAGTCGTGCACAAAATCTTGTAGATGAAGCAGGACGTGCGATTTCAGAAGCTAAAATAAAAGAAAAAGCCCAGACAATATGGGACTCAATCCTTAATCTATTTCGTTAAGAGGCTTGTCAAAGCCTAGGTTTCTTGTTATAATAGATAAGATGGAGGCGTTATGGCACTAAAAAAAGCAAGCCTAGCTTGTGCAGTTTGTGGTTCAAGGAATTACTCAATCAAAATTAGTGGGAACCCCAAGCCAACACGACTAGAAGTAAATAAATTTTGTAAACATTGTGGAAAATATACGACACATAGAGAAACGAGATAGGAGAGAACGATGGGTTTTATTAAGGATATTTTTAAACTTCTTAAAGAAACAACTTGGCCAACTCGCAAAGAAAGCTGGAGAGATTTTCGCTCTATTATGGAATACACAGCCTTCTTTGTGGTCATCATTTACATTTTTGACCAGTTGATTGTATCAGGTTTGATTCGATTTATTAACATTTTTTAGAAGAAAAGTGGAGAACATCTGCTAGCTTTCTTCTATATATGTATGAAAGGAAATATCATGGATAGTTTTGACAAGGGATGGTTTGTTCTACAAACTTATTCTGGCTATGAAAATAAGGTAAAAGAAAATCTATTGCAACGTGCGCAAACATATAACATGTTGGATAATATTCTTCGCGTTGAGATTCCAACACAAACCGTGCAAGTTGAGAAAAATGGAAAGAAAAAGGAAATTGAAGAGAATCGCTTTCCAGGTTATGTCCTTGTAGAAATGGTCATGACCGATGAAGCATGGTTCGTCGTTCGAAACACACCTAACGTAACAGGATTCGTCGGCTCACACGGGAACAGATCAAAACCAACTCCACTATTGGAACAAGAAATCCGTGATATTCTGGTTTCAATGGGACAAACTGTTCAAGAGTTTGATATTGACGTTGAAGTTGGCCAGACAGTCCGCATCATTGATGGTGCTTTTGCGGACTACACAGGTAAAATTACTGAAATTGATAACAACAAAGTGAAGATGATTATCTCTATGTTTGGTAATGACACGATTGCAGAAGTGAATCTCAACCAAATTGCAGAATTATAACCCCAGAGAGGCTTTGCCTCTCTTTTTATGTTCCGTTGAGGGATAAAGAAGTATAGAATAGAGGAAGTAGACCCATGGACTCGCGCATTTTGTTAAACTAAATGCAGAAAGGAGAGGTCTATGAATCTAAAAAACTTATATGAAGAAAGCAAGGGAATCGTCCATAAGTGTCGCAAAGATTATCATTTGCATCTGTGGGAGAAAGAGGACTGGGATCAGGAAGGCATGTTATGTCTGTATGAGCTGGTGAGTCGCAACCCAGAGTTGCTAGAGGGCGAGCGCCATCAACTATATGTCTGCTTTAAAACAAAGTTTAGAAATCGTATCCTAGATTACATCCGTAAACAGGAAAGCCACAAGCGCCGTTTTGACAAAGAACCCTATGAAGAGGTGAGTGAGATTAGTCATCGTCTAGGAGAAAAAGGACTCAGGCTGGACGATTATTATCTCTTTCACGAACTTCTAAAGAATTACAAATCAAAGCAGAGTATGGAAAAACAAGAGTTAATAGACCGTCTAATGGGAGGAGAAGTCTTTAGAGGACGTAAAGCTCTCCTGAGAGAACTTTCCCTAATCTTTTCAGAATTTCGGTAAAGAGGAAAAAAGTCCTTGACAAAGGTAAAAAAGTAGGTATAATAGAAAGAGTTGAAAAACTCAGGTCCGTTGGTCAAGGGGTTAAGACACCGCCTTTTCACGGCGGTAACACGGGTTCGAATCCCGTACGGACTATGGTGTATTGCGGTTAAAAAAACTTGAAAAAAGTTTAAAAAATCTGTTGACAGAGGCAGGTAGCTGTGATATACTAATATAGTTGTCGCTTGAGAGAGAATGAGTGACAAAGACCTTTGAAAACTGAACAAGACGAACCAATGTGCAGGGCACTATAACTGAAGTTATAGTACTGAACAATGAAAAAAACAATAAATCTGTCAGTGACAGAAATGAGTGAGAACTCAAACTTTTAATGAGAGTTTGATCCTGGCTCAGGACGAACGCTGGCGGCGTGCCTAATACATGCAAGTAGAACGCTGAAGGAGGAGCTTGCTTCTCTGGATGAGTTGCGAACGGGTGAGTAACGCGTAGGTAACCTGCCTGGTAGCGGGGGATAACTATTGGAAACGATAGCTAATACCGCATAATAGTAGATGTTGCATGACATTTGCTTAAAAGGTGCAATTGCATCACTACCAGATGGACCTGCGTTGTATTAGCTAGTTGGTGAGGTAACGGCTCACCAAGGCGACGATACATAGCCGACCTGAGAGGGTGATCGGCCACACTGGGACTGAGACACGGCCCAGACTCCTACGGGAGGCAGCAGTAGGGAATCTTCGGCAATGGACGGAAGTCTGACCGAGCAACGCCGCGTGAGTGAAGAAGGTTTTCGGATCGTAAAGCTCTGTTGTAAGAGAAGAACGAGTGTGAGAGTGGAAAGTTCACACTGTGACGGTATCTTACCAGAAAGGGACGGCTAACTACGTGCCAGCAGCCGCGGTAATACGTAGGTCCCGAGCGTTGTCCGGATTTATTGGGCGTAAAGCGAGCGCAGGCGGTTAGATAAGTCTGAAGTTAAAGGCTGTGGCTTAACCATAGTACGCTTTGGAAACTGTTTAACTTGAGTGCAAGAGGGGAGAGTGGAATTCCATGTGTAGCGGTGAAATGCGTAGATATATGGAGGAACACCGGTGGCGAAAGCGGCTCTCTGGCTTGTAACTGACGCTGAGGCTCGAAAGCGTGGGGAGCAAACAGGATTAGATACCCTGGTAGTCCACGCCGTAAACGATGAGTGCTAGGTGTTAGACCCTTTCCGGGGTTTAGTGCCGCAGCTAACGCATTAAGCACTCCGCCTGGGGAGTACGACCGCAAGGTTGAAACTCAAAGGAATTGACGGGGGCCCGCACAAGCGGTGGAGCATGTGGTTTAATTCGAAGCAACGCGAAGAACCTTACCAGGTCTTGACATCCCTCTGACCGCTCTAGAGATAGAGTTTTCCTTCGGGACAGAGGTGACAGGTGGTGCATGGTTGTCGTCAGCTCGTGTCGTGAGATGTTGGGTTAAGTCCCGCAACGAGCGCAACCCCTATTGTTAGTTGCCATCATTCAGTTGGGCACTCTAGCGAGACTGCCGGTAATAAACCGGAGGAAGGTGGGGATGACGTCAAATCATCATGCCCCTTATGACCTGGGCTACACACGTGCTACAATGGCTGGTACAACGAGTCGCAAGCCGGTGACGGCAAGCTAATCTCTTAAAGCCAGTCTCAGTTCGGATTGTAGGCTGCAACTCGCCTACATGAAGTCGGAATCGCTAGTAATCGCGGATCAGCACGCCGCGGTGAATACGTTCCCGGGCCTTGTACACACCGCCCGTCACACCACGAGAGTTTGTAACACCCGAAGTCGGTGAGGTAACCTTTTAGGAGCCAGCCGCCTAAGGTGGGATAGATGATTGGGGTGAAGTCGTAACAAGGTAGCCGTATCGGAAGGTGCGGCTGGATCACCTCCTTTCTAAGGATAAGGAACTGCACATTGGTCTTGTTTAGTCTTGAGAGGTCTTGTGGGGCCTTAGCTCAGCTGGGAGAGCGCCTGCTTTGCACGCAGGAGGTCAGCGGTTCGATCCCGCTAGGCTCCATTGGTGAGAGATCACCAAGTAATGCACATTGAAAATTGAATATCTATATCAAATAGTAACAAGAAAATAAACCGAAACGCTGTAGTATTAAAAGAGTTTATGACTGAAAGGTCAAAAAATAAGGTTAAGTTAATAAGGGCGCACGGTGGATGCCTTGGCACTAGGAGCCGAAGAAGGACGTGACAAACGACGATATGCCTTGGGTAGCTGTAAGTAAGCGATGATCCAGGGATTTCCGAATGGGGGAACCCAACAGGTACTACCTGTTACCCGCATCTGTTAAGGATGTGAGGAGGAAGACGCAGTGAACTGAAACATCTAAGTAGCTGCAGGAAGAGAAAGCAAAAGCGATTGCCTTAGTAGCGGCGAGCGAAACGGCAGGAGGGCAAACCGAAGAGTTTACTCTTCGGGGTTGTAGGACTGCAATGTGGACTCAAAGATTATAGAAGAATGATTTGGGAAGATCAGCCAAAGAGAGTAATAGCCTCGTATTTAAAATAGTCTTTGTACCTAGCAGTATCCTGAGTACGGCGGGACACGTGAAATCCCGTCGGAATCTGGGAGGACCATCTCCCAACCCTAAATACTCCCTAGTGACCGATAGTGAACCAGTACCGTGAGGGAAAGGTGAAAAGCACCCCGGGAGGGGAGTGAAATAGAACCTGAAACCGTGTGCCTACAACAAGTTCGAGCCCGTTAATGGGTGAGAGCGTGCCTTTTGTAGAATGAACCGGCGAGTTACGATATGATGCGAGGTTAAGTTGAAGAGACGGAGCCGCAGGGAAACCGAGTCTGAATAGGGCGCCTTAGTATCATGTCGTAGACCCGAAACCATGTGACCTACCCATGAGCAGGTTGAAGGTGCGGTAAGACGCACTGGAGGACCGAACCAGGGCACGTTGAAAAGTGCTTGGATGACTTGTGGGTAGCGGAGAAATTCCAAACGAACTTGGAGATAGCTGGTTCTCTCCGAAATAGCTTTAGGGCTAGCGTCGACATAAAGATTCTTGGAGGTAGAGCACTGTTTGGGTGAGGGGTCCATCCCGGATTACCAATCTCAGATAAACTCCGAATGCCAATGAATTATGGTCGGCAGTCAGACTGCGAGTGCTAAGATCCGTAGTCGAAAGGGAAACAGCCCAGACCACCAGCTAAGGTCCCAAAATAATTGTTAAGTGGAAAAGGATGTGGGGTTGCACAGACAACTAGGATGTTAGCTTAGAAGCAGCTATTCATTCAAAGAGTGCGTAATAGCTCACTAGTCGAGTGACCCTGCGCCGAAAATGTACCGGGGCTAAAACAATTTACCGAAGCTGTGGATACCTTTATAGGTATGGTAGGAGAGCGTTCTATGTGTGAAGAAGGTATACCGTGAGGAGTGCTGGAACGCATAGAAGTGAGAATGCCGGTATGAGTAGCGAAAGACAGGTGAGAATCCTGTCCACCGTAAGACTAAGGTTTCCAGGGGAAGGCTCGTCCGCCCTGGGTTAGTCGGGACCTAAGGAGAGACCGAAAGGTGTATCCGATGGACAACAGGTTGATATTCCTGTACTAGAGTATGTAGTGATGGAGGGACGCAGTAGGCTAACTAAAGCAGACGAATGGAAGTGTCTGTCTAAGCAGTGAGGTGTGATATGAGTCAAATGCTTATATCTATAACATTGAGCTGTGATGGGGAGCGAAGTTTAGTAGCGAAGTTAGTGACGTCACACTGCCAAGAAAAGCTTCTAGCGTTTAAACATACTCTACCCGTACCGCAAACCGACACAGGTAGTCGAGGCGAGTAGCCTCAGGTGAGCGAGAGAACTCTCGTTAAGGAACTCGGCAAAATGACCCCGTAACTTCGGGAGAAGGGGTGCTGACTTTAAGTCAGCCGCAGTGAATAGGCCCAAGCAACTGTTTATCAAAAACACAGCTCTCTGCTAAATCGTAAGATGATGTATAGGGGGTGACGCCTGCCCGGTGCTGGAAGGTTAAGAGGAGTGCTTAGGAGTAATCCGAAGGTATGAATTGAAGCCCCAGTAAACGGCGGCCGTAACTATAACGGTCCTAAGGTAGCGAAATTCCTTGTCGGGTAAGTTCCGACCCGCACGAAAGGCGTAATGATTTGGGCACTGTCTCAACGAGAGACTCGGTGAAATTTTAGTACCTGTGAAGATGCAGGTTACCCGCGACAGGACGGAAAGACCCCATGGAGCTTTACTGCAGTTTGATATTGAGTGTCTGTACCACATGTACAGGATAGGTAGGAGTCTATGAGATCGGGACGCCAGTTTCGAAGGAGACGTTGTTGGGATACTACCCTTGTGTTATGGCCACTCTAACCCGGATAGGTTATCCCTATCGGAGACAGTGTCTGACGGGCAGTTTGACTGGGGCGGTCGCCTCCTAAAAGGTAACGGAGGCGCCCAAAGGTTCCCTCAGAATGGTTGGAAATCATTCGCAGAGTGTAAAGGTATAAGGGAGCTTGACTGCGAGAGCTACAACTCGAGCAGGGACGAAAGTCGGGCTTAGTGATCCGGTGGTTCCGTATGGAAGGGCCATCGCTCAACGGATAAAAGCTACCCTGGGGATAACAGGCTTATCTCCCCCAAGAGTTCACATCGACGGGGAGGTTTGGCACCTCGATGTCGGCTCGTCGCATCCTGGGGCTGTAGTCGGTCCCAAGGGTTGGGCTGTTCGCCCATTAAAGCGGCACGCGAGCTGGGTTCAGAACGTCGTGAGACAGTTCGGTCCCTATCCGTCGCGGGCGTAGGAAATTTGAGAGGATCTGCTCCTAGTACGAGAGGACCAGAGTGGACTTACCGCTGGTGTACCAGTTGTCTTGCCAAAGGCATCGCTGGGTAGCTATGTAGGGAAGGGATAAACGCTGAAAGCATCTAAGTGTGAAACCCACCTCAAGATGAGATTTCCCATGATTATATATCAGTAAGAGCCCTGAGAGATGATCAGGTAGATAGGTTAGAAGTGGAAGTGTGGCGACACATGTAGCGGACTAATACTAATAGCTCGAGGACTTATCCAAAGTAACTGAGAATACGAAGTGTGAGGTTTTCTTGGTATTTGATAGATATTCAATTTTGAGTAGGTATTACTCAGAGTTAAGTGACGATAGCCTAGGAGATACACCTGTACCCATGCCGAACACAGTAGTTAAGCCCTAGAACGCCGGAAGTAGTTGGGGGTTGCCCCCTGTGAGATATGGAAGTCGCTTAGCAGAATAGGAAGTTTAGAGACTTCCTTTTTGGGAGTTTAGCTCAGCTGGGAGAGCATCTGCCTTACAAGCAGAGGGTCAGCGGTTCGATCCCGTTAACTCCCATAGGTCCCGTAGTGTAGCGGTTATCACGTCGCCCTGTCACGGCGAAGATCGCGGGTTCGATTCCCGTCGGGACCGTTTAAGATAACGGAAGTTATTTTAGACTCGTTAGCTCAGTTGGTAGAGCAATTGACTTTTAATCAATGGGTCACTGGTTCGAGCCCAGTACGGGTCATATTTGCGGGTTTGGCGGAATTGGCAGACGCACCAGATTTAGGATCTGGCGCTTAACGGCGTGGGGGTTCAAGTCCCTTAACCCGCATAATAGAAAGTAGCCGGCTTAGCTCAGTTGGTAGAGCATCTGATTTGTAATCAGAGGGTCGCGTGTTCAAGTCATGTAGCCGGCATTTTTTTATATAGAATAAGAGGTCGATGCGAACGTAGTTCAGTGGTAGAACACCACCTTGCCAAGGTGGGGGTCGCGGGTTCGAATCCCGTCGTTCGCTTAGAGAGGCCGGGGTGGCGGAACTGGCAGACGCACAGGACTTAAAATCCTGCGATTGGTAACGATCGTACCGGTTCGATTCCGGTCCTCGGCATATAATGATGAGCACCCTTAGCTCAACTGGATAGAGTACCTGACTACGAATCAGGCGGTTAGAGGTTCGACTCCTCTAGGGTGCATTTTTTTATTTAACGCGGGAAGTAGCTCAGCTTGGTAGAGTACTTGGTTTGGGACCAAGGTGTCGCAGGTTCGAATCCTGTCTTCCCGATTGATTACGAGGATACTTAAAGGTATCTTTTTTTATTTACTAAGGAGATTCTGAGAGTCTTCTTTTTTGTTTATGGAACAAATTTGTGTAAACTAGCAGTGCTTAAGGAATGGTACTAGTCATATATTTTCTTTAATTATGGTAAAATAGTAAGAGAATAATGTGAGGAAAATGAATGTCAAGTAAGTTTGAAATTTTAATGAATCAACTGGGAATCTCTGATCAATTGAGACGGGATCCTGCTCTTGTTGATGCCAGAATTGAGCGTGTTGTGGTTCATAAAATTAGTAAGATTTGGGAATTTCATTTTGTATTTTCTAATATTTTACCGATTGAAATCTTTTTGGAGTTAAAGAAAGGGCTTGGTGAAGAATTTTCTAAGACAGGGAATCGAGCTGTTTTCGAAATCAAGGTTCTTTCTCAAGAATTTTCAAATGAACTCTTGCAGGCCTACTATAGAGAGGCTTTTTCTGAAGGTCCGTGTGCAAGTCAAGGGTTTAAATCTCTTTACCAGAATTTAAACGTTCGTGCGGAGGGAAATCAACTCATTATTGAAGGTTCAGAGGCGATTGATAAGGAGCACTTTAAGAAGAATCATCTTCCTAATTTGGCAAAGCAACTCGAAAAGTTTGGTTTTCCAGCTTTTGTATGCCAAATAGAAAAGAATGATGCTCTTACACAAGAGCAGGAGAAAGCCTTCCATACGGAGAATGAACAGATTGTTCAAGCTGCCAATGAGGAAGCGCTCCGGGCTATGGAGCAACTGGAACAAATGGCTCCTCCTCCAGTAGAAGAGAAGCCAGCCTTTGATTTTCAGGCTAAAAAGGCTGCGGCCAAGCCTAAACTAGATAAGGCTGAAGTTACCCAGATGATCGACGTGACGACTGAGGAAAATCGCCTGGTCTTTGAAGGGGTCGTTTTTGATGTGGAGCATAAGGTGACCAGAACTGGTCGCGTTTTGATCAACTTTAAAATGACAGACTACACTTCAAGTTTTTCAATGCAAAAATGGGTTAAGAATGAAGAAGAGGCTCAGAAGTTTGACATCATTAAGAAGAATTCTTGGCTCCGAGTTCGTGGGAATGTGGAGATGAATAACTTCACACGTGATTTGACCATGAACGTCCAGGATGTGCAGGAAGTTGTTCACTATGAGCGGAAGGATTTGATGCCAGAAGGTGGGCGTCGGGTTGAGTTTCATGCTCATACCAACATGTCGACCATGGATGCTCTACCAGAGGTAGAGGAGATCGTTGCGACAGCTGCTAAGTGGGGGCACAAGGCGGTTGCCATCACCGACCATGGAAATGTTCAATCCTTCCCACATGGCTACAAGGCAGCTAAGAAAGCTGGAATCCAGCTAATCTATGGAATGGAAGCCAATATCGTGGAGGACCGTGTCCCTATCGTTTATAACGAAGTGGAGATGAACTTGTCAGAAGCGACCTACGTGGTCTTTGACGTTGAAACGACGGGACTTTCAGCTATCTATAATGACTTGATTCAGGTTGCGGCCTCTAAGATGTATAAGGGGAATGTTATTGCCGAATTTGATGAATTTATCAATCCCGGACATCCATTATCAGCCTTTACTACTGAGTTGACTGGTATTACAGATGATCATGTCAAAAATGCCAAACCACTGGAACAAGTTTTGCAAGAATTCCAAGAATTTTGCAAGGATACAATCTTAGTTGCTCACAATGCGACCTTTGACGTTGGCTTTATGAATGCTAACTATGAGCGTCATGGTCTGCCTAAGATTAGCCAGCCAGTCATCGATACGCTGGAGTTTGCTAGAAATCTCTATCCTGAGTATAAACGTCATGGTTTGGGGCCTTTGACTAAGCGTTTTGGTGTAGCACTGGAACACCACCACATGGCCAACTACGATGCGGAAGCTACTGGTCGTCTGCTCTTCATCTTTATCAAAGAGGTGGCAGAGAAACATGGTGTGACTGATTTAGCTAGACTAAACATTGATTTGATTAGTCCAGATTCTTATAAAAAAGCTCGGATCAAGCATGCGACTATTTATGTCAAGAATCAGGTAGGTCTAAAAAATATCTTTAAACTGGTTTCTTTGTCTAACACCAAGTATTTTGAAGGGGTGCCACGGATTCCGAGAACGGTTCTAGACGCCCATCGGGAGGGCTTGATTTTGGGGTCGGCTTGCTCGGAGGGCGAAGTTTTTGACGCAGTTGTTTCCCAAGGTGTGGATGCGGCGGTTGAGGTGGCCAAGTATTATGACTTTATCGAGGTCATGCCACCAGCTATCTATGCTCCCTTGATTGCTAAAGAACAGGTCAAGGATATGGAGGAACTCCAGACTATTATCAAGAGTTTGATAGAGGTTGGGGACCGTCTTGGCAAGCCTGTTCTGGCTACGGGAAATGTCCATTATATCGAACCGGAAGAAGAGATTTACCGTGAAATTATCGTCCGTAGTTTGGGCCAGGGGGCTATGATTAACCGAACCATCGGTCATGGTGAACATGCCCAACCAGCTCCTCTTCCGAAAGCTCATTTTAGAACGACCAATGAAATGTTGGATGAATTTGCTTTCTTGGGAGAAGATTTAGCACGCAAATTAGTCATTGAAAACACCAATGCCATGGCAGATATTTTTGAACCTGTTGAGGTTGTTAAGGGTGACTTGTACACACCTTTCATCGACAAGGCGGAAGAAACGGTCGCTGAGCTAACCTATAAGAAAGCTTTTGAGATTTATGGAAATCCTCTGCCAGATATCGTTGATTTGCGGATTGAAAAAGAATTAACTTCCATTCTGGGGAATGGATTTGCCGTGATTTATCTGGCATCGCAGATGCTGGTGCAACGTTCCAATGAACGGGGCTACTTGGTGGGTTCTCGTGGATCTGTCGGTTCCAGTTTCGTTGCGACCATGATCGGGATTACGGAGGTCAATCCTCTCTCCCCTCACTATGTCTGTGGTCAGTGTCAGTACAGCGAGTTTATCACCGATGGTTCTTATGGTTCAGGTTTTGATATGCCTAATAAGGACTGTCCAAACTGTGGCCACAAACTCAGCAAAAATGGACAGGATATTCCTTTCGAGACCTTCCTTGGTTTTGATGGAGATAAGGTTCCCGATATTGACTTGAACTTTTCGGGAGAAGACCAGCCTAGCGCCCACTTGGATGTGCGTGATATCTTTGGTGAGGAATATGCCTTCCGTGCAGGAACGGTTGGTACGGTAGCTGCTAAGACTGCCTATGGATTTGTCAAGGGCTATGAGAGAGACTATGGGAAGTTTTATCGTGATGCAGAGGTGGAACGCCTCGCTCAGGGTGCGGCTGGTGTCAAGCGGACAACAGGACAACACCCGGGAGGAATCGTTGTTATTCCGAACTACATGGACGTTTACGACTTTACGCCTGTTCAGTATCCAGCAGATGACGTGACGGCTGAATGGCAGACGACTCACTTTAACTTCCACGATATCGATGAGAACGTCCTCAAACTCGATGTGCTGGGACATGATGATCCGACCATGATTCGGAAACTGCAGGACTTGTCTGGGATTGATCCTAATGAAATTCCTATGGATGATGAAGGCGTGATGGCCCTCTTTTCAGGAACTGATGTTCTTGGGGTGACTCCTGAGCAAATCGGTACACCGACGGGGATGCTGGGGATTCCAGAGTTTGGAACCAACTTTGTACGTGGGATGGTAGACGAGACGCATCCGACGACTTTTGCAGAGTTGCTTCAGCTCTCAGGTCTATCCCACGGTACCGATGTGTGGTTGGGAAATGCCCAGGATTTGATCAAGCAAGGGATTGCGGACCTATCAACCGTTATCGGTTGTCGGGACGACATCATGGTTTACCTCATGCATGCGGGTCTCGAGCCTAAGATGGCCTTTACCATCATGGAACGGGTACGTAAGGGCTTGTGGCTGAAGATTTCAGAAGAAGAGCGAAATGGCTATATCGAAGCCATGAAGGCTAATAAGGTGCCAGAGTGGTATATCGAATCCTGTGGAAAAATCAAGTATATGTTCCCTAAGGCCCATGCGGCAGCCTACGTTATGATGGCCTTGCGTGTGGCCTACTTCAAGGTTCACCATCCCATTTATTATTACTGTGCTTACTTCTCAATCCGTGCTAAGGCCTTTGATATCAAGACTATGGGTGCCGGCTTGGATGCTATCAAGCGTAGAATGGAAGAAATCGCTGAAAAACGGAAGAATAATGAAGCCTCTAATGTGGAGATTGACCTCTATACAACTCTTGAGATTGTCAATGAAATGTGGGAACGTGGCTTTAAGTTTGGCAAGTTAGATCTCTATCGTAGTGATGCGACTGAATTCATCATCGACGGAGATACTCTTATCCCACCATTTGTAGCAATGGATGGTCTGGGAGAAAACGTTGCCAAGCAACTGGTACGAGCGCGTGAAGAGGGCGAATTCCTCTCTAAGACAGAACTCCGCAAGCGTGGCGGACTGTCATCTACCTTGGTTGAAAAGATGGATGAAATGGGGATTCTCGGCAATATGCCAGAGGATAACCAGTTGAGTTTGTTTGATGAGTTTTTCTAAAATATAGAAAGAGGTTTTTATGAAACTTACCATTTCCGCTCAGGATAAGCCAGCGCAAAAGGTGTTTGATTACCAGCTGGATCTTGACCCTGATACGATTTTGAAAATGACCGCTTTGATTTGTGGTACTGTGGCAGCAGTTAGCCTGCTGTCCTTGTTTAAAGAGAAATAACAAAAGAAAAGGAAAAACAAAATGGTTTTACCAAATTTTAAAGAAAATCTAGAAAAATATGCGAAATTGTTGGTTGCGAATGGAATTAACGTGCAACCTGGTCACACCTTGACCCTTTCCATCGATGTGGAGCAACGTGAGTTGGCGCATTTGATCGTGAAAGAAGCCTATGCCTTGGGTGCGCATGAGGTCATCGTTCAGTGGACAGATGATGTGATCAACCGTGAGAAATTCCTCCACGCGCCGATAGAGCGTCTGAACAATGTGCCAGAATACAAGATTGCTGAGATGAACTACCTCTTGGAAAACAAGGCTAGTCGTCTTGGTGTCCGTTCTTCTGACCCAGGTGCCTTGAACGGAGTGGATGCTGACAAGCTTTCAGCTTCTGCCAAAGCTATGGGACTTGCCATGAAGCCAATGCGTATCGCAACGCAATCCAACAAGGTTAGCTGGACTGTAGCAGCTGCAGCAGGGCTTGAGTGGGCTAAGAAGGTCTTTCCAAATGCTGCGAGCGATGAAGAAGCAGTGGACCTCCTTTGGGATCAAATCTTCAAAACTTGCCGTGTCTACGAAGAAGATCCAGTTAAGGCTTGGGAAGAACATGCAGCAATCCTTAAGAGCAAGGCGGAAATGCTTAATAAAGAACAATTTTCAGCCCTTCACTACACAGCTCCAGGGACAGATTTGATACTTGGCTTGCCAAAGAACCACGTTTGGGAATCAGCTGGTGCTATCAATGCACAGGGAGAAGGATTCTTGCCAAATATGCCGACAGAAGAAGTCTTTACGGCTCCTGACTTCCGTCGTGCAGATGGCTATGTAACCTCTACAAAACCACTTAGCTACAACGGAAATATCATCGAAGGCATTAAAGTAACCTTCAAGGATGGACAAATCGTTGACATTACTGCTGAAAAGGGTGATCAGGTCATGAAAGACCTTGTCTTTGAAAATGCAGGTGCTCGTGCCTTGGGGGAATGTGCCTTGGTACCAGATCCAAGCCCAATTTCTCAGTCAGGCATTACCTTCTTTAACACGCTTTTCGATGAGAATGCTTCAAACCACTTGGCTATCGGTGCAGCCTATGCGACTAGCGTTGTTGGTGGGGCAGAGATGAGCGAAGAAGAGCTTGAAGCTGCAGGACTGAACCGTTCAGATGTTCACGTGGACTTTATGATTGGTTCGAGTCAAATGGATATCGATGGTATCCGTGAGGATGGAACACGCGTACCACTCTTCCGTAATGGAGACTGGGCAATTTAAGGAGAAGCTATGCTTGGAAGTATGTTTGTTGGTCTCCTAGTGGGACTCTTGGCAGGTGCTTTAACCAATCGCGGAGAAAGCATGGGATGCTTTGGGAAAATGTTTCTCGGCTGGATTGGTGCTTCTTTGGGGCACCTGCTCTTTGGGACTTGGGGTCCAAACCTAGCGGGGATAGCTATTGTTCCAGCTGTTTTAGGTGCTATGGTTGTCTTAGCTATTTTCTGGAGACGAGGAAGTTAATTTCTTAAATCTGATACTCAATGAAAATCAAAGAGTAAACTAGGAAACTAGCCGCAGGCTGCTCAAAGCACTGCTTTGCGGTTATAGATAGAACTGACGAAGTCAGCTCAAAACACTGTTTTGAGGTTGCAGATGGAAGTTGACGCGGTTTGAAGAGATTTTTGAAGAGTATGAAAAGAAAAGGAGGTTGGTCATTGTACCAGCCTCCTTTTGAGTATGATATAATAGTTTTATGAGATTAGATAAATTTTTAGTTGCATGCGCTGTGGGAAGTCGGACGGAGGTCAAAAACTTGCTCAAGGCTGGACGCGTGACGGTCAATGGCAAGAAAGAAAAATCAGCAAAATTGCAAATAAATGAAGAAAAAGACGAAATTCGCTTTGATGGCCAAGTGCTAGAGTATGAAGAGTTTGTCTACTACATGATGAACAAGCCCCAAGGAGTTATTTCAGCGACTGAGGATTCTATACATAGAACGGTGTTGGACTTGTTGGATGATATTGCTCGGACCAAGGAAGTTTTCCCAGTAGGGCGCTTGGATATTGACACGCATGGTCTCCTACTCTTGACCAATGACGGCAAACTAGCTCACGCTCTTCTTTCACCCAAACGTCATGTGGATAAGACCTATCTGGCACAAGTCGAGGGAATTATGACCCAAGAAGATGTGGAGACATTTGCCAAGGGCATTCCGCTCAAGGACTTTACCTGCCAGCCAGCTAAGCTGGAGATTGTGTCGTTAGATTCAGTAAAGAATCAAAGTCTGGTTCGTGTGACCATTGCTGAAGGGAAATTCCATCAGGTCAAACGAATGGTGGCCTACTGTGGCAAGGAAGTGGTGGATCTACAACGTTTGACGATGGGAACTTTAGCCTTGGATGAGAACTTAGGACAAGGAGAATGGCGTCGTTTGACCAAGGAGGAGTTAGAAAATCTCCTTGCTAGTATTGCTTAGTTTGGATTATGTTAGAAAAGGTGAGGAGAATGTCCTTGCCTTTTTAAGTTTTTCGGTTGCTTCCTTTGTGAAAAGAGTTATAATAGACAGTAGAATAAAAGGAGGAATCTATGAACGCGATTCAAGAATCATTTACAGATAAACTATTTGCCAACTATGAAGCAAATGTCAAGTACCAAGCCATTGAAAATGCTGCCAGCCATAACGGAATTTTTGCAGCCCTGGAACGTCGTCAAAGCCATGTAGACAATACACCTGTTTTCTCGCTTGATTTGACCAAGGACAAGGTTACTAACCAGAAAGCGTCTGGTCGTTGCTGGATGTTTGCAGCTCTCAACACCTTCCGCCACAAACTCATCTCTCAATACAAACTGGAAAACTTTGAGTTGTCACAAGCCCACACATTCTTCTGGGACAAGTACGAGAAATCCAACTGGTTCTTGGAGCAAGTGATTGCGACTGCAGACCAAGACTTGACGAGCCGCAAGGTTAGCTTCCTACTCCAAACTCCACAACAAGATGGTGGTCAATGGGATATGGTCGTTGCCCTCTTTGAAAAATATGGTGTCGTTCCTAAGTCAGTTTACCCTGAGTCTGTTTCATCTAGTAATAGCCGTGAGCTCAATGCAATTCTTAACAAATTGCTTCGCCAAGATGCCCAAATCTTGCGTGACTTGCTCGCTTCTGGTGCTGACCAAGCGACTGTTCAAGCTAAGAAAGAAGACCTCTTGCAAGAAATCTTTAACTTCCTTGCTATGTCACTAGGTCTTCCACCGCGTAAATTTGACTTTGCTTATCGCGATAAGGATGATAACTACCAAAGCGAAAAGGGTATCACGCCACAAGAGTTTTACAAGAAATATGTCAATCTTCCTCTAGAAGACTACGTTTCTGTTATCAATGCTCCAACTGCTGACAAGCCTTACGGTAAATCTTACACAGTTGAGATGTTGGGAAATGTGGTTGGTAGCCGTGCAGTTCGTTACATCAACGTACCGATGGAGCGCTTAAAAGAATTGGCGATTGCCCAAATGCAAACAGGAGAAACTGTTTGGTTTGGTTCAGATGTCGGCCAGCTCAGCAACCGCAAAGCTGGAATCCTTGCGACTGATGTTTATGACTTTGAATCAAGCATGGATATTCAACTCACTCAAGACAAGGCTGGACGTTTGGACTACAGTGAAAGTTTGATGACCCACGCCATGGTCTTGACAGGTGTGGACTTGGACGAAAATGGCAAGTCAACCAAGTGGAAAGTTGAAAACTCATGGGGAGACAAGGTCGGTGCAGATGGTTACTTTGTCGCCTCAGACGCTTGGATGGACGAATACACTTACCAAATCGTTGTCCGTAAAGAATTGCTGACAGCAGAAGAACAAGCTGCCTATGAAGCAGAACCAATAGTACTTGCACCATGGGATCCAATGGGAGCCTTGGCAGAATAAAGCATAGAGAAAAGAGGTTAGGAAAATTCTAGCCTCTTTTTAAGTCCTTCTTAAAGTGGCGATAGATGATGCTTGTCAAGTGAGTTCTCCTTATTTTGAGTCTTTAAGTGACAGAGAGAAAGATATGTGTTACTATAGTAGTACAAAAGGATATCGGAGTAGAAATGAAGTATTTAAGTAGCCAAGACATCAAGGATCGTCAACGAAACATCAGCGACATTAAACCCTACAAAACAACCAAGGAAATTGTCGTTTCAAATATTTTTACCTTTTTTAATGCCATGAACTTGGCTCTGGCAGTTCTGGTAGCCACAACCTTGCGATTTGAAAATATGCTCTTTTTAGGTGTGATTGCTATCAATACAGCCATCGGGATTTTCCAAGAAGTGCGTTCAAAAAATGCCTTGGAAAAGCTAAGTTTGCTTGGTAAAAGTAAGTATAGAGTCAACCGAGATGGTCAAACAATTGAGATTGATCCGGAGGACATCGTTCTGGGTGAGTATCTGCATCTCAATCTGGGTGATCAGGTGCCTGTCGATGCAGAAGTCCTTGAAGGGAATATTGAAGTTGATGAGTCCTTGCTGACTGGTGAGAGTGATTCGGTCTTTAAAACAGTTGGTGACAAGCTGATGAGCGGAAGCAATGTCGTCAGCGGTACTTGTCTGGTTATGGCAACGGCTGTGGGTCCCGATAGTTATATCAACAAACTCGCAAAATCCAGCAAGGAATTCAAAAAATACCCTTCTCAACTGCGCGATTACATGGATAAGATTTTAAAAATCGTCTCGATCTTGCTGGTGCCAGTTGCCATTCTGCTCTATGTCAGAGGTTTTAGTCTAGGACGGTCTTATGTTGAAATTGTTTTAGGAAGTTCAGGTGCCTTGGTCGGCATGATTCCAGAGGGTTTGATTCTCTTGGTCAGCGTCTCCCTAGCGGTAGCAGCCATGAAGCTGGCCAAAAAGAAGGTTCTAGTGCAGGAACTATACTGTGTAGAGACCTTGGCGCGAGTAGATGTTCTTTGTTTTGATAAGACAGGTACCATCACGACTGGTAATATGAAGGTCCAAGAAATGGATGTTAATGTAGCAGAGAAACTATCTTCTTATCTGGCTTATTTCGAGGATGAAAATGCAACTTCCCGAGCTCTGAAGACTTACTTAACTTGTGAGAAAAAGTGGGAAGTTCAAGAAGTCGGTGCCTTTTCAAGCAAAAACAAGTATTCCTTTGTTCAAGTAAAAGAGGGTGGGACCTATTTTTTCGGAGCCTATGAGTTTTTAGGCTTTACCCAGCCGATGGATGCCTACTATGAAGATCTCAAACAGCAAGGTTTTCGAATCTTATCGCTTGCTCATAGCAAGGACCAGATTACAAGCCCATCCGAAATGGAACTATTGGGGCATGTCGTTCTGTCAGATGAGATCAAGGAAAATACTAAGGAAACCTTTGACTATTTTGAATCTCAAGGTGTTGAAGTGAAGATTATCAGTGGTGATAATCATGTGGCTGTATATGGGGTGGCTCGTAAGGCAGGTTTTAAGGAAGAAGCCCGTGCGATTGATATGACCAAGGTGAGCAATGATGACTTTGAAAGAGTGGTCTTGGAAAACGAAATATTTGGTCGAGTGACACCTGAGCAGAAAGAAAAGATGGTGACCGTTTTGCAAAAGGCTGGTAAGACAGTTGCCATGAGCGGTGACGGGGTCAATGATGTTCTAGCTCTTAAGAAAGCAGATATTAGTTTCGCAATGAAGGGAGCAACGAGTGCAGCCAAAAGTGTATCCAATATTGTTTTTCTCACTGATGATTTTGCAGTATTTTATGATATCTTGATGGAAGGACGCCGTGTCATCAATAACATCCAAAAGGTAGCCTCTCTCTTTCTGACAAAGACCTTCTTCTCCATCGTGTTTGCCATTTTGAGTGTGGTATTTGGTTTGGAATTCGCCTTTATCCCTATTCAGTTTACAATCATTTCAGCTATTACGATTGGGATTCCATCTTTCTTCCTAACTTTTGAGTCCAATAAAGAAAAGGTCAGCACACATTTTATGCGAGATATTTTGACCAATGCTGCGATTGGTGGTAGCATTCTGGTTGCTAGTGTACTCTTGACGAACTTCTTTATCACTGTCTCAGGTCAAGTCAAATTTATTTGCTTCCTCCTTGCTTTGATCAATGGTCTGTGTCTAGTTGCCAAGGTCAGCATTCCCTTTAATCGATACAAGCTGGTCTTGCTCGCATTTTTGAGCCTTGCAGCCCTTGTTGGCGTACTTGCCAATACATTTATCCTGCAAGGAACTTTTGTACCTCTAGAAACCACCCAAGTCGTCTATGTAGCCATCCTAGCAGTGGTGATTGGGGGCTTGCATTATCTGACTAGAAGAAAAAGTTGATACACAAAAAGAATCAGGTTTAATCCTGATTCTTTTTTGTTTATATATTCTCACCGAGATTACATGATACCGAAGAAACGAGCTGCGATACCAACTGCAAAGAGGGCAAGGATGATTGTGATTGGAGATACTTTTTTCTTAAGCAACCACATGCAAAGGAAAGTAAGGAGAAGTCCCATCAATCCTGGAATCAATGAGTCCAACTGACCTTGAAGCGTTTGTGGTTGAACTCTATCTAGGCTCATACCACTAAGCGCTTGACCAAGAATGCCCTTCAACTCAGCTCCTGTAACAGGACCTTCTGGGAAGTTGATGTAGGCACCTTCTGACAATTGTTTGCCTGGAAGGTTGATAGTGAAGTTGATGGATACCCAACGTTGTACAAGAACGGCAAGGATGAACATACCAAGGATAGAAGCACCTTTAGTGATGTCTTTCAAGATACCACCAGACATGTCTTTAGTGATCTCAGATCCAGCTTTGTAACCGAACTCTTGTGTATACCATAGGAAGGCCATACGGATAGCATTCCATCCAAAGAAGAAGAGAAGGGGACCAACAATGTTACCAGATGCAGCAAGTGATGCACCAAGAGCTCCAAGGATAGGACGAACTGTAAACCAGAATACTGGGTCACCGATACCAGCAAGAGGTCCCATCATACCGATTTTAACCCCTTGGATAGCCGCGTCGTCGATTTCAACACCGTTAGCGCGCTCTTCTTCAAGTGCAAGAGTAACCCCCATGATTGGAGCAGCGACGTATGGGTGAGTGTTGAAGAATTCAAGGTGGCGCTCAAGAGCAGCCGCTTGGTCTTCTTTTTTAGTGTACAATTTTTTGATAGCTGGGATCAATGAGTAAGCCCAACCCAAGTTTTGCATACGTTCGTAGTTCCAAGAACCTTGAAGGAATTGTGAACGCCACCAAACTTTTTGACGATCTGATTTTGATAATTGAATTTTTTCAGCCATGATTGTTCCCCTTTCTAGTAGTCTTCTAGGATATCACCGATTGGATCGTTAGAAGTTGCAGCTCCTCCGCCACCGTTTCCACCTTGTTTAGAAAGGTTGAGGTAGATGAAGGCAAGCGCAACACCGATGACACCAAGGGCAATCAAAGTCAATTGAGAAATTGCTGCAAGAGCAAAACCGATAGCGAAGAATGGCCATACTTCACGAGTTGCCATCATGTTGATAACCATAGCGTAACCAACGGCAACGACCATAGCACCACCGACAGCCATACCACCGTTCAACCAGTCTGGCATCAATTTGAGAGCATCTTGAACGGCAGAAGCAGGGATAGCGATAAGGAAGGCAGCAGGGATTGCAATACGAAGACCTTGAAGAAGAAGTGCAACAAAGTGAGCACGTTCAACAGCCGCAATATTTCCTTCTTTAGCAGCAGCGTCAGCAGTGTGAACCAAGGCAACTGAGATTGTACGAACAATCATAGTCAAGAAAAGTCCAGCTACGGCAAGAGGAATAGCTGTTGCTGTTGCAACGGCGATACCTTCAGTAGTAAAGTTACCACCTTTGATCAAGATGATTGCTGCAGCAACAGATGCAAGAGCAGCGTCAGGAGCTACGGCAGCTCCGATGTTTGCCCAACCAAGGGCGATCATTTGAAGAGATCCACCAAGCATAACACCTGCTTCGAGGTTACCAGTTGCAAGTCCGATAAGGGTACATGCGACGATTGGTTGATGGAATTGGAATTGGTCGAGGATACCTTCAAGACCTGCAAGGAAGGCAACAACTACAACCAAGATAGCAGAAATGATTGAAATATCTGACATGGTTTTATTCCTTTTCTATTTAGTTTTAATAAAGTATTTAATCCTGTTTTCAAAAATGATAGAAACAGATTAACATTATTGAACGTTTGCTTTCTTAATCAAGTCAAACAAATCTTTTTTCGTGTCGTTTGGTACTTTACGTACATCAAATTCAACACCGAGGTCACGCATTTTTTCAAAGGTTGCAACGTCTTCTTTGTCCATAGACAAAACGTTGTTAATCATTGTTTTACCTGTTGAGTGAGCCATAGAACCAACGTTAAGGGTCTTGATTGGCACGCCACCTTCGATAGCACGAAGTGCATCTTGTGGAGTTTCAAACAAGATAAGGGCATGAGTTTCTCCGAAACGTGGGTCTTTTGCAACGTCGATCAATTTCTGGATTGGGACAACGTTGGCTTTTACTCCATTAGGAGCTGCTTGTTTGATCAATTCTTTACGCAACTCGTCGTTTGCAACGTTGTCTGAAGCAACGATGATACGATCTGCTTTTGAATCTGGAGTCCAAGCAGTGGCAACCTGACCGTGAAGGAGACGAGTGTCTAGACGAGCAAGGTTGATTTTCAGTTTACCGTCACCGATAACTGTTCCTTCTGGAATAGCAGCTTGTGAAACTGGAGCAGCTGCAGCAGTTGCAACTTCCTCAACTGGGTTAAGCTCTTCTGGAAGAGCCTTGATGCCATCTTTGGCTTCTTTAATGATATTCGCAGCGACTTTATCCACACCTGCATTCGCGTCCATAAGGCGCTCTGTGTAGGCTTGGATCAACATCGGCAAGTTCAGTCCTGTGATGATGGCAAACTTACGTTCTGGATTTTCTCCCATTACGCGGCTAGCTTGGTTGAATGGAGATCCACTCCAAAGGTCAGCCAATACTAGAACCTCATCTTCTGCGTCAAATGCAGCCACAGCGTTGTTGAATTTAGCGTAAAGGTCATCTGGACCTTCATTTGGCATAAAGGTTACAACTTGAACCTTTTCTTGTTCACCAAAGATCATAGATCCTGACTGATGAATACCCGCAGCAAATTCGCCGTGGCTCGCAATAATGATTCCGATACTCATTATTGTCATTCCTCCTTATAAAATGTTTGACTGTATGTTTAAGAAAACTTTAAGCCTAACTTTAAGTATAAACCGTTTTCATATAAAAATCAACTACTTTTTCTAAAAAGATGTAAAAGTTTTCATAGAATGACTTTTTAAAAATATTAATATATCAATGTTTTTTGAGAGATAAATGAAAATGGTAATAGAAAATTTAATATAAAAATACAGAAAATAAGCCGCTTTAGTGAAAATAAAATGAAAACAAAAAGGAAAGATTGCGACCATGCAATCTTCCCTTTTATAAGAATAAATTTTGTAAAGCGCGGGCAACTCCATCTTCTTCGTTGGTCAGAGGAAGTTGTTCGTCTGCATATGGAAGAAGAGCAGGATTGGCGTTTTTCATAGCATATCCCTTGCCTGCAAATGCCAACATTTCAGTGTCATTATGCTCATCACCAAAGGCGATTAAGTCTTTTTTATCACGATTCATCACATTGAGCAAGTACTCTAGAGCAAAAGCCTTGTTTACACCCTTGGGAGTACACTCGAGGATGTTGAGGGGCCCGCCCCAGGTATTGATAGCTAGTTGGTGCTGATAAAAACGATTCATCTCGTCCGCTAAAGCGTATTTGTCTTCAGCCCTTGTTTGCAAGAGGATGCAGTTGGGATCTTTGGTTACTCGTTCAGGTTTGAATTGATTTTCTGGCCGGAAGTTCTCTACGCCAAATAGTTTAGGATCTGCAATTTCTTCATTCGGTGTCGTGATATAGAATTTTTTTCGATATTCTCCCGCAATAAAATCAGCCTGGATGTCCTCCGTGCGCTTGACCATGTCTAGGAGGTATTTTTTGTCCAAGGTCAGGCACTTTTCATGCTCCCAAGTCTGTCCTGGTAGATGGGTAAGGGAGCCGTTAAAGTTAATCATGGGAGTATGCAATTCTAGCTCACGATAGAAGTCTTTTGCCATACGATACGGACGGCCTGTCGTGATGATGACATGGTGTCCTTTTTCTGAAATTTTTTTGATCGTCTCTTTGGTGAAATCGGAGAGCTTGCTTTCATTATTTAGCAGGGTTCCGTCCAAATCGACTGCGATAATTTTTTTAGTCATATAAACCTTCCTAGTCGTTTCCAGATAAGATGTCTACTATTATATCAAAAAGAAGGAAGAAAAGCAGATAAGAACAAAAACTACAGTTGCTTTGATTTATTAAATAAATCAAACAAACATATTGAAAAGGTGAATGATAAATGATATAATACTAATATTGTTCGTAAAAAACAAAAGGAGATTAAAGATGGACAAACTATTTAAACTAAAAGAGCACGGGACAGATGTCCGTACAGAGGTGCTTGCTGGTTTAACAACATTCTTTGCAATGAGTTATATTCTCTTTGTAAACCCTCAAATGCTTTCCCAAACGGGTATGCCTGTTCAAGGTGTGTTCTTGGCAACGATTATCGGTTCTGTAGTAGGTACTTTGATGATGGCTTTCTATGCTAATTTGCCGTACGCACAAGCACCAGGTATGGGACTAAATGCCTTCTTTACATTTACAGTTGTATTTGGGATGGGCTATACTTGGAAAGAGGCTCTTGGTATGGTCTTCATTTGTGGAATTATTTCACTGATTATTACCTTAACAAATGTTCGTAAAATGATCATCGAATCTATTCCAACAACACTTCGTTCAGCTATTTCGGCTGGTATTGGTGTTTTCCTTGCCTATGTTGGAATTAAGAATGCTGGTCTCTTGAAATTCTCAATCGATCCAGGTACTTATACGGTAGCAGGTGAAGGAGCAGACAAGGCTCAAGCTGCACTTACTGCAAACTCCGCAGCTGTTCCAGGATTGGTAGACTTCAATACTCCAGCCGTATTGGTGGCTCTTGCAGGTTTGGCTATTACCATTTTCTTTGTTGTTAAAGGCATCAAGGGTGGAATCATTCTTTCTATTTTAACAACGACTGTGCTTGCCATTGCTGTTGGTGTTGTCAAATTATCAGGGATTGACTTTGCTAGCAACAATCTTTCAGCAGCGGTTAATGATTTAGGAACTTTGTTTGGTGCTGCTCTTGGTTCAGAAGGTTTAGGATCTTTGATTTCAAACACTTCGCGTTTACCAGAAACCTTGATGGCTATTCTTGCCTTCTCACTAACGGATATTTTTGATACAATCGGTACTCTTATCGGTACTGGTGAAAAAGTTGGTATTGTTGCGACAAGTGGGGAAAACCATGAGTCCGCTAAATTGGACAAGGCTCTATACTCTGACTTGGTGGCAACTTCGGTAGGTGCCATTGCAGGTACTTCAAACGTTACGACCTATGTTGAATCTGCGGCTGGTATCGGTGCTGGTGGACGTACTGGTTTGACAGCCCTAGTGGTTGCGATCTGTTTTGCTCTATCTAGCTTCTTTAGCCCACTTCTAGCGATTGTTCCGACAGCTGCAACAGCACCAATTTTGATCATCGTCGGAATCATGATGCTTTCTAACTTGAAAAATATCCCTTGGGATGATATGGCTGAAGCGGTTCCTGCCTTCTTCACATCTATCTTTATGGGATTCAGCTACTCTATCACACAAGGGATTGCTGTTGGTTTCTTGACATATACCTTGACAAAAGTTGTCAAAGGTCAAGCCAAGGATGTGCACGTGATGATTTGGATTTTGGATGCCTTGTTTATCCTTAACTATATCAGTATGGCGCTATAAATGGTATAATAGAAAAAGGGGAGTCTCCCCTTTTTCTTATAAGGAGGTACATCATGAAAGATAAGACGATTTGGCAAGAGGTTTTAAACAGAGGGAAATGGGTGATCATCCTTTTGGTAGCTTTTGTTCTATCTCAATTTCCCATAGGACTTGCTTTGTTTTTAGCAAACAAACAGTTTCCGATTTTACAGTCAGGGCTCTTAGTAGGTGCTCTATCCATAGTCGTTTTGATTGTATTCATTATTGGTGCACGAAAAACACAACTTGCTACTTTTAATCTATCCTTTTTTAAGGCAAAAGACTTGGCTCGCTTGGTACTGAGTTATCTGGTGATTTTTGCGACAAATCTCTTGGGTTCACTACTGCTTCGACTAACAAATGAGGCAACAACCAGTAACCAATCAATACTGAATGGTTTGGTTCAGAATAGTTCCTTGATTTCAACTTTCTTCCTACTAGTCTTGATTGCGCCGATTTGTGAAGAAATTTTGTGTCGTGGGATTATTCCAAAAAAGATCTTCCGCGGAAAAGAAAAACTAGGTTTTATTGTTGGTGCAATCGTCTTTGCCTTGCTTCATATGCCAACCAATCTACCTTCTGTGATTATTTATGGAGGAATGTCAACGGTTTTGACTTGGACAGCCTATAAGACTGAGCGTTTGGAGATGTCCATTTTGCTTCATATGATTCTCAATGGTATTGCATTTTGTTTGTTGGCCTTATTGGTATTGATTAGTAGAAATCTAGGTCTATCATTCTAAACCATTAGCCGCTTGGAAAAGATGAATACTAGCGTATCCATCTTTTTCTTTTTATGGTAAAATAGAGAAATAATGTGGTGAAAAACCTTGAGGAGTGACCTTATGTTCAGTAAAGCTAGTCAGGCAAAAACAGCTATTTGTGGAATTATCAATGTAACACCAGATTCCTTTTCGGATGGTGGTCAGTTTTTTGCTGTTGACCAGGCGCTTCAGCAAGCCCGTAAATTGATAGCTGAAGGAGCTAGCATGCTTGATATCGGTGGAGAATCGACTCGGCCGGGCAGTAGCTATGTTGAGATAGAAGAGGAAATCCAGCGTGTTGTTCCAGTGATTAAAGCTATCTGTGAGGAAAGTGATGTTCTCATTTCCATCGATACTTGGAAAAGTCAGGTGGCAGAGGCTGCTTTGGCTGCTGGTGCCAATCTGGTAAATGACATTACGGGTCTCATGGGAGATGAGAAAATGGCGGATGTGGTTGCTAAGGCTGGTGCGAAAGTAGTCATCATGTTTAATCCAGTCATGGCTCGACCTCAGCACCCTAGTTCGCTCATATTTCCTCATTTTGGTTTTGGGCAAGCTTTTACAGAGGAAGAGTTAGCTGACTTTGAAAAAATGCCAATTGAAGACTTGATGGAGGCTTTCTTTGAACGAGCACTAGCGAGAGCCAATCAAGCTGGGATAGCAAGAGAAAACATTTTGCTGGATCCGGGAATTGGTTTTGGTCTCACCAAGAAGGAAAATCTACTTCTTCTACGGGACCTTGATAAATTGCATCAGCAGGGCTATCCAATCTTTCTTGGTGTTTCGCGCAAGCGGTTTGTTATCAATATCCTTGAGGAGAATGGCTTTGAAGTCAATCCTGAGACGGAAGTCGGTTTCCGAAATCGGGACACCGCTTCGGCTCATGTAACCAGTATCGCTGCGAGACAGGGTGTGGAAGTGGTGCGCGTGCACGATGTTGCCAGTCACAGGATGGCAGTTGAAATTGCGTCAGCCATTCGTTTGGCAGATGATGCAGAAAATCTAGATTTAAAACAATATAAGTAAGATGAACGAAATTGAAAACAATCAGTGGATTGCCCACTACCGGACGGACCAACCACATTTTGGCTTGGAACGCATGGTAGAACTCCTAGCTCTGCGAGGCAATCCCCAGCTCAAACTCAAGGTCATCCATATCGGAGGGACCAACGGCAAGGGGTCTACCATTGCTTTTTTGAAAAAGATGCTGGAAAACCTAGGGCTGAGAGTTGGGGTGTTCAGCTCGCCCTATCTTATTCATTATACGGATCAGATTAGCATTAATGGGGAATCTATCCCCGAGGCTAGGCTAGAAGCCCTCATGGCAGACTATCAGTCGTTGCTTGAGGGAGAATCGGCTGACAATTTGCAGGGAACAACCGAGTTTGAGATTATCACAGCTCTAGCTTATGATTACTTTGCCTTAGAGCAAGTAGATGTGGCTATCATGGAAGTCGGCATGGGTGGTCTTTTGGATAGTACTAATGTTTGTCAGCCAATTTTGACAGGGATTACGACCATTGGTTTGGACCATGTAGCCCTACTTGGTGACACCTTGGAAGCCATAGCAGAACAGAAGGCTGGAATCATTAAGCAAGGTGTTCCTTTAGTGACAGGTCGTATAGCTCCAGAAGTCTTGGCCGTTATCGACCGCATTGCGGAAGGGAAACATGCACCGAGACTTGCCTATGGGACAGATTATCAGGTTTGTTATCAAGAAAGTGTAGTGACAGGTGAGGTCTTTGACTATACAAGTGCTGTCAGACAAGGTCGCTTCCAGACAGGCCTGCTTGGTTTACACCAGATAGAGAATGCGGGGATGGCCATAGCTTTACTTGATACTTTTTGTCAAGAAGATGGGCGGGAGTTGGCAAGTAATGACTTAATTGCTCAAGCTTTGAAAGAGACCAGATGGGCAGGGCGTTTGGAGGTCATGTCTAGCGACCCATTGTTGCTTTTGGATGGGGCCCACAATCCTCATGCTATCAAGGCTTTATTAGCAAACTTGCAAGAACGCTTTGCGGATTATCATAAGGAAATCCTCTTTACGTGTATTAAAACCAAGGCTTTGGAGGATATGCTGGATTTGCTAGAAACGGTGCCAGGTAGTCAATTGACTTTAACCCATTTTGACGATAGTCGGGCGACGGATGAAAGCGTGCTGAAAGAGACAGCCAAGTCTAGAAATCTCAATTACCAAAGTTGGCAGGATTTTCTAGAGCAGAAATTGACAGATAAAAATGAAGAGAAACAAACAGTTAGGATTATCACAGGTTCCTTGTATTTCTTGAGCCAAGTGAGAGCCTATCTGATGGAGAGGAAGAACGAGAATGGATACACAAAAGATTGAAACGGCTGTAAAAATGATTATCGAGGCTGTTGGTGAGGACGCTAACCGCGAGGGCTTGCAGGAAACACCTGCTCGTGTAGCCCGTATGTACCAAGAGATTTTTTCAGGTCTTGGCCAAACTGCTGAGGAACACTTGTCAAAATCCTTTGAGATTATTGATGATAATATGGTGGTAGAAAAGGATATCTTTTTCCACACTATGTGTGAGCACCACTTTCTGCCTTTTTATGGGAGAGCGCACATTGCCTACATTCCAGATGGTCGTGTGGCAGGCCTGTCTAAGCTAGCCCGTACGGTTGAAGTTTATTCGAAAAAACCACAAATTCAAGAGCGGTTAAATATCGAAGTGGCCGATGCCTTGATGGACTATCTGGGGGCTAAGGGAGCCTTTGTTGTCATTGAGGCGGAACATATGTGTATGAGTATGCGTGGTGTTAGAAAGCCAGGCACGGCAACCTTGACGACAGTAGCTCGTGGTCTATTTGAAACAGATAAAGACCTCCGAGACCAGGCTTATCGTTTAATGGGACTATAAAAGAATCCGCTTTAAGCGGATTTTTCTAGAAAGGACTAGTTATGGATCAACTGCAGATTAAAGATTTGGAAATTTTTGCCTATCATGGTCTTTTCCCTAGTGAGAAGGAATTGGGGCAGAAGTTTGTTATTTCCGCAAGCTTATCTTATGATATGACCAAGGCGGCGACAGACTTGGATTTGACAGCTTCTGTCCATTACGGAGAATTGTGTCAGCAGTGGACGACCTGGTTTCAGGAAAGTGCTGAGGACTTGATTGAGACGGTAGCCTACAAACTCGTTGAACGTACCTTTGAGAGCTATCCTCTTGTCCAAGAGATTGAGTTGGAACTAAAAAAACCGTGGGCGCCAGTGCATTTACCGTTAGATACCTGCTCGGTGACCATTCACCGTCGTAAGCAGCGGGCCTTTATCGCTCTAGGAAGTAATATGGGAGACAAGAAAGCGAACTTGGAACAAGCTATTGATAAACTGCGGACTCGAGGTATCCATATTCTCAAAGAGTCCAGTGTCTTGGCGACGGAGCCTTGGGGTGGTGTGGAACAAGATAGCTTTGCCAATCAGGTGATTGAAGTAGAAACCTGGCTTCCAGCATCAGTCTTATTAGAGACCTTGTTAGCAATTGAGTCCGAGATGGGACGGGTTCGAGAGGTGCATTGGGGACCGCGTTTGATTGATTTGGACCTGCTTTTTGTGGAGGATCAGGTCATTTATACAGACGACCTCATCTTGCCTCATCCTTATATAGCAGAGCGCCTCTTTGTCCTTGAACCGTTAGCGGAAATAGCTCCCCATTTTATCCATCCAATCTTAAAACAACCAATTCGATACTTGGTTGACCAGTTGGAGCAAGGAAATGTCTAAGCTTTCCGAGACCTATAGCAAGTGGAAGAGTATCGGGGAGGGACTACTTGCTATTGTTTTAGGGCTTCTCTTGATTCGTTTTGGACAAGTTATTCCGCGAATGGGGTACCAGTTGCTGATGGGCTATTTTTCCTTGTCAGCAGTTTGGCACTTGTTGACTCGCTGGTTTCAGGATAAAAAACGTCGGGAAAATATCTTTGTAACCTTGGGCAAGCTGGTGGTTGCGGCTCTTGTATTTGACTCTATCATCTTGCAAGACCTCGCCCTCTATCTCCTGGTTTTTATCATTGCGAGCTATCAGCTGTTTACGGGCATCATTAGCCTTGTGACTTGGTCTCTCTATCAAAAAAATGCCATTCATCCTCGGCTCCATCATCTCTTCGATGCTGTATGGATGATAGGATTCGGTCTTTATAGCATCTCTCCTTTTCACGATGCAGCGAATTTTGAATTGCTCTTGCTTGGGTTTTACTTGCTCATGCTAGGAGCCAGTAGCCTCCGGGACGGTTTCTTTTTTGAAAGGATAGAAAACAATCCCAAGCTAAAACGACGAATGCGAATGACTTTGCCGATCTTTGTGACGGCTTTGATCCCTATCAGCACCTTGCGCAAATTGAATGAGTGGCTGTCAAATCATGAAAGTCAAGAAGGGGAAGTTCATTCAGAAAGAAAAAACGATCAGGTAGTTGATCTAGAAATTTTTATTCATACCTCAGAAACATCCTTCTTCCTCGCTATGGGACATGTGGATATTTGTTATCAAGGGAAGGTTATTTCCTATGGTTCGTATGATCCCCACTCGGAGCGTTTGTTCGGCATGGTTGGAGATGGTGTTTTGTTTAAGGCCAATCGGGAAAAATACATCGAGCTCTGTAAGAGGGAAAGTCAGAAGACCTTGTTTGCTTATGGTCTGAGTTTGACGGACCAACAGAAAGCAGCCATCCAAGCTCGTCTAGAGGAGATAGAAGACCTGTTAATTCCTTGGGAACCAAGTTCACAGTTGATGAAAAGAAGAGAGGGCGAGGTAAAGCATACCTACTCCTACCAACTGAAACAAGAAGCAGATGCGACCCTCTATAAATTCAGTTCATCCGAGTTTAAGACCTACTTTGTTCTCAGTACCAATTGTGTTTTGCTGGCAGACTCTATCGTGGGAAAAGCTGGGACTGATATATTGAGTCCCCAAGGTTTCATTGTGCCAGGGACTTATCAGGATTACCTTGACTTAGAGTATACAAAACCAAATGGTCTAGTTGTCAGTCGCTCTATTTATTAGAAAAAGAAAACTCTAGTTCCTCAGCAGTTTGTGCCAAGAAGCTAGAGTTTTTAAAATAGGTCATTTTCTTCTGGAAGGAGGATGGTTTCTCTGCCGTCCAAGTCTAAAATAAGGACCCTAGGAGGGTAAAGCGGATCGAAAGGATGATTGAAATCAAAATCGATGCTAGTCGGAAGGTGCTGGCTAGAAAAATGGAAGGTGATGGTCCCCTTATTGTTGAGCAGTTGAAACTCAAGCTCTTCTTCTAATTCAAAGACATTTTTTAGGAAATGATCGATAATATACCATAAAGAGTCAATGACATCGTCAGGTAGGCTGGTCACGACACCAAAACTAGCGGAACGTCTCTGTGTATTTGTAAAAGCCATGTTTTCATCCCCCTTTTATTTTCCTTATCATACAGCAAAATGTCTTAAAAATCAAGAAATCGTAATTGCTTTTTCAAAATGGGAATAAACTGTGAAATTTTTTCAAAGTTTCTCTAAAAAATACTTGAAAGTGTTTACAATAAGTGATAAAATGGAGTAAGTAGATGCGTGAAAGCGAAATTTTCATTATAGAAAGGAAACGGAATGAACACAGATGATACAGTAACGATTTATGACGTCGCCCGTGAAGCAGGAGTTTCAATGGCAACAGTTAGCCGTGTCGTTAATGGCAACAAGAATGTTAAAGAGAACACTCGAAAAAAAGTCCTAGAAGTGATTGATCGCTTGGACTATCGTCCAAATGCGGTAGCACGTGGTTTGGCTAGCAAGAAAACAACGACAGTCGGAGTTGTGATTCCTAACATTACCAATGGTTATTTCTCAACACTTGCTAAGGGGATTGACGACATTGCTGAAATGTACAAGTATAACATTGTCCTAGCAAATAGTGATGAGGATGATGAAAAGGAAGTTTCAGTGGTTAACACTCTCTTTTCAAAACAAGTCGATGGGATTATCTTTATGGGCTATCACTTGACTGAAAAGATTCGTTCAGAATTCTCTCGTTCACGGACACCGGTTGTTCTTGCCGGTACTGTGGATGTAGAACACCAACTTCCAAGTGTGAATATTGACTACAAACAAGCAACGATTGATGCCGTGAGCTACCTTCTCAAAGAAAACGAGAAAATTGCTTTTGTGAGTGGACCACTCGTCGATGATATCAATGGCAAGGTTCGTTTGATTGGTTACAAGGAAGCCTTGAAAAAAGCTGGACATTCTTATAGCGAGGGATTGGTCTTTGAATCAAAATACAGCTATGATGATGGTTATGCCTTGGCAGAACGCTTGATTTCATCACAAGCTACAGCCGCAGTTGTAACAGGCGATGAATTGGCAGCAGGTGTCCTAAATGGTTTGGCTGACCACGGTGTGTCTGTACCAGAAGAGTTTGAAATCATTACGACAGATGACTCTCAGATTGCACGATTCACTCGTCCAAACTTGACTACTATTGCCCAACCTCTTTATGACTTAGGTGCTATCAGCATGCGTATGTTGACTAAGATTATGCATAAGGAAGAATTGGAAGAACGTGAAGTTCTCTTACCTCATGGTTTGACAGAACGCCGCTCTACACGAAAACGTAAATAAAAAAAATCAGGAAATCGTGAGATTTCCTGATTTGCTTTCTAGAGAAGAGGATTAGCCTTCCATATAGTCTTTTAAGGCTTGTCCTTTTAATCCAGCATTAAGGGCAATTAATAATTTGAGGCGAGCTTTTTGAGCGTTGAGTTCTTTGACAAAGAGAACGCCAGACTCTTGCAATTGAACCCCCCCACCTTGGTAGGCATAAACAGGTTCAGCAATGCCATTAAAACAACGTGAGACCAAGGCGACTGGGATTCCTTTTTGGAGGAGATTTTCCAACTTTTGAGCTGTTTCTTTGGGAACATTGCCTGCTCCGAAGGCCTGAATAACTAAGCCATCCAGCTGTTCCAAGTCTAACATATCAATCAGCTCGTCTGTCATACCGGCATAGGCTGAGATGATGGGAACCAGACCTTGAATATGCTCAAGATCAAACCGGACACGAGGTTCAGCCGTTTTGAAGTAGAGGATTTCTTGCTTCATGATGAGGCCAAGTGGTCCATGTGTTGGGGTTTGAAAGGTGCTGACGTTGGTCGTATGAGTTTTGGTAACATACTTGGCTGCGTGGATCTCGTCGTTCATGACGACCAGTACACCCTTGTCGGCTGCTTTGTCATCGCTGGCAACTCGCAAAGCGCTCAGATAGTTATATACACCGTCGCTACCAAGTTCGTTTGAACTACGCATGGCCCCTGTTAGAACGATGGGGATGGGCGGAATTTTCATGGTATCAAGGAAGTAGGCTGTTTCTTCTAAGGTATCTGTACCATGTGTGATGACAACACCATCGTAGTTATCAGCTTCCTCTTTAATCTTATGATAGAGTGCAAGCATATGTTTGGGTTTGATATGAGGGCTTGGCAGATTAAAAAAGTCTAGGGCATGAACCTCAATCCCTTCAAGTGGATTGGAAACATGGTTCATGGGATTGTCCTGACTAGTTACAACGGCACCAGTGGCGTCTGCTTGCATGGAAATAGTCCCACCTGTATGTAAAACAAGGATTTTCTTAGGCATGATTTAGTCACTCTTTCTGAAATGTGGTATAATCATTGTAACACAAAAGGGGAGAATGGGACAGGATGGAAGTCAAGGCTGTTTTTTTTGATATCGATGGAACGCTAGTCAACGATCGCAAGAGTGTTTTGAAATCCACTAAGGACGCGATTAAGATTGTCAAAGAGCAAGGAGTGCTTGTTGGAGTAGCGACAGGACGAGGGCCGTTTTTTGTCAAGGAATTGATGGAAGACTTGGACCTAGACTTTGCGGTGACCTACAATGGCCAATACATTTTTAATAAAGAAAAGGTGCTCTTTGCGAGTCCGATTGCTAAGTCAAGCCTGCGTCAACTGATTGCTTACGCTAAAAAGGAGCGTAAAGAAATCGCTCTTGGAACCGAGCATGCCGTTGTTGGTTCGAAAATTATGTCATTTGGTCTCGGCTCCTTTTCCCAACTGGTTAGTCGTTTTATTCCGACTGTTCTGACAAGAACCGTTAGCCGTTCCTTTAATCGAATGGTCAGCAAGGCAGTTCCTCAAAAGGAAGACGACTTGCTTAACTTGATTAATCAGCCCATTTATCAAGTTTTGATGCTGATGACGCCAGAAGAATCTGAGAAGGCAGCAAGTGATTTTGACGACTTGAAATTAACTCGAAGCAATCCTTTTGCAGCAGATATCATTAACCAAGGAAATTCTAAACTAGAAGGCATTCGCCGAGTCGGGAAAGAATATGGTTTTGATCTCAATCAAGTCATGGCCTTTGGTGATTCCGACAACGATCTGGAAATGTTGGCGGGTGTTGGTATGTCGGTTGCTATGGGAAATGGTAGTAGCAGTGTCAAAGAAGTTGCCAAGCATATTACGGCAAGTAATCAACAAGATGGTATCCACAAGGCGCTCGAGCACTTTGGTGTTTTGGCTTCAGAAAAAGTGTTTGTCAGTCGAGACTACCACTTTAATAAGGTTAAAACCTTCCACCACATGATGGATGAACGAACTCAAGAAGAGCCACAGGCATGGGATGCTGAAGGTGCAACCCACCGCGCAGACTTTAAAATTGAAGAATTAGTGGAGTTTGTTCGTGCAGCAAGTTCTTCGGAGGAAGAATTCCAAGACTCCCTTGCAAGCATGCATGAGGCACTTGATAAAGCGGCAGAGAAAGTGGCGAAAAAGACGCCTGCTAAGCAAAATCTGGTCAGTCAAGTGGATGCTTTGATTGACACACTGTATTTTACATACGGTAGTTTTGTTTTGATGGGAGTAGATCCAGAACGTATTTTTGATATTGTTCATGAAGCAAATATGGGAAAGGTCTTCCCTGATGGGAAAGCTCATTTTGACCTAGTTACACACAAGATTTTAAAGCCAGATGACTGGGAAGAAAAATATGCTCCGGAACCTGCCATCCGACAGGAACTACAACGTCAGTTTAAAGCTTATGAGCGACATAAAGAAAGAAAAAAATAAAAAATAAGAGAAATTTCTTTTCCCTGTATGAAAAATTCGGGGATTTTTTGAGCTGAAAAACCGAACAATTTTATATATATCACTAATTATTATTAGCATATTTATACTAGAAAAAGAAAAGAAAAAAATGAAAAGATAGTGAAAATAAAATAACAGGAAATTACGTTTCTTACAAAGAATAGTTAAAAAGCTAGATATATTACTAATATATCTAGCTTTTCTTTTAAAAAAACATCAAAAAAAAGACAAGTCAAATTATTTGATATTTGAAAGTTGATGTGTTAGAATAAATTCAGAAAGCGAATAAATATAAAATCCTCATGCTGCTATAATATGCTCTTTTTAAAGACAGAAAGTCAACTTGTTTATTTCAGGCCTGTTAACAAGTTGATGTGAAGAATTCACTCTAGTTTTGAGGGTTAGTTATAAAATTGTGCACAATTGCTTTCCAAATTTTTATTATTATTTTTATTATTTTAATTTTCAAGTTTAGAAATTAAAGAATTAAGAGGTTGAAATGAAGAAAAAATATACCTATTTGACAGCTTCTGTTTTAACAGCTGTAACAATGCTTCCAACTTTTGCACCAAGTGAAGCTCACGCTGCTTACAACTGGAATGGGAATAATAGCTACTATACAAGAACTAGCCGCCGTTCAAGCAATCGTACTTCTAACCGTACTACTGCAAATCGTAGCCGCACATCAAACTATACTGTAAGAAGTTATGGCTACAACAGTTATTACCCAAGCTATAACTATGGCTACAATAGCTACTACCCAAGCTATAATTATGGATATGGTAGCTATTACCCAAGTTACAACTACGGTTACAATAATTGGAATAACTACTATGGCTATGACAACAGTAGCAACTACTATGGTTATAACTATTGGAATAGTTACAACAACCTTGCTAGCGATGAAAACTATATTTACTGGAATGGCAATCACTACTACCGTATGAACGATGGTAGCTACCGTATTTATCGTAACGGTCAGTGGAAACCTTTGACAAACAATAGTAACAACAACTCATCTACTAACAACTTGGAAAACGATCCGCACTATCGTTACGAAAATGGGTACCATTACTATGTATTGGACAATGGTGATTATTACTACTACCAAAATGGTAAGTGGGTATTGGTGAAAGATTCTGCTGAGCCAACACCAGCACAACCGGCAACACCTGCTGAACCAAAACCAGAACAACCAACAACTCCGGTTGAGCCAGCACAACCAAGTCAACCTGAAGTTCCTGCTCCAACACCAGCAGAACCAGAGACTCCAACACCAGCACCTAGTGATAAACCTGAAGAGCCGACAACACCAACTGAGCCACAACCAGCACAACCAGCAACTCCAAGTGTTGATCTACCAGAAAACCCACCAATTAATGGTGCTGATAGTGAATTTGACCCATTTAAGCCATCTACAGAAACGCCAGCGGAACCAAAACCAGAAACACCAGCAACTCCAGCTATCCCAACAACACCAGGTTTGGTAACGACTGATGAACCAAGTGAAAACCAAATCCCTGATTATGTTGAAAAACCAGCTGAAGGATTGGAACACTTGGCTTGGGCACCAAATGGACAAACTCCAAAATTGGTTTACCCACCAGGTAAACCAGGTGATGCAGTCCTCAAGAATGATAAAAACTACTACTTCGACGGTAGTGCACATTACTACTATGTACCATCTAACTCAGAGCGTACAGGTTACTCAGCATACTGGAAGTGGCTTGGAGGAAAATGGAAACTTCAAGGGATGACTGATCCAAACGATCCAGCTCGTGATCCAAAACTTCACGAAAACACTGCTGATGACGAGTACATGTACAGTGACAAGAACTCAAGCGTGAAACTTTACTCAACTAACTTGGTAACGACTGCTAAAGCAGGTCAAGCATTGCCATTCAAGAATGTTGAAGAGTTCAAAAACTATGTCATCGAAAAAATGAATCCTAAGTTCCTTGATAACTCTGGTTGGGATGCTAAAGTTGAGTGGGAAATCGAAGATCCAGAAATCTTTGAGAAGACGAAAGAAAACCCATACGCTAAGGACTATGTCTTGATTGCAAATCTCAAGAGTGGTGTCGAAGACAAGAAATACAGTGATGTAGAATTTGGCTATGTGAAGTTTGTTTACCGTGTTGAAGCAACAAACGATACAAACTATGACTATGTTTCAAAAGCGAAAGAAGCTTTCGCTAAAATCAATGAAGAGCGTAAAGCTCAAGGATTGAAAGAATTGACTTGGTCTGAAGACATTTATCAAAATCAAGCACTTCCAAAAGTAAATGAAATCTCACGTCAATACGATAGTACAGGCTTTGTGGGACGTCGTGATGAAGATGCTGCTGTTGTCGTTAAGAAATGGGCAAACAGTGGTTTGAGAGACTTGCTTCTCGATCCGAATGTCACTGAAGGAGCTGTAGCAGCAGTAGTTGATGGAAACGGTGTATACTACTGGGCATACAGTTACAAATAATTCAATCTTTTGAGATTGACTACTTTCTAAATAAGATTGAGGCTTTAAACTATTGTTTAAAGCCTTTTTCTGACCCAATCAGGACAAACAAAAAGGAGCTCAAGGCTCCCTTTTTTAATGTTTACAATGTTTTTTCTCTTTCTCTCACGACCAGTAAATCGACTTTTGCATGGCGGAGAATGTACTCAGATGAAGAGCCAACCAAGAGGCGTTCAAAGGCATTGAGCCCTGTTGCACCAACGAGAATCAGGTCGACATTTTCTGCGTCTGGAATAGTACGGGCAAGGAGGGTTTTTGGATTTCCCATTTCGATGACGATGTGAATATCGGTCACACCAGCATCTCTTGCACGCTTTTCGTACTCCTTCATCAGACTTTCAGCATCGACTTGGAGTTCTTCGTAAACTTCAGCATCAAAGGTAGACACGCTTTGAAGAGCGCGTGTGTCGATAACATGAGCAATGGTGAGCTTGGATTCGTTGCGTAGAGCAGTGTAAACACCTTTGACGAAAGCCAAGTCCGCTTCTTTAGAACCATCAATTGCGACCATAACATTTTGGTAACGTTGTGCCATAATGAAACCTCCTGAAATTTTCTTACTGTTATTGTAACCCTTTTCACTAAAGAAGTAAAGTAAAAATCATATTTAAATAAATATTATCGGAGATTCGATTTGGTGGAGATATGTTAAAATAAAAGAAAACGAGCTAGTAGGAAACACAGTAAAGGGGATGAGAAAGTATGAAAGATTTTGTTCAGACTTTTAAAAAAATAAGTTTTCTTTATCATGGAATTATCCTTGCGTCACTTGTAGGTGAAGTAGTGATGCTTTGGCAACTGGAAAGAGTTGTGCCCGTTCTCTATCCAGGTTTTGTTGGATTTCTTCTCTTTCACCTAGTCTACCACATCATTTTATTTGTGATTGCAAAGAGAAGTGGTCGCTTGGACTATTTAGTCACGTGGGGGCTCTTTCTCATGTTTAATCTTTTGTATGATTCCTTTTTAGCGCTGATCTTTCTAGGTTTGTCTTTTGGTATGTGAGAAAATGCTTCTGTATTCTAGTTGTTTAGACGGTGAAAACCTAGTCGTTGTGAGTTTTTTCTTTGCTTGCTCATTTCAGGAAACTTGTCGCAATCCCTTTCTAGTGGTATAATGTTACTATCTCGATGAATTGAGGAAACAAGATGAAAGAATATAACAAGTCTAGTAAGTTAGAGCACGTTGCCTATGATATCCGTGGCCCTGTTTTGGAAGAAGCTATGCGGATGCGAGCAAACGGAGAAAAGATTTTACGTCTGAATACAGGAAATCCAGCAGAATTTGGTTTTACAGCGCCAGATGAGGTCATTCATGACTTGATTATGAATGCGCGTGATAGTGAGGGGTATTCTGACTCCAAAGGGATCTTCTCGGCCCGCAAGGCCATCATGCAGTATTGCCAACTGAAGAAATTTCCCAATGTGGACATTGATGATATCTACCTTGGAAATGGTGTCAGTGAGCTGATTGTTATGTCCATGCAAGGGCTTTTGGATAATGGCGATGAGGTCTTGGTTCCTATGCCAGACTATCCTCTCTGGACAGCCGCGGTCAGCCTAGCTGGGGGAAATGCCGTTCACTATATCTGTGATGAAGCTGCAGAATGGTACCCTGATATTGACGATATCAAGTCAAAAATTACTTCCAACACTAAGGCAATCGTCCTTATCAATCCAAATAATCCAACTGGAGCCCTTTATCCTAAGGAACTCTTGTTGGAGATTATTGAGATTGCCCGTCAAAACGATTTGATCATCTTTGCGGATGAGATTTATGACCGCATGGTGATGGATGGGCATGTGCATACGCCTGTGGCGAGCTTGGCACCTGATGTTTTCTGTGTCAGCATGAATGGTTTGTCAAAATCTCACCGTATCGCTGGTTTCCGTGTAGGATGGATGGTCTTGTCTGGTCCTAAGCACCATGTCAAGGGCTATATCGAAGGTCTCAATATGCTGTCCAATATGCGTCTTTGCTCTAACGTTTTGGCCCAGCAAGTCGTACAAACTTCACTAGGTGGGCACCAGTCAGTGGATGAATTGCTCCTTCCTGGTGGACGGATTTACGAGCAAAGAAACTTCATTTACAATGCCATCCAAGATATTCCAGGTTTGTCTGCGGTCAAGCCAAAGGCGGGTCTTTATATCTTCCCTAAAATTGACCGAAATATGTACCGCATCGATGATGATGAACAGTTCGTTCTTGATTTTTTGAAGCAGGAAAAGGTTCTCTTGGTTCATGGTCGTGGTTTTAACTGGAAGGAACCAGACCATTTCCGTATCGTTTACCTTCCTCGTGTGGACGAATTAGCGCAAATCCAAGAAAAGATGACACGTTTCTTGAGTCAGTATCGTAGATAAGGCTTTCATAGGGAAAAGCAGGAAACATTTCCTTAGAGCTATTGACAAATAGGTCAGAATCAGATAGAATAGTAAAGTATGTTTAGTAACTGATCACTTTATAGCCGGCTAAACGAATACAAAATCTATGAGGAGGTATTCATCGTGAAACGTACTTATCAACCAAGTAAACTTCGTCGTGCGCGCAAACACGGATTCCGTAACCGTATGTCAACTAAAAACGGTCGTCGCGTATTGGCAGCTCGTCGTCGTAAAGGACGCAAAGTTTTGGCTGCTTAATCCAAACGAATTCAACAAAGAAGTCAGTAGGAACTCGAGTCTACTGACTTTTCTTTTTATCCTACATAGTGAACTGTCTACGAAATCGGTCATTTTAGATGGAACTCATGGAGGGCTCATTTAAAAGGTCACATACAAAAAAACTCAAAACCAGATATAAGTTACTGATTTTGAGTTTTTGTTTATTCTTTTAAGTGATAAGAGTAGCTAGCGATAACGACATCTTCGTGCCATCTGAGAGCGTATTTTAGTTTGAGGCTCATTTGATTGTGCAGGATATTTTGCCAAGGCTTGTTAGGGATAAACTGTGGTACAAGAACTGTAACGGTGTAGTTTTTTTGCTTAGCTTCTTGGGCGATTCGTTTGACATACTTAACGCTAGGGGTGATGATGTCGCGGTAGCTGGTGTTGATATTCTTCAGAGTGATATTTGGGAAGTAATCGGCAAATTCCTGAAGGATTTCTTGGTCTTTTTCGGCCGTTTCTTTAGTAGAAATGTGCATGGCTAACACTTCGTCACCGATACTTTGAGCGTAGTTAATGGCTCCAACACTTACTCGAGTGACATTTCCTACTAGGACAAGGACAAGGTTGCCGTCGTAAGTGCGCTTTTCAATTCCTTCGTAGAGTCGTAGTTGTTTTGCCACTTTTTGGTAATGGCTGTGAATGGACAAAAAGAGGAAAGTTAGAACTAGGATAATTGGGAAGAATGGCCAGATATCACCCAGTCTGAAGAGGAGTAAAATGAGGACAATAGCATAACAAATGATGGCCCCAAGGATATTAGCAAAGGCAGGTTTTAAGAAGTTTGCTCCTTTTTCCTTTTTCCAATGACGAATCATCCCAGTCTGAGAAAGGGCAAAGGGAACGAAGACCCCGATAGTATAAAGAGGAATCAAGCGTTCAGTATTCCCATTAAAAATGAGAAGAAGGATCATAGCCCCAAAAGCCAGAGTTAAGATACCGTTGGAGTAGCCAAGACGATCCCCCTTTTCCATAAAGAGATGGGGCATGTACTTGTTTTTAGCCATATTGTAGGCCAACATAGGGAAGGCTGAAAAGCCAGTATTTGCAGCTACAGCTAGAATTAAGGCTGTCGAGAACTGGAAGAGATAGTAGCTCGCATGACCAAAGAATGAATCACCAAGAATGCCCTTGGCCATTTGCGAGAGGATGGTTTCTCCATTTTGAGGTGTGATGCCCATCCAGTAGTTTAGGAAGGTAATGCCTGCAAAAAGAAATCCTAAAATGAGCGACATGATGGTCAAGGTCTGAGCAGCATTTTTTTCTTTCGGAGTTTTGAAAAATGGTACTGCATTTGAAATAGCCTCAACCCCTGTCAGAGAGGCAGAGCCACTGGTAAAGGCTCTCAATAGGAGAACGATAGAAAGGCTCGGAACGGTTTGTCCAATGGTTGAAGTCGCCTGATAGTTTAGGGAACCTGTAAACAGTTGAAAGAACCCATAAAGCAAGAGAAAGACGGTACTGAAGATAAAGAGGTAGACGGGAATCATCAGAGAGCTGGCAGATTCTTTCAATCCTCTTAAATTTAAGAGCATGAGCAGGCAGACTAGGAAAATAGAGATATGAAGATTATAGGGATGGAGGGCAGGGATGGCTGCAGTAATAGCATCAGCTCCAGAAGCAACGGATACGGCTACTGTCAGCATATAGTCAACAAGGAGGCTACCCCCTGCAATCAAGCCTAGTTCAGGAGAGAGATTTTCCCGAGTGACCATATAAGCCCCACCACCTTGAGGATAGGCGTGAATGATTTGACGATAGGAAATGGTCAAACTAGCGAGCAGTAAGAGGACAAAAATACCGATAGGGAGGCTCCACCAAATAGCGAGAGGAGAGAGGCTAACTAGAACGAGAATGACTTGTTCAGGTCCATAGGCAATAGAAGACAGGGCATCACTGGATAACATTGCAAGTGCCTGCATTTTTCCAAGTAATCCCCCTTCACCATCTGTGAGGGACTTGAGTGGTCGACCGATAAAGGTATATTTTAATTTTCTAAACATTTTCTTTTCCTTTGATGAAAATTTCAATAAGTGTTATTATACTGCTTTGAAAAAATGCAGTCAAGGGAGAATGATCGGTATTAGAATATTTTTACAAGCCGGGGGATGCTATTTTTGGTATAATAGATGGAAGAAAATGAGGTTAGAAAAGATGATTTTTGATACGCACACACATTTAAATGTAGAAGAATTTGCAGGACGTGAGGCAGAAGAAATCGCCTTGGCTGCTGAGATGGGTGTGACACAGATGAATATTGTTGGTTTTGATACACCGACCATTGAGCGAGCCCTAGAATTGACAGATGAGTATGAGCAACTCTACGCAACTATTGGCTGGCATCCGACGGAAGCAGGGACTTACACAGATGAGGTCGAAGCTTACTTGCTTGAAAAACTAAAACATCCCAAGGTTGTTGCCTTGGGTGAGATTGGTCTGGACTATCACTGGATGACAGCGCCTAAAGAAGTACAGGAGCAAGTTTTCCGTCGTCAGATTCAGCTGTCTAAGGATTTGAACTTGCCCTTTGTGGTCCACACTCGTGATGCGTTAGAAGATACTTATGAGATTATCAGGAGCGAGGGAGTTGGCCCTCGTGGAGGCATCATGCATTCATTTTCAGGTTCTCTTGAGTGGGCTGAAAAGTTTGTCGAGCTTGGTATGACGATTTCCTTCTCAGGAGTGGTGACCTTTAAGAAAGCGACAGATATCCAAGAGGCTGCTAGGGAACTTCCTTTAGACAAGATTTTGGTAGAAACGGATGCGCCCTACCTAGCTCCTGTTCCTAAACGTGGCCGTGAAAACAAAACAGCCTACACACGATACGTGGTGAACTTTA
This sequence comes from Streptococcus sp. KHUD_016, assembly GCF_051106465.1. Lineage (GTDB taxonomy): Bacteria > Bacillota > Bacilli > Lactobacillales > Streptococcaceae > Streptococcus. Next base: position 1,767,048 of record NZ_CP193663.1, on the reverse strand, counting down.
TCGCCGACTTGCGTGGCATGACGACAGAAGAATTAGCTGCTGTGACAAGTGCCAATGCCGAGCGTATTTTTGGATTGGAAAAACAATCATGAAAGAGAAAATTTCCCAAGTCATCGTGGTCGAAGGACGGGATGATACAGCTAATCTCAAACGTTACTTTGATGTAGAGACCTATGAAACACGAGGTTCCGCAATAAATGATCAGGATATAGAACGCATTCAGCGCCTGCATGAATTGCATGGAGTCATTGTCTTTACAGATCCAGATTTTAATGGGGAACGCATTCGGCGCATGATTATGACGGCCATTCCAACAGTCCAGCATGCCTTCCTCAAGCGAGATGAGGCTGTTCCCAAATCCAAGTCCAAGGGACGTTCTCTGGGAATTGAACACGCCAGCTATGAAGATCTAAAAATAGCGCTCGTTCAGGTGACAGAGCAATTTGAAAACAAGAACGAGTTTGACATCAGTCGTGCTGACTTGATTCGCCTAGGTTTCCTAGCGGGAGCAGACAGCCGTAGACGCCGAGAGTATCTAGGCGAACAGCTCCGCATCGGCTATTCCAACGGCAAGCAACTCCTCAAGCGCTTAGAGTTATTTGGGATAACCTTGGCAGAAGTGGAAGAAGTGATGGCTAAGTATTCAGACTAACGGAGTCAGAAATGAAAAAAGTGATTATTACGGGTGGCAATAGTGGTATTGGCTATCAGGCTGCAAAACAATTAGCTGAAAAGGACTGGTCAGTGACTCTATTTTGCCGACGGAAAGAAGCTGCTGAGCAAGCCTGTGAGAAAATCTGCCAACAAACAGGAAATCCGCATGTAAATTATATCTTGGTTGATTTATCTGAGATGAAAAGTGTCAAGGAAGCGGTAGAACAGTATATTCAAAAAGAAGACGTTCTAGACGTTCTGATTAACAATGCAGCTGACTTTGATTTGTCAGTCAAAAAGCCCATCCTGACTATGGAGGGATTAGAAAAGCAATTTGCAACCAATGTGGTTGCTCCCTTTTTACTTTCTACCTTGTTAAAGGGTTCGTTGGAAAAGTCAAAAAGTGGTCGAATTATTAATATTTCTTCTCAAGGGCTGATGCTTTATCCTTTCATGAAGCTTGATTTTGAAAATTTAGCTGGTCAAAAACATTATAGTCCTGCCAAGACCTATTATCAGAATAAACTAGCCTTGTTGATGCTGTCGCTTTATATGCGGAAACATTGGAAAGGTATCAAAATTCAGGCAATTCGTGTGACCAATGTCAAAGTTGATATGCGACGCTATGATCACCTGAGCGCTTTTATGAAAAAATTGTATAAAATCAAGTCAAGATTTTCGATTAGTCCTGAAGAAATGGCCAAAGTCTATACAGCCTTATCTACAGAAGATGGCCATGACGGTTTTCTGTATGACGAGAAATGCAGGGAAGTAAAAGCAAATAGATCTGCTTACGAAGAAGAGGAGCAAGCAAAACTCTATTCCTTGCTTGAACAACTAACATTTTCAAGAGACAATCTATAAAGAATTAGAAAAATAAATTTTATGCTTACTTCAAGAGTGGAAAGAAATTTAGATATCGAAATCTGTTTGGAGAGTTCTGAAAAGTGATAACAATAACCAGATAACCCGAAAATATAAGGGGAATGTGTTACAATAGAGGTAATAGCATATGCTTCAACTATGCTCAATACCATGCCTGATAAAAAAAGATAATTGATAAAATCAGCACTTGGGTGAAATTAATGAGGAAAAGTAATGGGAATTTTTGATTTTTTTAAAAAGACAAAAGCACAGAAGACAACAGAAAAAACCAAAGGAGATGCTTGTCTAGGAGTTTTGGGTTTCTTTCCAATGAAAGAAAAGAGGGAATTACTGATTGCTACGACTTTGGAAGGGAGTTTGACAGTTGGTGATCGTCTTCAGTTTTGCAATCCCGATCAAGGTATGGATGCTCTTGAAACTGTAGTTGTAAAAAAACTTACTTGCCAAAACAAAGATGTGGAATCTCTTAGAGATGAGGAGTTAGTTTATCTAGAGATCGATATGCTTCCCTCTCTAGCTAAGTTAAAAAAGGGAAGTGTGCTCTATAGTCCTGGTGTAGATGAAAAAAAGCGTTTATCTAGCTATGCTTATGCTCTCTATCGAACTTTTGTGACTATTCAAGAAGGCAAAGTAAGCGATGAGGACTATCAGAATCTTAGTCTTGATGATAGTATCGAAATTTTACAGGCTTTTTTATGGGATTGCCGTCAAAAACCAAAAAGTGAAGAGAGCAATCAAGAAAATACTCGTAAGTCAGAGCGTCTAGCAGAAATTGTCAAGGACAAGTTGCTAGAAGCAGATTCGATTTATGCTGTTTATTCAGAAAATACTGGGGAACCTTATCTTTTCTCAACTACATATGATAGAGGTGACGAAGGCTATCTATGCACTGACCCAATGATTATGCTATTTACCCCTCGTTGGTATCATCAGTATAAGGAAGCAATTGAAAACCAATTCAAAGTGGTAAAACGGATTGAAAATACGGAAGATAAAAAAGGAATTGAGAATTTTCTTGGGACAGCTTTTTACTTGAATGGTGCTTTAGGAGCATTCTTTAATACCAAAGAAGTTAGTATAAGTTCTTCTATTTTAGTTCAAAAACCAGATTTTTCAGGCTTGCCAGAGATACAAGTTCCTGTTATGAACCCTGATATTGTGAGATGGATGCTTTTGATGGGACAGATGGATAGACCGACTACAGAAGAGGAAGAATTAATTTATAAACTCTATTATAAGTTCTTTTCAATGGCAATGCCAAAAGCTAAATTCCTTCTTCCTATAAATGCATCATCAGGATTTCCTGAACCTAGTCAGGAAAGTAATGCTCATGTTTTAGAAGAATCTGCTACATTTAATCTTCCGACTAGAGAAGGAAAAAATGGACGAAATTCGGTTTCAGTGTTTACTGATTGGAAACGTTTGCGAATGGTTTTCGATGAAAATTGGAGCGCGATGATTGAAAACGCTGGAGGCATGATTGAAATCTTTGACTATGCCATTAACCAGACTGAGTATTATAAAGCGGGTGTTTATGTCAGTGACAAAGCGTTTAAAGAAATGCAACAGTTCAGTGAGGAACTAGAAGGAAGAGCTAAAGGTTGATCAAGGGATGAAAATAATCGTTGATAGAGAGTCTATCTGTATGGGTGATGATGTTCTGCCTCACAAGGTAGAACTTGAAGTTCCTGAGGACATAACAGTAGAGGAATTTTGTGATTTTCTTCAAAAGGACAGATATTTGCCTAGATTGGATACAGAGTGGCTTCTCCGACATGGTGGGCAGACAATAACAAGCTATCATACAGAAACAAAAGAACTGACGAATCCCAATATCTATTTAAAAGACCTGATTCATCAGACTTCTAGAGGAAACGAATTTGTTTGGATATATCGCCGTTCCTATTAGAAAAGAGAATAAATGATTTTCTTAAAAGATAATGAATGAAAATTAGAACAATATGCATTGATTTTTTGACAACAAGAGGCAATCTAAACAGTTGGCCCTGTTTGGAGTGACTTTGACGGAAGGCAAAGCCTTCATAAAAATGGTGAAAGGAAACGATATGGCAAATAGAAGCTATATTTATTTAAAAAACGGGAAAGACGTACGTATTTTAACAGAGGGAGTTTACACCATTCCTTATTTTTGGCAATTATTTTGGGATGAAAAAGATGTGCGAATGCCTAATATTCTATGGAAAAAATTTAATATCTTACTTCCTATTGAAAAATTTCAGAAAAAGGCCACCCAAAATCGCTCCTTTTTAGAAAAGAACGCTCCTCAGACCTTGCAACTATATGATGATTTTGTTCGCTATATTCTTGCAAATGTCAAAGCAGGTGATAGGCTAGGATTTGATATCTTAGAAGTTGCTAATATGGATGGATTGACTATAGCTTCGCGCAAGCTTATAAAAAACATCCGAGCCATTCAGGAAAATCAACCCCAAGAATTGGATTTTTCTTTAACAGAAAAGAACGTAATTTGGTCTGCTATGGGATTTCCTGATTATTATGCCCCAAAATTATTGCCAGAAGATAATATTCTAGACTCGGTTGCATACCAAGATGAGTTGAAGAAAATGCAAGGCCCAAAAGATAATCAAGAACAAGACCAAGAAGAAAAACAAGCACAAGGTCGAGAAGAGAATCAAAAACAAGACCAAGAAGAAAAACAAGCACAGGATCAAGAAGAGAGCCAAGAAAAACATCAAGAAGACGAGCAAGCGCAAGGCCAAGAAAATGAGCAAGCACCACGCAAAGAAGATGAGCAAGTGCTCGATGAGACCGGTGTCGAATCTAAAGATGACGAGTACCATATACCTTTGAGATTTTGGTTTCTCTTGGTGTTGGTAATTGTTTGGGTTTATAGATTGTTTTTAGCTAACAAATAGAAAAGAGAATAAATGAGAATTGCAGATTATAGCGTGACCAAGGCAGTGCTGGAGCGTCACGGTTTTACCTTTAAAAAGTCCTTCGGGCAAAATTTCCTGACGGATACCAATATCCTTCAAAAAATCGTGGATACGGCTGAAATTGATGATCAGGTTAATGTCATTGAAATTGGGCCAGGAATTGGTGCTTTGACGGAGTTTTTGGCTGAGCGTGCGGCAGAGGTTATGGCCTTTGAGATTGACCACCGTTTGGTACCGATTTTAGCAGATACTCTGCGTGATTTTGACAATGTGACAGTGGTCAACGAGGACATTCTCAAAGTTGACTTGGCGCAACATATCCAGAGTTTCAAAAATCCAGACCTACCAATCAAGGTAGTAGCCAACTTGCCTTACTACATTACGACTCCTATTCTCATGCACTTGGTCGAGAGTGGCATTCCCTTTAGTGAGTTTGTCGTCATGATGCAAAAAGAAGTGGCGGACCGTATCTCAGCACAGCCAAATACCAAGGCTTATGGTAGTTTGTCTATTGCTGTGCAGTATTACATGACAGCTAAGGTTGCCTTCATCGTGCCTCGTACGGTCTTTGTGCCAGCACCAAATGTGGATTCAGCCATCTTGAAAATGGTGCGCCGTCCAGAGCCAGCCGTAGCAGTGAAAGATGAGCAGTTCTTCTTTAAGGTTTCCAAGGCTAGTTTCACTCATCGTCGCAAGACCTTGTGGAACAACTTAACAGGCTACTTTGGGAAAACTGATGAAGTCAAGGACAAACTGACCAAGGCTTTGGATCAGGCAGGCTTGTCTCCATCTGTGCGTGGTGAAGCTCTTAGCTTGGCAGAATTTGCTAGTCTGGCAGATGCGCTTAAAGGACAAGGACTCTAAGATGCAGGGACAAATCATTAAAGCCTTGGCGGGCTTCTATTATGTGGAGAGTGATGGCCAAGTCTATCAGACACGCGCGCGTGGAAATTTCCGCAAAAAAGGTCATACGCCCTATGTTGGGGATTGGGTAGATTTTTCTGCAGAGGAAAATTCCGAAGGTTATATCCTCAAGATTCATGAACGGAAAAACAGTCTGGTCCGTCCGCCTATTGTCAATATTGACCAAGCCGTGGTGATCATGTCCGTCAAGGAACCTGATTTTAACAGCAATTTGATGGATCGGTTCTTGGTTCTTCTAGAACACAAGGGCATCCATCCCATCGTCTATATTTCCAAAATGGATTTGCTGGAAGATAGTGAAGAATTAAGTTTTTACCAACAAACCTATCGTGCCATTGGTTATGACTTTGTGACCAGTAAAGAGGAACTCCTGCCCCTGTTGACAGGAAAAGTGACGGTCTTTATGGGGCAGACAGGTGTTGGAAAATCAACACTCCTCAATAAAATCGCACCAGATCTCAATCTTGAAACAGGAGAGATCTCAGACAGTCTAGGTCGTGGTCGCCATACCACTCGAGCTGTTAGTTTTTACAATCTCAATGGGGGTAAAATCGCGGACACGCCAGGATTTTCATCACTGGATTATGAAGTGTCAACGGCTGAAGACCTCAATCAGGCCTTTCCAGAGATTGCCAGTGTCAGTCGAGACTGTAAATTCCGTACTTGTACCCATACCCATGAACCGTCCTGTGCGGTTAAGCCAGCTGTAGAAGAAGGAACCATTGCAACCTTCCGTTTTGACAACTACCTGCAATTTCTCAGTGAGATTGAAAATCGCAGAGAAACCTACAAAAAAGTCAGCAAAAAAATTCCAAAATAAGGAGAAACAGATGTCTCAATACAAGATTGCTCCGTCAATTCTGGCAGCAGATTATGCCAACTTTGAACGAGAAATTAAACGTCTAGAAGCAACTGGGGCTGAATATGCCCATATCGATATTATGGATGGTCACTTTGTACCACAAATCAGTTTTGGTGCCGGTGTGGTTGAAGCTCTTCGCCCCCATAGCAAGATGGTCTTTGACTGCCACTTGATGGTCGCTAATCCAGAGCATCATTTAGAGGACTTTGCGCGTGCAGGTGCAGATATCATCAGCATTCATGTCGAAGCAACGCCTCATATCCATGGGGCTCTTCAAAAAATTCGTTCTCTTGGTGTCAAACCTTCTGTTGTCATTAACCCTGGTACGCCTGTGGAGGCAATCAAGCACGTTCTTCACCTAGTTGACCAAGTCTTGGTCATGACAGTGAATCCTGGATTTGGTGGGCAAACTTTTCTGCCTGAAACCATGGACAAGGTTCGTGAGTTGGTTGCCCTTCGTGAGGAAAAAGGTTTGAGCTTTGAGATTGAAGTCGATGGCGGTATTGATGACCAAACCATTGCTCAAGCCAAAGAAGCTGGAGCAACCGTTTTTGTAGCAGGGTCTTATGTCTTTAAGGGAGATGTCAATGAACGAGTGCAAACTCTCAGAAAACAACTGGACTAGGGTTGCTGTTTTTGCCGGCGGAGATCGCGGTCATTATCGGACGGATTTTGATTGTTTTGTCGGTGTGGATCGCGGTTCGCTCTGGGTCTTGGAAGAAGATCTGCCTCTCACTCTAGCAGTTGGGGATTTTGATTCCGTGACTGCAGACGAACGTCAGTTGATTCAAAAATGTGCCCAACATTTTGTCCAAGCCCAGCCAGAAAAGGATGATACGGATCTGGAATTGGCTCTTTTAACCATCTTTGAGCAAAATCCCCAGGCTCAGGTGACTATTTTCGGTGCTCTTGGTGGTCGGATCGACCACATGCTGGCCAATGTCTTTCTGCCTAGCAATCCCAAGTTGGCACCCTATATGCGCCAGATAGCGATTGAGGATGGGCAAAATGTGATTGCCTATTGTCCAGAAGGAACCAGTCAGCTAGAACCCCGATCGGACTATGACTATCTAGCCTTTATGCCAGTTCGGGATAGCCAGCTGACTATTCTTGGTGCCAAGTACGAATTGACAGAGGAGAATTTTTTCTTTAAAAAAGTATACGCTTCTAACGAATATATAGATAGGGAAGTTTCGGTGACTTGCCCTGATGGCTATGTGGTTGTCTTGCATAGCAAGGACAGGAGGTAGGATGGAGACTGTATTACTACTATTATTAATTGCCAACCTAGCTGGACTCTTTCTCATTTGGCAAAGGCAAGATAAGCAAGACAAGTACCTAGCCAAGAGCTTGGAGGATCAGGCAGACAATCTTTCAGATCAACTGGATTACCGCTTTGAACAAGCCAGACAAGCCAGCCAGCTGGATCAAAAAGACTTGGAAGTGGCTGTCAGCGACCGTTTGCAAGAAGTGCGAATGGAGTTGCACCAAGGCCTGACGCAAGTCCGTCAAGAAATGACAGATAATCTGTTGCAAACTAGAGATAAGACTGACCAACGTCTCCAAGCCCTGCAAGAATCAAATGAGCAACGTTTAGAACAAATGCGCCAGACGGTCGAGGAAAAGCTAGAAAAGACCTTGCAGACGCGCTTGCAGGCTTCCTTCGAGACAGTTTCCAAACAACTGGAGTCTGTCAATCGTGGTCTTGGAGAGATGCAGACAGTTGCCCGCGATGTTGGTGCTCTTAACAAGGTTCTCTCTGGGACCAAGACGCGAGGGATTCTGGGTGAATTGCAACTGGGGCAAATCATCGAAGACATCATGACTCCTGCCCAGTACGAACGAGAATTTGCAACGGTTGAAAACTCTAGCGAGCGAGTAGAGTACGCCATCAAGTTACCTGGCCAAGGCGACCAGGAATATGTCTATTTGCCGATTGACTCCAAGTTTCCACTGGCGGATTACTACCGCCTAGAAGAAGCCTATGAAGCAGGCGATAAGGACGAAATCGAACGCTGTCGTAAGTCACTTTTAGCAAGCGTCAAGCGCTTTGCCAAGGATATCAAGAGCAAGTACATAGCGCCACCTCGGACGACCAATTTTGGAGTCTTGTTTGTTCCGACAGAAGGACTTTACTCAGAGATCGTCCGCAATCCGGTCTTCTTTGATGATTTGAGACGGGAGGAGCAGATTATTGTTGCTGGTCCAAGTACCCTATCAGCCCTGCTTAACTCTCTATCAGTTGGCTTCAAGACTCTCAATATCCAAAAGAGTGCCGACCATATCAGCAAGACTCTTGCCAGCGTCAAGACCGAGTTTGGCAAGTTTGGTGGCATTCTGGTCAAAGCACAAAAGCATCTCCAACATGCCTCTGGCAATATTGATGAATTATTAAACCGTCGTACCACAGCTATCGAGCGGACGCTCCGTCACATTGAATTATCAGAAGGTGAGCCTGCGCTTGATCTACTCCATTTCCAAGAAGATGAGGAAGAATATGAAGATTAGTCACATGAAAAAAGATGAGCTGTTTGAAGGTTTTTACCTGATTAAGTCAGCTGACCTAAGACAGACGCGTGCTGGGAAAAATTACCTAGCCTTTACCTTCCAAGACGATAGTGGCGAGATTGAAGGGAAACTCTGGGATGCCCAACCTCATAACGTTGAGACCTTTACCGCTGGGAAAGTCGTCCACATGCAGGGGCGTCGAGAAGTTTACAATAACACTCCTCAAGTCAATCAAATCACGCTTCGTTTACCTCAACCTGGGGAACCCAACGATCCAGCTGACTTCAAGGTTAAATCTCCAGTTGATGTCAAGGAAATCCGTGACTACATGTCGCAAATGATTTTCAAGATTGAAAATCCTGTCTGGCAGCGTATCGTTCGTAGTCTCTACACCAAGTATGATAAGGAATTCTACTCCTATCCAGCTGCCAAGACCAACCACCATGCCTTTGAAACGGGTTTGGCCTATCATACAGCAACCATGGTACGCTTGGCAGATGCCATTAGTGAGATCTATCCTCAGCTCAACAAGAGCCTCCTCTATGCTGGGATTATGTTGCACGACTTGGCCAAGGTTATTGAGTTGACGGGACCAGACCAGACGGAGTATACAGTACGAGGCAATCTCCTTGGACATATCGCCCTCATCGATAGCGAAATTACCAAGACTGTCATGGAACTAGGCATCGATGATACTAGAGGAGAAGTGGTGCTACTGCGCCATGTCATCCTCAGTCACCATGGCTTACTGGAGTATGGAAGTCCAGTCCGTCCGCGCATTATGGAGGCAGAGATTATTCATATGATCGATAATCTCGATGCCAGCATGATGATGATGACAACAGCTCTTGCTTTGGTGGATAAAGGAGAAATGACCAATAAAATCTTCGCTATGGACAATCGTTCCTTCTATAAACCAGATTTAGATTAATGATTTAAGAAAAACGAGCATTTTTTACGCAATAATGTTCGTTTTTTTATGTGAATGTGGTATAATGGATAAAATATCAAAATTAAATGGAATGGTAAATAAAAATGAAATTAAGAAGAAGTGATCGGATGGTTGTCATTTCCAACTATTTGATTAATAATCCATACAAACTAACCAGTCTCAATACCTTTGCAGAAAAGTACGAATCTGCTAAATCATCGATTTCAGAGGACATCGTGATTATCAAGCGTGCCTTTGAGGAAATCGAAATCGGCCATATTCAGACTGTGACTGGAGCAGGTGGTGGCGTTATCTTTACACCATCAATCTCGAGTCATGAAGCCAAAGAAATGATCGCCGACTTGCGTGACAAACTTTCAGAAAGCGACCGTATCTTGCCAGGTGGCTACATCTACCTATCTGATTTGCTCAGTACACCTGCCATTTTGAAAAATATTGGGCGCATCATTGCCAAGAGCTTTATGGACCAAAAAATCGATGCCGTTATGACAGTAGCAACAAAAGGTGTGCCACTCGCAAATGCAGTTGCCAATGTCCTCAACGTTCCATTTGTCATTGTGCGCCGTGACTTGAAAATTACCGAAGGTTCAACGGTCAGCGTCAACTATGTTTCAGGTTCCAGCGGTGACCGCATTGAGAAAATGTTCCTTTCAAAACGCAGTCTCAAGGCAGGCAGTCGTGTCTTGATTGTGGATGACTTCTTGAAAGGCGGCGGAACTGTCAACGGGATGATTAGTCTCTTGCGTGAGTTTGATTCTGAACTAGCTGGTGTCGCAGTCTTTGCAGACAATGCCCAAGAAGAACGTGAAAAGCAGTTTGATTACAAGTCACTCTTGAAAGTAACCAATATTGATGTTAAGAACCAATCCATCGATGTTGAGATTGGAAATATCTTTGACGAAGACAAATAAGAGATAGAACTAAAGGTTGGAACGATTGTCCCAGCCTTTCTTTGCAAACAGAATAGAAGGATGCTTATGAAAACACCATTTATCAGCCGTGAAGATTTAGAAACAATTGTTGCAGAGTTCCCGACTCCCTTTCACTTGTATGATGAGAAGGGGATTCGTGAAAAAGCAAGAGCAGTCAACCAGGCCTTTTCTTGGAATAAGGGATTCAAAGAATATTTTGCCGTCAAGGCCACTCCAACCCCAGCCATCTTGAAAATCCTCCAAGAGGAAGGTTGTGGTGTGGACTGTTCTAGTTATGTGGAACTTTTGATGAGCCATAAACTGGATTTCCCCGGTTCTGAGATCATGTTCTCATCAAACAATACGCCAGACCAAGAGTACGCTTATGCGCGTGAATTGGGTGCAACTATTAACTTGGATGCCTTTGAAGATATTGAACATCTGGAGCGTGCAGCAGGTATTCCAGAAATCATCTCTTGTCGTTACAATCCTGGAGGCGTTTTTGAGCTAGGAACAGATATCATGGACAATCCTGGAGAAGCCAAGTTTGGCATGACCAAGGACCAGCTTTTTGAAGCCTTTGCAGTTTTAAAGGAAAAAGGAGCCAAGACATTTGGGATTCACTCTTTCCTAGCATCCAATACTGTCACCCATCTCTACTACCCAGAGTTGGCGCGTCAGCTTTTTGAATTGGCTGTTGAAATCAAGGAAAAGTTGGGTATTTCGTTAGACTTTATCAATCTTTCCGGCGGTATTGGTGTCAACTATCGTCCTGAGCAGGAGCCAAATGACATTGCTGTGATTGGTGAGGGAGTTCGTAAGGTTTATGAGGAAGTCCTTACGCCAGCAGGTCTTGGTCAGGTTAAAATTTTCACCGAATTGGGCCGCTTTATGTTAGCCCCTCACGGAGCTTTGGTCACAAGAGTCACTCATAAGAAAAAAACTTACCGTACCTATCTAGGTGTGGATGCTTCAGCAGTCAACCTCATGCGTCCAGCCATGTATGGGGCCTACCACCATATCACTAATCTTACTCATCCAGATGAACCTGTTGAGGTGGTAGACGTGGTCGGTTCACTCTGTGAAAACAATGATAAATTTGCAGTGAACCGCGAACTACCTCATACAGAAATCGGTGATTTGCTAGTGATTCATGATACAGGTGCACATGGATTCTCCATGGGTTACCAGTATAATGCCAAACTACGCTCGGCAGAAATCCTCTATACCGAAGAAGGCAAAGCCCGCCAAATCCGCCGTGCAGAGCGCCCTGAGGACTATTTCGCAACCTTATATGGTTTTGATTTTGAACCAGATCACTAAAAGGGAATGAAAATGAAAGTGAAAAACAGATTGCTTTCTAAAAAATAGACAAAAAACCTTGTTTTTCATCTCACTCGTGATATAATAAAACTATAAAACGGTTTCAAGGAAGGTGACGATATGTCTGAAGAAACAATTGACTATGGACAAGTGACAGGAATGGTGCATTCGACAGAGAGTTTTGGGGCGGTAGATGGCCCTGGGATTCGGTTTATTGTCTTTTTGCAGGGCTGTCACATGCGTTGCCAGTACTGCCATAACCCAGACACATGGGCTATGGAGACCAATAAATCACGCGAACGGACAGTAGACGATGTCTTGACAGAAGCCCTTCGCTACCGTGGTTTCTGGGGAGACAAGGGAGGAATCACTGTCAGTGGTGGAGAAGCCCTCTTACAGATTGATTTCCTAATTGCCCTCTTTACCAAGGCCAAGGAAAAAGGAATCCACTGTACCTTGGATACCTGTGCCCTTCCGTTCCGTAATAAACCACGTTATCTCGAAAAGTTTAATAAACTCATGGCGGTAACAGACTTGGTTCTTCTGGATATCAAGGAAATCAACGAAGAACAGCACAAGATTGTCACAAGCCAAACCAATAAAAACATCTTGGCCTGTGCCCAGTACCTATCAGATATCGGGAAGCCTGTTTGGATTCGCCACGTGCTGGTTCCAGGATTGACAGATAGAGATGAGGATTTGATCGAACTTGGTAAGTTTGTCAAGACCCTCAAAAATGTTGACAAGTTTGAAATCCTACCTTATCATACGATGGGAGAATTCAAGTGGCGTGAACTTGGGATTCCTTATTCGCTTGAAGGGGTCAAACCTCCAACAGCAGACCGTGTCAAGAATGCCAAGGAATTGATGGATACAGAAAGTTACCAAGATTACATGAAACGTGTTCATGGATAAAAAAGAAGCCTGATGGAGACATCGGGCTTTTGTGATGCAAAAAGACTTAGCCTCTCAGCTAAGCCTTTTTCTTATTTTCTAGAATGTTGTTTACCAGCATTGCGTTTTTTATGTTTCTTATTAGTCATGATCGCAGTTGCTTGGTTTGGAGTGACATCTTTGCGTCCGCCTCCAGTTGAAAATGAACTTGCTTTTGGTGGGTTTTTTGCAAATTCTTCACGAACTTTTTTGCGGAGTTTTGGACGAACAACATAGTTAACGATGAACTGTTGGAGAATCATCATGAAACCACCGACAACCCAGTAAAGCGTCACACTGGCTGGTGCGAAGAGGGAGAAGACGACAATCATGAGTGGACTCACGTAAATCATTCTTTTTAGTTGATCTCTTTGCATCTCGTCTTCTACTCCATGAAGTGAAAGAAGTGATTGGAGATAGTAGAGGATACCAGCGAAAGCGACAAGGAGCAGACTTGGTGAACCAAGATCGATACCCAAGAAGGTAGAGCTAGCTACCCCGTCAGTGTATTGGGCTGCAAAGTAGATAGCAGAGAAGAAAGGCATTTGAATGAGGATAGGGAAACATCCTACACCACCGAACATGCTAATGCCATGTTCTTTCTGAGCTGCAAAGAGAGCTTGTTGAGCCTCAAGTTTTTCTTCTTGAGTGGTTGCTTCTTTGAGACGTGTTTGATGTGGTTCAAGCACGTGTTTGAGGGCATTCATCTTTTCAGAGTGAAGCGTTGCCTTCCATGATTGGTAGATACCAAGTGGCAAGATAATCAAGCGCACGATGATGGTTACGATGATGATAGCCACACCAAAGCCTAGACCTTTATCAGTAGCGAAGTACTTGATAGCTTCAGCCATAGGTGCTCCGATGGTATTCCAAATCAATCCTGTAGGTTGTCCTGTGGCTTTGTCTACTTGGACACAGCCTGTCAAGACGAGTAGCATAGCCACTCCCATAGCAGAGAGGGCAAAACGTTTAATAGATTTCAATGTTTTCATTCCTTCTTTAAAAATTATACCTTTCTATTCTACTGTTTTTTTGTAAAATATACAATAGTTCTAGAGACCTAATTTGCGACTTTGAAGTCCGAATAGGATGAAAAGTTGCTCATTTGTACATCTAGATAGGTAACTTTTGAAAAAGGTGTCGGACCTTTTCGGATTTCTTGGATAAATTTTGCCATAGTGGCAGAGGAGTCTGCCTGAGCAAGAATTTCCACTGTGCCATCGTCGTTATTCCAGACACGACCAGTGATGCCACCGATTTCAAGAGCTAAAGTAACAACACCCCAACGAAAACCAACACCCTGCACCCTGCCTTGGGCAATCATTCTAACCTTTTGCATACCAAACCCCTTTGATTGTGTTATAATATTTCTATGACTATTATAACCTCAAAAGCCAATTCTGTGGTAAAAAATGCCAAGAAATTACATCAAAAAAAATATCGAAAGTCTGCTTATTTGATTGAAGGCTGGCACTTATTCGAAGAAGCTGTTCAAGCAGGAGTGACGATTGAAAAGGTCTTTGCCCTAGAAAGTTACCGAGATCAGCTAGTTGCTTTTCCTCAAACTATTTGGGTTTCAGAGGAGATTTTGCTAGATTTGGCAGATACGCAAACTCCTCAAGGCATTGTTGCAGTGATTCAAAAAGAAGAAGTGGGACTGCCTGATCTCCATCAGGGCAAGTATCTATTTTTAGAGGATGTTCAAGATCCTGGTAATGTGGGCACCATGATTCGGACGGCGGATGCGGCAGGTTTTACAGGGGTTATTGTTTCAGACAAGTCAGCAGATATATACAGTCTCAAGACCCTGCGTTCCATGCAAGGAAGTCATTTTCATTTGCCTATCTATCGTATGCCTCTTGTCAGCTTTGTAGAAGAGGCAAAGAAGAGCAATTTGCCCATTCTGGCAACGACCTTATCGAGAGAGTCAAAGGATTATCGTGAGCTTTCTTCACTAGAGAACTTTGTTTTAGTCATGGGAAATGAAGGGCAGGGGATTAGTTCTGTCATGGCTGAGAGTGCTGATCAGCTGGTTCATATTGGCATGAAAGGCCGAGCAGAAAGTCTCAACGTAGCAGTTGCAGCAGGAATTTTGATGTTTTATTTTAGCTAATTTATAAAATCTTTGTTATAATCAAGACATATTTATAGAAAAAGGAGAATCAGAATGAATCAAACGATTATTCAAGAACGTTCAGGTCTTAATCAATTTTACGCTAAGGTTTATGCTTTTGTGGGACTTGGGATTGGTCTATCGGCTCTCGTGTCAGCTTTGATGTTGACAGTCTTCCAAGCTCAATTGACTTACTTTTTAATGCATGGCCGTCTCTGGTTGATGATTGCAACTTTTGCAGAACTTGGTTTAGTCTTTGTTGCAAGTAGCATGGCTACAAAAAATAGCCCAGCAGCTCTCCCAGTATTTTTAGTTTATTCTGTTTTAAATGGCTTTACGCTCAGCTTTGTCGTAGCCCTCTATACACCTGGGACCGTCTTATCAGCCTTTGTATCCAGTGCCCTTCTCTTCTTTGTCATGGCGGCAATCGGAATTTTCACCAAGAAAGATTTGAGTGGAATGGGACGAGCTCTGATGGCTGCGCTTGTCGGGTTAATTATTGCCATGGTCGTTAACCTCTTTCTAGCCAATAGTTTCTTTGACTACATGATTAGTATTGCCATGGTCTTGGTTTTCTCAGGTTTGATTGCTTGGGACAACCAAAAGATTCGCTATGTTTATGAGCAGTCACGAGGGCAAGTAGCGACAGGATGGGTCATCTCAATGGCGCTCAGCATCTATCTAGACTTTATCAACCTCTTCCTTAGCATCTTACGAATCTTTGGTCGAAACGATTAATGAATGACAGAGTCAGTGTTCAAAAGAGCACTGACTTTTTCTTATTTACTCTTTTCTTTTCTTGGAAATAGGTGTATAATGCTTTTAACTAATTTTTGAGGAGCTGTTTATGAAGAAAAGTTTTATTCATCAACAAGAAGAAATTTCCTTTGTGAAGAACACTTTTACCCAGTATTTGAAAGATAAGTTAGAAGTTGTTGAGGTTCAAGGTCCTATCTTGAGCAAGGTCGGGGATGGGATGCAGGACAACCTATCAGGTGTCGAAAATCCAGTATCTGTCAAGGTTTTGCAGATTCCAGATGAAACCTATGAAGTCGTTCACTCACTTGCCAAATGGAAACGCCACACCTTGGCTCGTTTTGGTTTCGGTGAAGGTGAGGGTCTATTTGTTCACATGAAGGCCCTTCGTCCAGACGAAGATTCGCTTGATGCGACCCACTCAGTTTATGTGGACCAGTGGGACTGGGAGAAGGTTATCCCAAATGGTCAACGCAATATCGCCTATCTCAAAGAAACCGTTGAGAAGATTTACAAGGCTATTCGTCTAACAGAGCTAGCCGTAGAAGCTCGCTACGATATCGAATCTATCTTGCCAAAACAAATCACCTTTATCCATACAGAAGAGTTGGTGGAACGCTATCCAGATCTAACACCGAAAGAGCGTGAAAATGCGATCTGTAAAGAGTTTGGTGCAGTCTTCTTGATTGGTATTGGTGGCGAGTTGCCTGATGGCAAGCCTCATGATGGCCGTGCACCTGACTATGATGACTGGACAACAGAGTCTGAAAATGGCTACAAAGGGTTAAATGGCGATATTCTCGTTTGGAACGAATCTCTTGGTTGTGCCTTTGAACTTTCATCAATGGGGATTCGGGTAGATGAGGATACTCTTCGTCGCCAAGTGGCTCTTACAGGAGACGAAGATCGTCTTGAGCTGGAATGGCATAAAGCCTTGCTTAACGGCCTTTTCCCACTGACAATCGGTGGAGGTATCGGACAGTCTCGTATGGCCATGTTCCTTCTTCGTAAGAAACACATCGGAGAGGTTCAGACCAGTGTCTGGCCTCAAGAAGTTCGCGATACGTACGAAAATATTTTGTAGAGAATCGAACCGCAAGGTTCGGTTTTCTTTCTCTTTTTGCCTATAATTTGGTATAATAAACGGTATGAAAATCGTATCAGGAATCTACGGAGGGCGCCCCCTCAAGACGCTAGAAGGCAAGACGACGAGGCCGACATCAGATAAGGTGCGTGGAGCTATCTTTAACATGATAGGTCCCTATTTTGAGGGTGGCCGTGTCTTGGATCTCTATGCTGGCAGTGGCGGCTTATCCATTGAGGCAGTCTCGCGTGGGATGTCCCATGCTGTCTTAGTGGAACGGGATCGAAAGGCACAAGCTATCATCGTCGAAAATATCCAAATGACCAAGGAAGTTTCCAAATTTCAGCTCTTAAAGATGGAGGCTGAACGGGCCTTGGAGCAAGTGAATGGTCCCTTTGACCTGGTCTTTTTAGACCCTCCTTATGCCAAGGAACAAATCGTTGCAGATATCGAGAAAATGGCAGAAAGAAACCTTTTCTCCGAAGAGGTCATGGTTGTCTGTGAAACCGATAAGTCTGTAGAACTTCCAGAAGAAATCGCCTGCTTAGGTATCTGGAAGGAAAAAATATATGGGATTAGTAAGGTGACAGTCTATGTCAGATAAAATTGGATTATTTACAGGTTCATTTGATCCGATGACAAATGGACATCTGGATATCATTGAACGTGCCAGCAAACTCTTTGATAAGCTCTATGTCGGGGTGTTCTACAATCCCCACAAACAAGGCTTTCTCCCTGTTGAAAACCGTAAACGAGCAGTCGAAAAAGCGGTGGCGCATTTAGATAATATAGAGGTGCTGGCTTCTCATGACCAACTGGTTGTCGATGTTGCAAGAAGACTGGGTGCTAAGACCCTTGTCCGTGGCTTGCGAAATGCCACCGACTTGCAATACGAGGCTAGTTTTGATTACTACAATCATCAACTGGCTCCAGAAATCGAAACCATTTACCTATATAGTCGCCCAGAGCATCTTTATATTAGCTCTTCGGCCGTGAGAGAACTTCTGAAGTTTGGTCAGGAGATTCAGCAATATGTCCCAAACAGTGTTGTGGAGGAATTAGAACATGAAGAAAAAAACTAGATGGCCCTTATATGTCATCCTAGCACTAGTATTGACTTTTTTAGCCTTTGTAGTACCTTTACCATACTACATAGAAGTTCCAGGTGGAGCGGAAGATATTCGTCGCGTTTTGAAAGTCAATGAAAGAGAAGACACAGAAGCAGGAGCTTACCAGTTTGTGACAGTTGGTATTCGACACGCAACCCTATCGCATCTTGTCTATGCTTGGTTAACACCTTTCACAGATATTAGAAGCGCCAAGGAGACTACGGGTGGCTCTACGGATGCGGAGTTTATGCGGATCAATCAGTTCTATATGCAAACTTCTCAAAACATGGCCAAGTATCAAGGATTGAAGACCGCTGGTAAGGATATTGAACTCAAGTATCTGGGAGTTTATGTCTTGACCGTGACGGACAATTCAACTTTTAAGGGCATTCTGAACATAGCAGACACCGTGACGGCTGTTAATGACAAAACATTTGACAGTTCAAAAGACTTGGTCGACTATGTTAATTCTCAACAATTAGGGGATACGGTCAAGGTAACCTATGAAGAAGACGGAAAAGTCAAGTCTGCAGAAGGTAAAATTATCACTCTCGAAAACGGGAAAAACGGTATTGGGATTGGTTTGATTGACCGTACGGAAGTGACCAGTGATGTTCCAATTCGCTTTTCAACAGCTGGTATCGGCGGGCCAAGTGCCGGTCTCATGTTTAGCCTCGCTATTTACACCCAGATAGCAGATCCAGGACTTCGTAATGGTCGCGTCGTTGCGGGAACGGGAACCATTGATCGCGATGGAAATGTTGGCGACATCGGTGGAATTGACAAAAAAGTAGTTGCAGCCTCTCGTCAGGGAGCCAACATCTTTTTTGCCCCTGACAATCCAGTCACCGAGGAAGCAAAAAAAGCGGATCCCAATGCGAAAAGCAACTATGAAACAGCCCTAGAAGCTGCTAAAACGATCAAAACAGAGATGAAAATCGTTCCGGTTAAGACCTTGCAGGATGCGATTGATTACCTTAAAAACAATCCCTAATTCGTAGAAAAATCGAAAACTAGCGCGCAAGCGGATAAGATGGTATAATAGTCAAATGGTTCAATTATTATTCACTCTAAGTAGTCATATACTCTTTATTTATTTGAGTTTTTACCTTTTGAAGGATCTTGTGAGATGGGAAAAGGTTTTAAAAGTGACCGCTACTAACACAAAAAAGGTTCGTTTGTTGGTAGGCTTCTTTAGTATTGTGATGGGCTACATCTTGAGTTCATTCTTTATCAGTTTGTACCAACTGTGGCAAGAAGCACTTAGAGGACTATTATAAAATCAAAAGTAAAGGAAACAACTATGGAAAAAATTGTGGTTCAAGGCGGAGATAATCGTCTGGTCGGGAGTGTGACGATCGAGGGAGCAAAGAATGCAGTCTTGCCCTTGTTGGCAGCGACTATTCTAGCAAGCAAGGGTAAGACAGTCTTGCAGAACGTCCCAATCTTGTCAGATGTTTTCACCATGAATCAAGTGGTTCGAGGTCTGAATGCCAAGGTGGACTTTGATGAGGAAGCTCATGTTGTCGAGGTTGATGCGACTGGTGATATCACGGAGGAAGCTCCATACAAGTATGTCAGCAAGATGCGGGCATCCATCGTTGTCTTGGGACCAATCCTTGCTCGTGTAGGCCATGCCAAGGTATCCATGCCAGGGGGCTGTACCATAGGGAGTCGTCCAATCGATCTCCACCTCAAGGGCTTGGAAGCTATGGGAGCTAAGATTAGCCAGACAGCTGGTTACATCGAAGCCAAGGCAGAACGCCTGCATGGCGCTCATATCTACATGGACTTTCCTAGTGTTGGCGCAACACAAAACCTCATGATGGCAGCGACTCTAGCGGATGGAGTGACTGTCATTGAAAATGCTGCGCGTGAGCCGGAAATTGTTGACCTTGCTATCCTTCTTAATGAAATGGGAGCCAAGGTCAAGGGAGCTGGTACTGAAACAATTACAGTAACTGGTGTTGAGGAACTCCATGGAACAACTCATAATGTGGTACAGGACCGTATAGAAGCCGGAACCTTTATGGTAGCGGCAGCTATGACAGGTGGCGATGTTCTCGTTCGTGATGCCGTCTGGGAACACAATCGCCCCTTGATTTCAAAACTACTTGAAATGGGTGTTGAAGTGACAGAGGAATCAGAAGGTATCCGTGTTCGTTCTCAACTTGAAAATCTCAAGGCTGTTCATGTAAAAACCTTACCGCACCCAGGATTCCCAACAGATATGCAGGCACAATTTACAGCCCTGATGACAGTCGCAAAAGGGGAATCCACCATGGTGGAAACGGTGTTTGAGAATCGCTTCCAACACTTGGAGGAAATGCGCCGTATGGGCTTGCATTCAGAGATTATCCGTGACACAGCTCGTATTGTTGGGGGACAAGCTTTACAGGGGGCAGAAGTTTTATCAACGGACCTTCGCGCCAGTGCTGCTTTGATTTTGACAGGTTTGGTGGCACAGGGAGAAACAGTTGTCGGTAAGTTAGTCCACCTTGATAGAGGTTACTACCGTTTCCATGAGAAATTGGCTCAGCTAGGAGCGAAGATTCAGCGAATCGAGGCAAATGATGAAGAAGAATAAAAACTTACGCTATGTACTCCGTCGTTTACTGTTGATTTTTATCGTACTATTGCTTGGCTTTCTGGCTTTAGGAATCGGCTTGATGGTTGGCTATGGCATCCTAGGAAAGGGACAGGATCCATGGGCAATCTTGTCTCCAGCAAAGTGGCAGGAATTGATGAGCAAATTTACAGGAAATTAGACTGGGAGACCAGTCTTTTTCTAAAGAAATAAGGAGAAAAATGGACAAAAAAACAAGACAAGCTCTGATAGGGTTACTTCTATTCTTACTCTTGGCTGCTGGAAGCTACTACATCAAGCAGATGCAGTCAGCGCCAAACACCCCTAGAACCAAGGTTAGTCAGAAAAAACAAGCTTCAGAAGCTCCCAGTCAGGAGTTGGCTGAAAGTGTTTTAACTGAGTCAATCAAAAACCAAATCAAAGGGGAGCTCGAGTGGAATGGAGCAGGGGCCTTCATTGTCAATGGCAATAAAACCAATCTAGATGCCAAGGTTTCAAGCAAACCCTATGCGGATAATAAAACAAAGACAGTGGGAAAAGAAACAGTTCCAACTGTTGCCAATGCCATCTTATCCAAAGCGACTCGGCAGTATAAGAATCGTGAAGAAACAGGCAACGGCTCAACCTCTTGGACGCCACCAGGATGGCATCAGGTCAAGAATCTAAAGGGAGCCTATACACATGCAGTCGATAGAGGACACCTGCTGGGCTATGCCTTGATAGGAGGTCTGGATGGTTTTGATGCCTCTACTAGCAATCCCAAGAACATTGCAGTCCAGACAGCTTGGGCAAACCAAGCACAGGCTGAAGATTCGACAGGTCAGAACTACTATGAGAGTTTGGTCAGAAAAGCCTTGGACCAAAATAAGAGGGTCCGTTATCGGGTGACGCTCCACTATGCGACAAATGAGGACCTAGTTCCATCCGCTTCACAAATCGAAGCCAAGTCTTCAGATGGCGAATTGGAATTCAATGTCCTAATCCCCAATGTTCAAAAGGGAATCCAGCTTGATTACCGAACAGGGCAAGTAACAGTGACGGATTAGAAACAATAGATACTATAAAAACAGCTCCTTTGTCTTCTAGAGGCAGGGGAGTTGTTCTTTAAATGAAAAATAATGTGAATCCTGAGGGATTTTATGATATAATGGAACACAAGATACTATTTTAGGAGAAGGACTATGGAAGACCCGAGCAGTCAGAATTTGTTGCTACAGTTTGTATTGTTATTTATCTTGACCCTGTTAAATGCTTTTTTCTCAGCCACTGAAATGGCTATGGTGTCACTAAACCGTTCCCGAGTGGAGCAAAAGGCAGAAGAGGGAGACAAACGTTACGTTCGTTTGTTAAAGGTACTTGAAAATCCTAACCACTTTTTATCAACAATTCAAGTTGGTATCACGTTAATTACCATCTTGTCAGGGGCTAGTTTAGCAGAAACGCTAGGACGCGAAATCGCATCTTGGATAGGAAATAGTGAAACAGCTTATGCCATTGCAAGCCTCCTCTCTTTGGCATTCTTGACCTACATCTCTATTGTTTTTGGTGAACTCTATCCTAAACGGATTGCCCTCAATCTCAAAGATGCTTTGGCAATTCGAACAGCACCAATTATTATTGGTCTTGGGAAGATTGTCAGTCCCTTTGTCTGGTTGTTATCTGCTTCAACCAATCTCTTGAGTCGTTTAACGCCAATGACCTTTGATGATGCGGATGAAAAAATGACTCGAGATGAAATTGAGTACATGTTGACCAAAAGTGAGGAAACTTTGGATGCAGACGAAATCGAGATGTTACAAGGGATCTTCTCTCTAGATGAGCTGATGGCGAGAGAAGTCATGGTTCCTCGGACAGATGCCTTTATGGTGGATATTCAGGATGATAGTCAAACCATTATCCAAAGTATTCTAAAGCAAAATTTCTCACGTATCCCTGTTTATGATGGGGATAAGGACAATGTGATTGGTTTGATTCATACCAAGCGTTTGCTAAACGCTGCCTATGCAGATGGCTTTGAAAATATTGTCTGGAAGAAGATCTTACAAGATCCACTCTTTGTTCCTGAAACTATTTTTGTGGATGACTTGCTAAAAGAACTGCGAAACACCCAGAGACAGATGGCTATTTTGCTCGATGAATATGGTGGTATGGCTGGTTTGGTCACACTGGAAGACCTGCTGGAGGAGATTGTCGGAGAAATCGACGACGAGACAGACCGAGCAGAAATTGAGGTTCACCCAATTGGGGACGATACCTATATCGTTCAAGGGACGATGACACTCAATGACTTCAATGCCTATTTTAATGTTGAATTGGAAAGTGATGACGTTGATACTATCGCAGGCTACTATCTAACTGGAGTAGGAACCATTCCAACAACTGAAAAAATCAGCTTTGAGTTGGTTAGCCAAAACAAACAAATCAAACTCACCAACGACAAGGTGAAAAACGGACGTGTTACCAAGGTGAAAGTTCAAATCACTGAAATAGAAAATGAAGAAGAAACAGAATAAAAGAGCTTGAGTCACCATCAGGTGCTCAAGCTCCCATTTATAAGAAAAAAGACTCACGGGGAGTCTTTTGGTTTACTATAAGGCGGTAGACGGATTTGAACCGACGATCAAGCTTTTGCAGAGCCGTGCCTTACCACTTGGCTATACCGCCTCAACGTTTATTATTATACCTTGAAAATGATTCTACGTCAATAGTTTCTTAACCGAAAATCCAATTTAGGAAACTTTCCCTTTTTATGACAGGCTTTAAAACCAAGAGAGAAAGTCTGGGAATCAGTCTTCACAGGCTGTAAAATTGCCATCTAATCACCTAGATAGCAAACAAAGAGTGTAGAAATTTGACAAATGAAAGTTTTTTGAGGGTATACGCCTAAATATTCTGAAAATTCGTTTACTTTTTAGATAATATATGATATAATTGACAATAAGCCTAAATTTTTCAAAGAGGAGTTAACAATATGAAAAAAAGTAGAGTATTTGTCGCAGCAGGAATTGCCCTATTAGCAACTGGCGTTTTAGCTGCTTGTGGTTCTTCAAAATCATCTGATTCTACAGCGCCAAAAAATTATGGCTATATTTATTCAGCTGACCCAGAAACTTTGGATTACCTCATTTCAGGGAAACAAAGTACTAAGGTTGCCACTTCAAATGGTATCGATGGTCTTTTCACAAACGACAAGTATGGGAACCTAGTCCCTGCAGTTGCAGAAGACTGGTCAGTTTCAAAAGATGGTTTGACTTATACTTACAAGATTCGTAAGGGTGTCAAATGGATGACATCAGATGGCGAAGAGTATGCTGAAGTGACAGCTAAAGACTTTGTAAATGGCTTGAAACACGCAACTGATAACAAGTCTGAAGCACTTTATCTAGCAGAAGATTCAGTTAAAGGTCTAGCTGACTATAAAGCTGGAAACAATAAAGATTTTGCTTCAGTCGGTGTAAAAGCAGTTGATGATTATACCCTTGAATACACTTTGAACAAACCAGAACCATACTGGAACTCTAAGCTAGCCTACTCAATCTTCTGGCCATTGAACGAAGATTTTGAAAAATCAAAAGGGGCTGACTTTGCCAAAGCAACTGACCCTACATCATTGCTTTACAATGGTCCGTTCTTACTGAAAGGTTTGACTGCTAAATCTTCTATTGAATTCGCTAAGAATGAAAATTACTGGGACAAAGATAATGTTCACATTGATAAAGTAACCCTTGCTTTCTATGATGGATCAGACCAAGAGTCAATTGAACGTAACTTTACAAGTGGAGCCTATAGCTATGCTCGTCTCTTCCCAACAAGTTCAAACTACTCTAAGGTAGAAGAAACATACAAAGACAATATCTACTACACTCCATCAGGACCTGGTATTGCTGGTTTGGGTGTGAATATTGACCGTCAAGGTTACAAATACACTTCTAAAACAACTGATGAAGAGAAGACTTCTACCAAGAAAGCCCTTCTTAACAAGGACTTCCGTCAGGCTTTGAACTTCGCCTTTGAGCGTACTTCTTACTCAGCACAAATTAATGGTAAAGAAGGTGCTCCTCTTGCAGTTCGTAACCTCTTTGTGAAACCAGGTTTTGTCTCTGCAGGTGAAAAAACTTTCGGTGACTTGGTAACTGAAAAGATGGCTGCTTACGGTGATGAGTGGAAGAATGTTAACTTTGCGGATGGTCAAGATGGACTCTTCAACGCCGATAAAGCCAAAGCTGAATTTGCCAAAGCTAAGACTGCTTTGGAAGCAGAAGGTGTGAAATTCCCTATCCACTTGGATATTCCAGTTGACCAAACAAATAAGGGTCTTATTGCTCGTATTCAATCCTTCAAACAATCCGTTGAAACAGTACTTGGTGAAGGAAACGTAGTCATTGATATTCAACAAATTTCTAAAGATGAGTTGCACAATATCACATACTATGCCGCAAACGCTGCAGCAGAAGATTGGGATCTCTCAGGAGCAGTTGGATGGAGCCCAGACTATGAAGATCCATCAACTTACCTTGATATCTTGAAAACAACTAACAGCGAACAAACAAAAACTTACATGGGTTATGATGATCCAGCAAATGCAGCAGCTGCCCAAGTTGGTTTGAAGGAATACGATAAGTTAGTTGATGAAGCTGCAAAAGAAACCAATGACTTGAATGTGCGTTATGAAAAATATGCGGCTGCTCAAGCTTGGTTGACAGACAGCTCCCTCTTCTTGCCAGCTATGTCATCAAGTGGTGCTGCACCATTCATTTCTCGTGTTGTACCATTCACAGCATCATACAGCCAATCTGGAGATAAGGGCTCAGACGTATACTTCAAGTATATTCAGTTACAAGATAAGGTTGTAACAAAAGCTGACTATGAACAAGCTCGTGAAAAATGGCTCAAAGAGAAAAAAGAATCAAACGAAAAAGTTCAAAAAGAATTGGCTAATCACGTTAAATAAATAACTCTCAAGAGAACTTTCTCTCCATGAGGAGAAGGTTCTTTTGGGATTTTAAAAGGAAACGATATGAAGAAATATATTTTTATGCGTGTATTGCGTTCATTGTTGTCTATTTTCTTGGTGACAACCTTGACCTACACAATTATCTATACGATGGTTCCTCGGAAATTGATTTTCAAGCAGGATACCAACTATAACAAGATTGCAACGACGCCAGATAAACGAGACAATTATGAAAATACCGTTTATGAGCGGATGGGCTATATCGAGTACTACGATACCAAGGAGTTGCAAGAAAAAGCGAGCACGATAGACTCATCTGTAACAGTAGATGCCAACGATACCAACAAGGCAATCTACGAAAAATACATCAACCAACTAGGAAATGGTTGGACGCTAGGTGTATTCTCAGAAAGTGGTCAATTCTATGCTACGCGTGAAATTCCGATTTTTGAACGTGTTTTCAAATTCTATGCCAACTTGATTGATATTGATCATACAAACAAGATTCAGGACCCTGAAAATCCAAACTTGGAACGTTATCTTCGTTTTGAAAATGACCCTGCTATCGGTTGGTCATTGGTTGGTTCAGGTACAAAACATAAGTATCTTTTGTATTTCAACAACCAATTCCCATTTGTACACCAGAACTTTGTGAACATTAACTTAGGTGACTCTTACCCAACTTATGCAAACACACCAGTGCTTCAAGTTATCACACAAGGTCAGGGACAAACTAAGACATCAGAAGTTCAATTCCCTACAGGTAAAAAGACTTCATCTGTAGATATCTACTCTCGTACCTACAAATCACCAAGTCAAGCAGACGCGCGTGAGGTAGCCAACTATGGTAAGGACGATCCATATACAGCTACAGAAAGCAATTACCAATACCCATCAATGATTACAAGTTCAGCGATTGCTGGTTTGATTGGTTTGATTATTTCGTATGCTATCGCCATTCCTCTTGGTTCTGCTATGGCTCGCCACAAGAATACTTGGATTGATAGCTTCTCGACAGGTGCTTTGACCTTCTTGCTTGCTCTTCCAACGATTGCCTTGGTTTACATCGTTCGTTTGATTGGATCATCTATTGGTCTACCAGACTCATTCCCTATCTTAGGTGCTGGAGATTGGCGTTCTTATGTCTTGCCGGCAGTTATTCTAGGTTTGCTAGGAGCACCAAGTACGGCTATCTGGATCCGTCGTTACATGATTGACTTGCAATCTCAAGACTTTGTGCGTTTTGCGCGTGCAAAAGGTTTGTCTGAAAAAGAAATTTCAAATAAACATATCTTTAAAAATGCCATGGTTCCTTTGGTTTCAGGTATTCCTGGTGCCGTTATCGGGGTTATCGGTGGTGCAACATTGACAGAAACGGTCTTCGCTTTCCCAGGTATGGGTAAAATGTTGATTGACTCTGTTAAGGCATCAAACAACTCAATGGTAGTTGGTCTTGTCTTTATCTTCACATGTATTTCGATCTTCTCACTCTTTGTAGGAGATATCTGGATGACCATGCTTGACCCACGTATTAAATTGACAGAGAAAGGAGGCAAATAATGTCAACAATCGATAAAGAAAAATTTCAGTTCGTAAAACGTGACGATTTTGCCTCTGAAACAATTGATGCTCCTGCCTATTCATACTGGGGTTCTGTATTTAGACAGTTTCTAAAGAAAAAATCAACAGTCGTTATGTTGGGGATTTTGGTTGCCATTATCTTGATGAGCTTTATTTACCCAATGTTCTCAGATTTTGACTTCAACGATGTAAGTAAGGTCAATGACTTTTCTGCTCGTTTTATCAAACCCAATGCTGAACATTGGTTTGGTACAGATAGTAATGGTAAATCCTTGTTTGACGGGGTTTGGTTTGGTGCGCGTAACTCTATCCTCATCTCTGTCATTGCAACTTTTATCAACCTTGTAATTGGGGTTATTGTTGGTGGAATTTGGGGAATTTCAAAATCTGTAGACCGTGTCATGATGGAAGTTTATAACATTATTTCAAACATTCCATCTCTCTTGATTGTCATTGTCTTGACTTACTCAATCGGTGCTGGTTTCTGGAATCTGATTTTTGCCATGAGTGTGACAACTTGGATTGGGATTGCTTATATGATTCGTATCCAAATCATGCGTTACCGTGACTTGGAATACAATCTTGCTTCCCAAACACTTGGAACACCAACCTTTAAAATCATCGTTAAAAATATCATGCCACAATTGGTATCCGTTATTGTTTCTACGATGACCTTGATGTTGCCAAGCTTCATCTCTTATGAAGCCTTCCTCTCCTTCTTTGGATTGGGATTGCCTGTAACAGTGCCAAGTCTGGGACGCTTGATCTCAGATTACTCACAAAACGTTACGACCAACGCTTACTTATTCTGGATTCCGTTGACAACCTTGATCTTGGTGTCCCTATCTCTCTTCGTTGTTGGTCAAAACCTAGCGGATGCTAGTGATCCACGTACACATAGATAGGAGTAGACATGACAAAAGAAAATAATGTAATTTTGACTGCTCGTGATATTGTCGTGGAATTTGACGTTCGTGACAAAGTTCTGACAGCTATCCGAGGAGTGTCTCTGGACCTGATTGAAGGAGAAGTTCTGGCCTTGGTAGGTGAGTCCGGTTCTGGTAAATCTGTTTTAACAAAAACCTTTACAGGGATGTTAGAAGACAATGGACGTATTGCCCAAGGAAGCATCGACTATCGTGGACAAGACTTGACCGCTCTTACTTCTAACAAGGAATGGGAGAAGATTCGTGGTGCTAAAATTGCGACCATCTTCCAAGATCCTATGACAAGTTTGGACCCAATCAATACAATCGGTAGCCAAATCACTGAAGTTATCGTTAAACACCAAGGAAAAACAGCTAAGGAAGCCAAAGAGATGGCAATCGACTATATGAATAAGGTCGGAATCCCAGATGCTGAAAAACGTTTTGAAGAGTATCCTTTCCAATATTCTGGAGGGATGCGCCAACGTATCGTTATTGCGATTGCCCTTGCCTGTCGTCCAGATATCTTGATCTGTGACGAGCCAACAACGGCCCTTGATGTAACCATTCAAGCGCAAATCATTGATTTGCTTAAAACCTTGCAAAATGAGTACCACTTTACCATTATTTTTATCACCCATGACCTTGGTGTGGTAGCAAGTATTGCCGATAAGGTAGCGGTTATGTATGCTGGTGAAATTGTAGAATATGGAACTGTTGAGGAAGTTTTCTACGACCCACGTCATCCATATACTTGGAGTCTCTTGTCTAGCTTGCCTCAGCTTGCTGATGATAAAGGGGAATTGTACTCTATCCCAGGAACACCACCGTCTCTTTATACTGAGTTGAAAGGTGATGCCTTTGCCCTTCGTTCAGATTATGCGATGCAAATTGACTTTGAACAGAAAGCACCTCAGTTTTCAGTCACGGATACCCACTGGGCTAAGACTTGGTTGCTTCATGAGAATGCTCCTAAAGTTGAAAAACCTGGGGTCATTGCAGATTTGCATGACAAGATTCGTGATAAAATGGGCTTTGCTCATCTAGAAGACTAGGAGGAAGGAAATGTCTGAAAAATTAGTAGAAATTAAAGATTTAGAAATTTCCTTCGGTGAAGGAAGTAAGAAGTTTGTCGCGGTTAAAAACGCCAACTTCTTTATCAACAAGGGAGAAACCTTCTCTCTTGTTGGTGAGTCTGGTAGTGGGAAAACAACGATTGGTCGTGCCATTATTGGTCTAAATAATACTAGTAAAGGTGAGATCATCTTTGATGGTCATAAAATTAATGGGAAAAAATCTCATAAGGAATCATCAGACTTGATCCGTCGTATCCAGATGATTTTCCAGGACCCTGCAGCTAGCTTGAATGAGCGTGCAACAGTTGACTATATTATCTCTGAAGGTCTTTACAACTACCATTTGTTCAAAGACGAAGAAGATCGAAAAGAAAAAGTTCAAAAGATGATTCATGAAGTTGGACTTTTGAAAGAACACTTAACCCGTTATCCACACGAGTTTTCTGGTGGTCAACGCCAGCGTATCGGGATTGCCCGTGCCCTTGTGATGGAACCTGATTTCGTTATTGCGGATGAGCCAATTTCAGCCTTGGACGTATCAGTACGTGCGCAAGTCTTGAACTTACTCAAGAAGTTCCAAAAAGAGTTGGGATTGACCTATCTCTTTATCGCGCATGACTTGTCAGTTGTTCGCTTTATCTCAGATCGTATCGCGGTTATCTATAAGGGAGTTATCGTCGAGGTGGCGGAGACAGAGGAGTTGTTTAACAATCCTGTCCACCCATACACTCAAGCGCTTCTATCTGCTGTACCAATTCCAGATCCAATCTTGGAACGCAAGAAGGTCTTGAAAGTTTACGATCCTGACCAACATGACTATGAGACAGACAAGCCATCTATGGTAGAAATTCGTCCAGGTCACTATGTTTGGGCTAACCAAGCAGAAGTTGCTCGATACAAAGAAGCTCTTAAAAAATAAACAGACTAAGAGAGGACCGAAAGGTCTTCTCATTTTTAATAGAAAAATTCCCCTTTTACTTGCTTGTAAAAGGGGAATTGTATTGTAATTAACGTTTAGACCAGGTACGTTTCATAAAGAGTAGCAAAATAGGGTATATCTCTAAGCGACCTGCAATCATTGCAAAGGAGAGGAGGATTTTAGAGATGGGACTAAAGATGGCAAAACTCGAGGTTGTGCCTAGAATAGGTCCGATATTGTTAAAACAGCTGAAGACCGCACTGGTCACGACTAGAAAATCATTACTATCAAGACTGACGATAAAGATGAGAGAGAGAATGATCATCATATAGATAGCAAAATATTTAAGAATTTTGTGCTGGGTATCCTTATCAATCACAGTTTTATTGACGTGTAGAGTCAAAACACGGTGAGGAGATAAAGTGGACAAAATCTGATTTTTTGCGATTTTAGAGAGGATAAGTCCTCTGATCACCTTAAGACCACCTGCAGTTGAGCCAGCTGATCCACCGATTCCCATGAGGAAGAGGAGGATAAATTGGGAGAAGAGGGGCCAGTTGGTAATATCTCCGTAACCAAAACCTGTTGTTGTGATGATATTGGAAACTTGGAAGAAGGCCATTTCAACACTTTTAGAGACACCTTGGTAGAGGTGGAGCGTATTAAGCGTAATCAAGCCGGTAGAAACTAGGACAATGATGATATATGCTCGTAGTTCTTCATCTCCAAAGAAAGCCTTAACCCGACGGAGCATGAGGTAGTAGTAGAGATTGAAGTTAACTCCAAAAACCAGAACTCCGATACTAACTAGATAGGTGATGAGTGAGCTACCATAGTGGGCAATTCCGTCGTTATAGACGGTAAAGCCCCCAGTTCCTGCCGTTCCCATAGCGATGACAAAACTATCATAGAGAGGCATGCCTGCTAGGTAGTAGATAACCACAAAAAGGGAGAAGAGAGCCAGATAAAGCAGATAGAGGATCTGGGCAGTGTTTTTTAGTTTGGATACGACCTTACCAAAGACAGGACCAGGGACCTCAGCCTTCATCACCTCCAAGTGACTATTCTTGGCATTGTCCATAATGGCAAGCGCAAAGACGAGTACCCCCATCCCTCCGATCAAGTGGGTGAAACTTCGCCAGAAGAGGAGGGAACGAGTGAGAACGGAAACATCGTTCAGGATAGTTGCTCCTGTAGTCGTAAATCCAGAGCTGATTTCAAAGAAGGCATCAATGACGCTTGGGATTTGTCCTGAAAAGACAAAGGGGAGGCCACCAAAGAAAGACCATAGAATCCAACAGAGAGCAACAATTAAGACCCCTTCCTTGGCATAAATCCGCTGATTTTTCGGTTTCCGTAAAACGCCTAGACCACCGAGAAGGACTAAAATTCCAATCGTAGAAAAGAGAGCGATAAATACTTGACTGGATTCTTGGTAATAGATCGCTACACTAACAGGAACTAAGAGAAGAACAGCCTCAATCAAGAGAAGTTTTGAGAGGAGGTAACGAATCATACTTTTATTCATTTTTTACCTCTCAATCAAATCATAAATTTTGGTGATATTTGGCAATAAGGTCGTCACGAGTAACTTGTCTCCCACCTCAAGCATATCCTCTCCAGTAGGGAAGATTGTTTTTCCTTTTCGGATAATGGCTGCAATGAGAACCCCTTTTTTCAATTTCAACTGTGATAGAGGTTTGGCAGTCATTTTATTAGCTTCCTTGATTTGGAATTGGAGAGTTTCAATTTGACCATTTGCGAGATGGTGCATGGCTTGAAGATCTGAATACTGAGCGTTTACTCGACCACGGATAAAGTGCATAATGGTATCCACTGCGATGCTTTTTGGTGTGATGATACTCGAAAAATCAGGCGCGTGGATAATCTCTAGAAGGCTTGTTCGGTTGACCTTGGTGATATTTTTATGGACGCCAACACGGTCAAGAAACATAGAGGTGATGATATTTTCCTCATCAACCCCAGTCAAGGTTGCGACTGCATCATAGTGGGGAGCACTTTCTTCCAGCAAAATGTCTTTTGCAGTTCCATCTCCTTGGACAATATAGAGATTGGGAAACTTTTCACTGAAGAAACGAGCTCTTTCAGGATTGATCTCGATGACCTTGGTATCAATGCGACTGTCTTTTAAAATGCCAAGCAGATAATAAGCGATCTTTCCAGCTCCAACGATAAGTAAGCTTTTCACTGCACGAGATTTAAAATAGTTATGGAAAAGCATCATATCTACACGATTTCCCGTAACAAAAATCCTATCCTTGTCTTGGATAATAACATTACCGCTTGGAATCATCAGTTGATGATCCCTCTCCATAGCACAGACAATGATGTTACCAAATTTTTTACGAAAGTCTGAGATTGGCATTTGACAAAGACCGCTAGAGTCCTTGACAACAAATTCCATGAGACTGACCCGACCTCCAGCAAATCGTTCGACAGAGAGGGCATTAGGGAAATCAATGATATTTGAGATCGCACGCGCTGCCAGGAGCTCTGGATTAACAATAAGTGAAAATCCAAGAATATTTTTCTCTTTAAAATAGGCATTAGAGTATTCAGGATTTCGCACCCGAACGATGGTTTCTTTAGCGCCCATTTTTTTAGCAAGTACCGCTGAAATCATATTCACTTCATCGTGTTCGGTTAGGGCGATAAAGATATCGCACTCTTGAACACCGGCTTGCTCTAAGATGGCAAAGTCAGCACCATTTCCAAGGAGACCTATGATATCATAGCGACTGACAATGTGATTGAGGACAGCCTCATCTTGTTCGATGAGGACAACGTCATGGTTTTCTGCAACCAGTGAACGACAGAGGGCGAAACCAACTTTCCCTCCACCAACGAGGACAATTTTCATATAAAAAACCTACTTTTTCATGATGTAACTATCATACCCTTTTTTAGCAAAAAATGCACTTGCTAAGGCGATTTTTAAGGGAAGAAAGGCCTTTTTCACGTTTTGAAGATACATTTGCTTAATTTCTATAACGATGTCTCCGATTTGAAGTGATTTGGCTCTTTTACTATACCTTTTCAGAAAGGGAATGACCAAACATGAAAATATCATCAAAAAAAGTAAAAAAATCAAGTCATTTCTATTGACAATGATTCTGAAAGTGTTATACTAAGAAAGTAGTTTCGCTGATTTACTTCAAACCTGTTGTGAGGTAAGTTAACGATGCCTTAACCACGCTGTTTGCTGAGCTTGACTCCGGGCAGTGTGGCTATTTTTTTGCAATGATAAAAGGAAGCCAGTCATGACAAATCACATTGTATTATTTGAACCTCAGATTCCACAAAATACAGGTAACATTGCGCGTACTTGCGCTGCGACCAATT
Organism: Streptococcus sp. KHUD_016; assembly: GCF_051106465.1. Lineage (GTDB taxonomy): Bacteria > Bacillota > Bacilli > Lactobacillales > Streptococcaceae > Streptococcus. The sequence continues at coordinate 1,733,710 of NZ_CP193663.1, read as the reverse complement.
CTCCCCTCCACATCATCAAGCCTATGGGCTTTCCTATCGATGATCGCAAGATGAAGCGGGCTGGTTTGGACTACTGGGATAAGTTAGAGATTTATTTTTATGACAGTTTGGAAGATTTCATGTCTCAGATGAAAGGGCAAGTCTACCTGATTTCGAAATTTGCAGAAAAGGTCTATTCTGAGGCAAATTTGGCAAGCGGTGAAGATCAGTATTTTCTCTTCGGACGTGAGGATAAGGGTTTGCCAGAGGACTTTATGCGTGAACATCCAGAGAAGGCTCTCCGTATTCCTATGAATGATGAACATGTCCGTAGCCTCAATGTGTCTAATACGGTCTGCATGATTGTCTATGAGGCTCTTCGTCAACAAAATTTTGTTGGTCTTGAGCTTGTTCACACCTATGAAGCAGATAAATTGAAATAATCAAAATGCTTGCACTTGCAAGCGTTTTTTGTTATGATAAAGGGGTCTTCAGGGCTGGGTGTAATTCCCGACCGGCGGTAAATTTGACTAGCTATTTTAGCTTTCTCGTCGTTGTCTTGTCTCGATATACTTTAAGTATTATCTTCGACTGCGACGCCTAGATAAATCTAAAATATCTTAGCCAAATAAGTCCGCGAGCGCAAGCTGATGTGGTGAGATTCCACAACCGACAGTATAGTCTGGATGGGAGAAGACGAAAGAATAGCTTTGTCTGTTCTGATAGATTTATAGCTAAACTGTAACCGCTTGCTTGAATTTCCTTAATAGAGTGAGAGGGAACTTTTGGGATATAAAAAGTGAGAATAGATAGAAAAATCCTTTCTAACTTCTTCTGATTTTATAGAAAATTGGAGGAACCTGTTATGACAAACACACGTCGACTTTCGACCATTGCAATTCTATCAGCTATCTCATTTGTGCTGATGTACTTTGACTTTCCGCTTTTACCAGCGGCATCCTTCCTTAAGATCGAATTTAGTATCTTGCCAGTCCTTGTGGGCTTGGTGGTCATGGATTTGCCTGCTGCTCTAGGAATTCTCTTGCTTCGCTCACTCTTGAAGCTGCTTCTTAACAGCCAGGGAGTGAATACTTACATTGGTTTGCCAATGAATATCGTAGCTTTGGGAGTTTTTGTCATCGTATTTGCTTTGATTTGGAAAAAGGAACGGACAACCCTTCGTTTCCTACTAGGCTCTCTAGCTGGAACTATTGGCTTGACCGTGGCTATGTTGGTTCTCAACTATGTTTACGCTGTTCCTTTGTACGCTAAGTTTGCTAACTTTGATATTGGAAAAATTTTGGGACTTTCCAACTACCTAATGACCATGGTATTACCTTTTAACTTGATTGAGGGAGTAATCTTTTCCGTTTCATTCTGGTTGTTGTATATTCTCTTGAAACCAACCTTAAAACATTATGAAAGATAAACAAACATTTTTAATGAAGGGCAGTTTTGCCCTTTTACTTTTCGTTATTCTTGGCTACATGGTCAAATTTTACCCTGAAACGCTGGTCGGTTTTGACCAACCGATACAGACTGCCGTTCGAGGAGACTTGCCAGATTACTTGACTATTCTTTTCCGAGCCATCACACGCCTGATTGATATCCCAGTGATTATCACTTGGGTTGTCATCGTAGCCTTTATCTTTTATCGTAAGCGGTGGAAGATAGAAAGTTTCTTCATGCTAGGGAATTTGGCTTTGGCTGGTCTTTTAATCGTGACCTTTAAAAATATCTACCAGCGCCCACGACCAGCTATTTTACACTTGGTTGAGGAGAAGGGATTTTCCTTCCCAAGCGGCCATTCTCTGGCTGTAACCTTGCTGGTCGGTTCTCTGATTGTCATTCTCAGTCAACGGATTAAAAATCCAGTCTGGAGAAAAATCGTGCAAATCGTCCTTGGTCTCTACCTAGTCAGTGTGCTTGTATCAAGGGTCTATCTGGGAGTTCACTATCCATCAGATGTCCTTGCCAGTCTCTGTGTGGGCTTGGGAGTCCTGTTTATCGAGTTTCCCTTCTATGACAAGCTCCGATTCCAATGGCGATTTAAAGGCAAGCAGAAGTGAGTATCAAATTCCTTTGAGGAGAAAGAAATGAAAGTCAATATAGCAGATCTTCATCCGACTCAACTATACTTATCAGAAAAGAAGTTGCAAGATATTCAGATGCTTTACCAGTCGGCAGAAACAATCCAAGTCGATCCAATCAGTATTCTTGCCTTTGGAAATTGCTTGTTGATTACAGATGGACATCACAGGGCTTATCAGGCTTTATTGGCAGGTCGGGATACGATTTCTGCTGAGTGGGATAGAGATGGTGGTGATGAACTATATCATCTCTATGCGCAAGCTTGTGAGGAAAGAATGATTTACTCTGTTCTGGATTTAAAAAATCATATCTTAGCTCAAGATGAGTATGAAGCAAAATGGTATAACTGGTGTGATGGTTTTAATCAAGCAGCAACTCTCTTATTGAAAAGGAAAGCAGATGAAACAGGCCTTATAAATAGGTAGTGCATTGTGTCTTGTTCCTTTTTATACTGAAATTAGTCTAATCTAACTTGTTTTTTAACTAAAAATCTGATAAACTATGTAGTAATTGAATAGAAATCCGCAAGACTAGTAGCCTAAGGGAAGTATATCAGGGAGGAGAGCCGTGACTGCAAGCTCTCTATATGAAAGCTGGGTGAATTCACTTGCGCATGGATTTAGAAATGAAGGTCTGACTTGTCAGATGAAAACGGATGGTACCGCGTGTCAACGCTCCGAGTGGAGTTTTTGGCATGTGGTTTTCTTTTTATCTACGAGCGACTGATGGAGGAAATATGTCAACTATTGAAGAACAATTAAAAGCGCTTCGCGAAGAAACGCTGGCTAGCTTGAAGCAGATTACTGCTGAAAATAAAAAAGAGATGCAAGATTTGCGTGTCTCTGTCCTTGGTAAAAAGGGTTCGCTCACTGAAATCCTCAAAGGGATGAAAGATGTTTCTGCTGAGATGCGTCCAATCATTGGGAAACACGTCAATGAAGCTCGTGATGTCTTGACAGCTGCCTTTGAAGAAACAGCTAAGCTCTTGGAAGAAAAGAAAGTCGCGGCTCAACTGGCTAGCGAGAGTATCGATGTGACGCTTCCAGGTCGTCCAGTTGCGACTGGTCACCGTCATGTCCTCACACAAACCAGTGAGGAAATCGAAGATATTTTCATTGGGATGGGTTACCAAGTCGTGGATGGTTTTGAAGTGGAGCAAGACTACTATAACTTTGAGCGTATGAACCTTCCAAAAGACCACCCAGCTCGTGATATGCAGGACACTTTCTATATCACAGAAGAGATCTTACTCCGTACTCACACGTCTCCAGTTCAAGCGCGTGCAATGGATGCTCATGATTTCTCTAAAGGCCCTTTGAAAATGATCTCACCAGGGCGTGTGTTCCGTCGTGACACAGACGATGCGACCCACAGTCACCAGTTCCACCAAATTGAAGGCTTGGTTGTTGGGAAAAATATCTCTATGGCTGATCTTCAAGGAACCCTTCAGTTGATTGTGCAAAAAATGTTCGGTGAAGAGCGTCAGATCCGTCTGCGCCCATCTTACTTCCCATTCACAGAGCCATCTGTTGAGGTGGATGTTTCTTGCTTCAAGTGTGGTGGAGAAGGCTGTAACGTATGTAAGAAAACAGGTTGGATCGAAATTATGGGGGCCGGTATGGTTCACCCACGTGTCCTTGAAATGAGTGGAATCGATGCGACTGTTTACTCTGGATTTGCCTTTGGTCTTGGTCAAGAGCGTGTAGCTATGCTCCGCTACGGAATCAACGATATCCGCGGCTTCTACCAAGGCGATGTCCGCTTCTCAGAACAGTTTAAATAAGATTGAAACCTGAAACACAGTCCTATACAGTCCTAGTCATTTTCTCTCGATGAGAATAGTAAGGACTGACTCGAAGAAAAAGAAAGGAATTGAAAAGAACTTACTTGTGGGTTCTTACAATCAGAATTATGCTTGTATCTTATAAATGGTTAAAAGAATTGGTGGACATTGATGTGCCATCACAAGAGTTGGCTGAGAAAATGTCAACTACAGGGATTGAGGTCGAAGGTGTCGAATCACCGGCTGCCGGTCTCTCAAAAATTGTCGTCGGTGAGGTCTTGTCTTGCGAAGATGTGCCAGAAACTCACTTGCATGTCTGTCAGGTTAACGTTGGCGAAGAAGAAGCGCGTCAAATCGTTTGTGGTGCCCCAAATGTGCGTGCTGGTATCAAGGTCATGGTGGCACTTCCGGGAGCTCGTATCGCTGACAACTACAAAATCAAAAAAGGGAAAATCCGTGGCTTAGAGTCACTTGGAATGATCTGTTCCCTTGGTGAATTAGGTATTTCTGACTCGGTTGTACCGAAGGAATTCGCAGATGGTATTCAAATCTTGCCTCAAGATGCTGTTCCTGGGGATGAAGTTTTCTCTTACCTAGACTTGGATGATGAAATCATTGAACTTTCTATCACGCCAAATCGTGCAGATGCTCTATCTATGCGTGGGGTAGCTCATGAAGTGGCAGCCATCTATGACAAGGCAGTTAACTTCAAAGAATTTACCTTAACAGAAACAAATGAATCTGCAGCAGATGCACTTTCTGTAAGTATCGATACCGACAAGGCGCCTTACTATGCAGCCCGTATCTTGGACAATGTGACCATCGCACCAAGTCCACAATGGTTGCAAAACCTTCTTATGAACGAAGGGATTCGTCCGATCAATAACGTAGTTGACGTAACCAACTACATCCTGCTTTACTTTGGTCAACCGATGCATGCCTTTGACTTGGATACCTTTGAAGGGACTGATATCCGCGTACGTGAAGCGCGTGCTGGTGAAAAATTAGTGACCTTGGACGGTGAAGAACGTGAACTTGCAGAAACTGACCTAGTCATCACTGTTGCTGACAAACCAGTTGCCCTTGCAGGTGTTATGGGTGGTCAAGCAACAGAAATCTCTGAAAATTCTAGTCGTGTTGTCCTTGAAGCAGCTGTCTTCAATGGCAAATCCATCCGCAAGACTAGCGGACGCCTCAACCTTCGTTCTGAATCATCTTCTCGCTTTGAAAAAGGCATCAATGTGGCAACTGCTAACGAAGCCCTTGATGCGGCGGCTAGCATGATTGCTGATCTTGCAGGTGCGACAGTGCGTAAGGGCATCGTTTCAGCAGGCCAGCTTGATACTTCTGATGTGGAAGTTTCTTCAACCCTTGCAGACGTTAACCGCGTCCTTGGTACAGAGCTTTCATATGCTGATGTGGAAGATGTCTTCCGTCGTCTTGGATTTGGCCTTTCTGGCAATGCAGAAAGCTTTACAGTCAGCGTACCCCGTCGTCGTTGGGATATCACTATCGAGGCAGACCTCTTTGAAGAAATCGCTCGTATCTATGGATATGACCGCTTGCCAACCAGCCTTCCAAAAGACGATGGGACAGCTGGTGAATTGACTGCGACACAAAAACTTCGCCGTCAAGTTCGTACCATTGCTGAAGGAGCAGGTTTGACAGAAATCATCACCTACGCTCTGACAACTCCTGAAAAAGCAGTTGAGTTTACGGCTCAACCAAGCAACCTTACGGAACTCATGTGGCCAATGACTGTGGACCGTTCTGTCCTCCGTCAAAATATGATCTCAGGTATCCTTGATACTGTTGCCTACAACGTGGCTCGTAAGAACAAAAACTTGGCCCTTTACGAGATTGGAAAAGTCTTTGAACAAACAGGCAATCCAAAAGAAGAACTTCCAAATGAGATCAACAGCTTTGCCTTTGCCTTGACAGGCTTGGTTGCTGAAAAAGATTTCCAAACGGCAGCAGTTCCAGTTGATTTCTTCTATGCTAAGGGAATCCTTGAAGCCCTCTTTACTCGCTTGGGACTAGAAGTGACCTATGCAGCAACAGCTGAGATTGCAAGTCTCCATCCAGGACGTACGGCCGTGATTTCACTTGGCGACCAAGTTCTTGGTTTCCTTGGCCAAGTGCATCCAGTTACTGCCAAGGCTTACGATATCCCAGAAACTTATGTAGCGGAGCTCAACCTTTCAGCCATTGAAGCTGCCCTTCAACCAGCTGCTCCATTTGTGGAAATCACCAAATTCCCAGCAGTCAGTCGTGACGTGGCTCTACTCCTCAAGGCAGAAGTCACTCACCAAGAAGTTGTAGATGCTATCCGAGCTGCCGGCGTGAAACGTTTGACAGATATCAAACTCTTTGATGTCTTCTCAGGCGAAAAACTGGGAGTTGGCATGAAGTCAATGGCCTATAGCTTGACCTTCCAAAATCCAGAAGATAGCTTGACAGACGAAGAAGTCGCACGCTATATGGAAAAAATCCAAGCATCACTCGAAGAAAAAGTGAATGCAGAAGTACGTTAACTCATCAATCCATCCTTCGGGGTGGATTTTTAGTTTCAAAAGGACAGTTCAGAAGAGAAAAGCGATAGTTGAGGAGGAAGCCATCTCAGAAAGTCTTTAATGAGTTATACTAAAGCTATCACTGAAGCACTTAAAATTTATTAGAGATAGGATACTTTTGCTACTTATAATCCGATAAAATGGGCATAAATCGTTGTAAAGGCTATCAAAAAGGAGTATAATAAGTGCAACATATCTCGGAGGTGGAAAATGTTAGAAGTAAGAAATCTAGAGAAAAGTTTCGGTCCCAAGCAAGTCTTGTTTGGTGTCGATTTTCAGGCAAGTCCAGGAAGGATTCTGGGCTTGGTCGGGAAGAATGGTGCTGGGAAAACAACGATTTTCCACAGTATGTTGAAATTTTTAGAGTATCAAGGAGAGATCAGTCTGGATGGGCAGGAGATTCGTCAGGAAACCTATGCACGGATTGGTTATCTGCCTGAGGAACGCAGTCTTATGCCCAAGTTGACAGTCCTTGAACAAGTTCGCTACTTGGCGACTCTAAAAGGTATGGATGCTAAGGAAGTCAAGGAAAAACTCCCTCAATGGATGGAAAAACTAGAAGTTAAGGGGAAATTAACAGACAAGATCAAGAGTCTCTCAAAAGGTAATCAGCAGAAAATTCAGCTGATTATCACCCTAATCCATGAGCCAGACTTGATTATCTTGGATGAGCCTTTTAGTGGTTTGGATCCAGTCAATACTGAGTTGCTCAAGCAGGTCATCTTAAAAGAGAAAGAGCGCGGTGCAATCATTATCTTTTCTGACCATGTCATGACCAACGTTGAGGAACTTTGCGATGATATTCTGATGATTCGTGATGGGCGTGTGGTCTTGCATGGACCAGTTCAGGATGTTCGCAATCAATACGGGAAAACACGTCTCTTTGTTTCAAGTGAACGAAGTAAGGAAGAATTGGAAAATCTTCCTCATGTCAAACAGGTGAGCTTGACCAAGCAAGGCAGTTGGAAATTGATCCTAGATGATGAGAGCGCTGGAAGAGAACTCTTCCCAATCCTCACTCAAGGTCAATATATCTCGACCTTTGACCAACAAGCTCCAACAATCGATGAAATCTTTAAACTAGAATCAGGGGTGGAAGTATGAGAAATATGTGGGTTGTAATGAAGGAAACCTATCTTCGACATGTCAAGTCGTGGAGTTTCTTCTTTATGGTGATTTCGCCGTTCCTCTTTTTAGCCTTATCTGTAGGAATCGGCTTTCTCCAAGGGTCTTCTATGGCCAAGAATAGCAAGATAGCAGTAGTAACAACTGTGCCATCTGTGGAAGAAGGGCTCAAGGGTACCAATGGTATCAACTTTGATTATAAGGATGAAGCCAGTGCCCAGGCTGCTATCAAGGATGAGAAAATCAAGGGTTACCTAACCATTGACCAAGAGGACAGTGTCCTCAAGGCCGTCTATCATGGTGAAACTTCTCTTGAAACAGGCATCAAACTAGCAGTAACCAATAAGCTAAACGAACTGCAATACCAACTCAATCGTTCGTCAGCTAATTTGTCTCAAGAACAGGAAAAACGCCTGAGTCAAACCGTTGATTTTACTGAGAAAATTGATGAATCTAAGGAAAACAAAAAAATTGTTCAAACCATTGCGGCCGCAGGGCTTGGCTTCTTCCTTTATATGATTTTGATTACCTATGCTAGTGTCACTGCTCAGGAAGTGGCTAGCGAGAAAGGAACCAAAATCATGGAGGTGGTCTTCTCTAGTATCCGAGCAAGTCATTATTTCTACGCTCGCATGCTGGCTCTACTTCTTGTGATTTTGACTCATATTGGCATTTACGTCGTGGGTGGACTTGCTGCCATTCTGCTCTTTAAAGACATCCCTATCTTGGCACAATCTGGGATTTTAAATCATCTAGGAGAGGCCTTCTCGCTCAATACCTTATTGTTTGTCTTGGTTAGCCTCTTTATGTACGTTGTTTTAGCAGCCTTCCTTGGTTCCATGGTTTCTCGCCCTGAGGATTCAGGAAAGGCCTTGTCGCCATTGATGATCTTGATTATAGCAGGATTTGTCGGTGTGACCTCTCTAGGTGCTGCTGGGGACAATTTAGTTCTGAAAATTGGTTCCTATATTCCTTTCATCTCGACCTTCTTTATGCCATTTAGAGCTATAAATGGGTATGCGAGTGGTCTAGAAGCTTGGATTTCCCTTGCTATAACGGTTGTTTTTGCAGTCACTGCAACTGCCTTTATCGGACGCATGTATGCTAGCCTAGTCCTTCAAACGGATGATTTGGGAATCTGGAAAACCTTTAAACGTGCCTTAGCTTATAAATAGGAGAGCCTCGCAAAAGCGAGGTTTTTCTAGATGTTAAACACTGAAATCGGCAAAAATATTTTTCATATCTATTGACTTTTAGTAGTGAAATTTGGTATGATAGTAGACGGTATTGTTTACCCCATTTGTAAGGCCCCGGAACCTTTCAAATACCCCGCGGACCGGAACATCCGCCCTGTAAACAAAAACGATATTCATATAGGAGAAATCATGAACAAAACTACATTCATGGCTAAACCAGGCCAAGTAGAACGCAAATGGTACGTTGTTGACGCAACTGATGTACCTCTTGGACGCCTTTCAGCAGTTGTTGCTAGCGTACTTCGCGGAAAAAACAAACCAACATTCACACCACACACTGATACAGGTGACTTCGTAATCGTTATCAATGCTGAAAAAGTTAAATTGACTGGTAAAAAAGCAACTGATAAGATCTACTACACTCACTCAAACCACCCAGGTGGATTGAAACAAATCTCTGCTGGTGAACTTCGTTCTAAAAATGCAGTACGTTTGATCGAAAAATCAGTTAAAGGTATGCTTCCACACAATACTCTTGGCCGAGCTCAAGGTATGAAATTGAAAGTATTCGTTGGAGCTGAGCACACTCACGCTGCACAACAACCAGAAGTTCTTGATATTTCAGGACTTATCTAAGGAAAGGAACAATAAAGTATGTCACAAGCACAATATGCAGGTACTGGACGTCGTAAAAACGCTGTTGCACGCGTTCGCCTTGTTCCAGGAACTGGTAAAATCACTGTTAACAAAAAAGATGTTGAAGAGTACATCCCACACGCTGACCTTCGTCTTGTTATCAACCAACCATTCGCAGTTACTTCAACTGTAGGTTCATACGACGTTTTCGTTAACGTTGTTGGTGGTGGATACGCTGGTCAAGCAGGAGCTATCCGTCACGGTATCGCTCGTGCCCTTCTTCAAGTAGACCCAGACTTCCGCGATTCATTGAAACGCGCAGGACTTCTTACACGTGACTCACGTAAAGTTGAACGTAAGAAACCAGGTCTTAAGAAAGCTCGTAAAGCATCACAATTTAGTAAACGTTAATTCGAGAGAATTACTATACTTACAGAGAGCACCTTTCGAGGTGTTCTTTTTTATATTTTCATACTAAATTGGTGCAATCTGACAAAGTCAGTTGCCTCAGAACGTTAATCAATACGATACTATCAACGTTCACAAGCACTTCATGATTCACACTATGAGGTGTTTTTGATGATTTTTAGCACAATTCACACTATTGTTTCTTTGCATTCAACTCAAATTCTTCTGGTCAAATTATTAACAAATCTTCAAGAAGAGTGATTGGTGAAATAGGCTGTTTGAGGCTTTTATGCTATACTAGTTTTAATGACAATCTTCTATTTCTAAAGCAACAATAGATCCGTAATTTGTTTTTAATTAAGGAGTTTGGGATTGTAAGAGGGAGATGATATATCTGAAGGAGTATCAATATGAAAAAACGTGCCTTGATTTTACTGGTTTTGTCCATTGTAGTATTTGGAGGAGGCGCATGGATGGCACAGAAAACAAATCTATTTGGAGGAATAACTCTGAGCCCACGGGCTAAGCAGATGGCTTATTTAAAGGAACATGAAGAAGAAATTGTAAAATTTGTAAAGTCTAAAAATTCAAAGATAGAATCTGTTCAGATGGATTGGAATAGTTTAACTGTTGAACAGATAGGGAATGGAACTCCACAGGGGGGAGGTTATAATCTATCAGTGAAGGGTTCTTTTAATCATATAAAGGATTCTGACTTTACAATAGATTTTCGATTAAAAAATAAAAATGATGTACCTTCAATAGATAGGATTGGCATGTATAATCAGCCTAGAGTGTTAAAAAATGGAGGTTGGGACAAGTATGACGGATAGTAATCTAAAAGATTATAACAACTTTTATGATAGCTTAATCCCTCACTCATCCCCACTGACTTCGAATACTTGCTAAAAGTATTTTTTTTTACATTCATGATATAATATACTTAGATTCCACTATATAGGAGGAAAGAAATGAAAAAACGTACTTTAGTTTGGCTAATTTTAGCACTTGTAATTTTTGGAGGAGGCGCATGGATGGCACAGAAAACAAATCTATTTGGAGGAATAACTCTGAGCCCACGGGCTAAGCAGTTGGCTTATCTGAAGGAGCATGAAGAGGAGATGGCGAACTTTATAAAGTCTAGAAATCCTAAAGTCGAAAGTGTCCAATTTGATTGGGATAGTATGAAAGTAGAAAATATAGGAAATGGTACCCCTCAAGGTGGGGGATATATTATAACATTGGATGGAAAAATAAATAACAATGAAGATACTGAATTTACAATTGGTTTCCCTATAGAATATAATAGCAATAGTATTCCCAATATTAAGAAAATTTCTGAAATGCAACCGATAAGAGTTTTGAAAGGCAACGTATGGGAGATTTATGACTAACAGTAATTTAAAAACCTTTGATAATTTTTATGCGGATTTAGCGCAATCGGCTTATACTGGTCGTCCCAATAATTTTCCACCTAAAAATAATTCAATAGAAGCAAGAGTGTTTGACTATTCAAAAGAAATAATTTATAACGAAGAAATCACCCCTGGAGGTAAACATCTACCCCATAATGGTAGAGTCTACTTGCAGCCGGATCCTGATTTGCGAGATACTTATAAAGTTACATCGATACCAGTTCCTGATGCGAATGGGATGAGGCAGGATATTCGTCACAAACGGTATCAAAAAGGACTCTTAACTGATGATGAAGCTGGTTTCAGTGCCTACTACTTAACGGATACGCCTACCTTGACTAATGATACTACGAAAACCTATATGACCATCCGCGGAAGTGATGCCATCAGTAAAGAAAATTGGAACGACTGGGTTGACAACGATGCTAAGTTCGCTCTCAATCATATCCATACGCCGCAAGCCAAGTTAGCAACAGTAGGAATGAAAACGAAAATCGCTGAGATGCGCGAAAAGGCTCCAAATGCGACGATGGACATTGCAGCTCATTCCCTAGGAACCATTGTCTCTGCGCAAGGGGTAGCTGGCCTTACTGATGAAGAACTGGAGAAAATCGGCAAAGTCGTCCTCTTTGACGGCCCGGACACGACAAAGAGTTTAAAGAAAATGGGACTCAGCGATGAGAAAATCAAAAAGATTAGCGAAAAAATAGAGTACTATGTCAATCCTTTTGATGTCGTGGGTATGCTCAATCGTGAGCATACCATCACCAAATTACCGGGGGACTCCGATGAACCTCTTAAGAAACCCGTCGGTAAAGTCAATGTCCTCGTCCCCTTGCATTATACCCAGATTACTGATCCGGAAAGTTCCCATGACTTTGGTGTTTTCCAATCGGATGGGAAGGGAAATTTATTGACTGCTTCAGAGGATTTTCACCCAGAATTGCTCAGGGCAGGTGAAAAGCTGGCTCGACTGATAGCGACAACCTTGGATTCCCTCCGGGCTTTAGGAGTCGATGAAAATGTAGCCTCAAATGTTTTAAATTCCATTATGAGAGGTGAGTTTAAAATAAAGGCAGCTATTGGTTATGCTGTTTACGAGAATTTTACAACTGAATATAGCAAGATCGTCGAAGAAGCTCGTAAAGAATCGATAAAATGGGATAGAGAAGCTATTCCTCGTTATCAGGAACAACTGAGAAATGGCAATCTTACAGGAGAAAAGAGGATTTTGGTTCGAGCTCAGTTGCTTCAGACAGCAGCCCAGTTGGCAAATTTTGACATGGAAGACAAAGTTAAATCTGTGAAAACTTTACTTTCAGATGCTAAGGAAGATATTCAAAACATGATAAAAGAGACAAGACAGACAGCCTTTGACATGGTTGGATATTTGTCAAGTTCAGAAGTTACAAATCTACTTTCTGGTTTTGATACAACAAGCTTTTGGGATGAAGGCGTTGCAAGTGACACGAAGACTGCAGCAACATCCTTCCTGACACAAATTGAGCAACTAGGGGAAAGCTTGGTTAAAGCTAGTGGTTCCTTTGAAACCATAGATACAAATAGTGCTGAAGATTTTAACAATCTATTAGCAGATGTAAAACAAACATGGAGGGGTAAAAATGGTAGTCCTAACGGATGAGGATACTTTAATTACAAGAGAGCAACTCGACAGAGGCTTCAAAGAAAGAATGAAGGAACAAGAACGCCAAGCAGTCAGGGCCTTAGTAACTGCAAAAGAACTGTCAATCCTTGCTAAAGGAGTGGAGTTAGCTAAAAAGTTGCAAGAAGCAGCTTCAGATATGCAAGAGTACGCTTCTAAGACTTATGTAAACAATATTAAGGGTGGATTTGAGGGCAAGGCCGCTGATGCTGCCGAAACTTACTTGACCCAGACCATGCAACCCCCTGCTTTACAAAGTCCGATCAAGAACTAGGAGAAAACTTGTGATGGATAAAAAGCAACTTCAGAAACTAGAGGATGAGCATAATCGTAAATTACGAAACTTAGAGCGTTTGGAGATGGATTTGGATGATGATTTCCACAAGTTTAGTAGGGAGACGGATAATCTCCTAGAGGCGCTTTCCTATGCATGCAGAGACAGTAGTTTTGCTGAAATTCAACCATATATCTTTGAGATAGAGAACAATTTAGATAACTATCATCAACTTTACAAGAGTCGCATAGAGAATGTGTTGGAAGCTCGCCATCAAGAGAATAAAAACTTTCATAGAAAGTTAGAAGAAAAGAACGTTTAACAAATATACCTTATAAAAGAAGGATGATATGAGTTTGTTATACTTTGTTATTATAAATAAAAAAAAGAAGTAATTATACAAGAAAAGTAGATAATTTAATCCTTCTTACTAGTTTTTAGATGGAAACAGCTCTTATTTTTTATAAATAGAATAAAAAATGAATTTTAAACTTGCAATTGAGGCAAATTATTGATATAATGAGGGCATAAATTAATATAAAGGAGTTTCACATGGCTTTAATTCAATTAACAACAGAAGAATTGCGCACCTCTGCTCAAAAGTACACTCAAGGTTCTGAGGAAGTAAGACAAGTACTTCGTACATTAACTCAAGAGCAAAATACTATCCGAGACAACTGGAAAGGTGCTGCTTTTGAGAGCTTTGATCGCCAATTCACAGAATTGTCTCCAAAAATTGAGGAGTTTGCAACTTTGCTTGATGAAATCAATGCTCAATTGAACAAGGTTGCTGAAATTGTTGAACAAAACGACCAAGATCTTGCATCACAAATTTAATTTGTTATATAAGTGGCTTTAGGAGGGCGAGAGCCTTCCTATTTTTTATGACGGAGAAGATTTAAAGTAATATGAAGAAGAATAGAATTTTTAAATATATAGGAAGTAGTCTGCTGGCATTAGGATTGCTTGCATTGATTATTTTTTTGAATCTATCTGTTCAAAAAAATACAACGATTAGCAATGAAAATAATGCAAAGGCTAATCAGCAGACAAAATTAAATGTAGCTATCGTAAATGAAGATAAGCCTGTCTACGTAGATACAAAAGAATACAATCTAGGTGCTAGTTATGTAAAAAATATCGAGCGTGATAATTCACAAAATTGGTCTGTTGTCCCTCGTGGAGCAGCTGATTCTGGGTTAGAAAGTGGGAAATACCAACTCGTTTTAACAATTCCTAGTGACTTTTCTGAAAAAATACTCGATATTAACAGCATCAATGTTGATAAGACAACCATCAATTATAAGGTGAATGCGCAAGGAAATTTGCAAGTAGAAAATGATGCAAATAAACTAGCGAAAGATATTGTTTCTGATTTGAATGGTCAGTTAGTCGATATGTATATGGCTAGTATTTTGAACAACCTTTATACAGCACAAAAGAATGTTCAAGCTAGCTCACAGATACAAGCGACCAATATCGGAAACTATCGTACGAATTTATATAATACAGCTATCAACTCTAAAAATCTTTTCCCAACTCTCTATAGTATGTCTAGTTCTTCTGTTGACGCCAACAGTGCTTTAAAGACAGGTTTGGATAGTTATTCTCAGATTTTTGGTCGTTATGACGTTTCACAGATTGCCTATGGTAAAAAGCTTGACACTCTGCTTCAGGATAGGGTCACTGAGAAGAAAAATCATGCGGATGTTATTACTGGGCTCATTTCTCAGAGTCGGGAAGACGTTAAGGGACAAATTGAAACCTATAAGGAATTAATTAAAGCTCAAGGTAATCTGACTTCTAATATAGATGGAACAGCAGCATCCTCTGATGGTACGTCATCTGAAGTTGAGGCTTACTATAAAAAAGTAGCAGATAATATCAGCGCAGAGATTGCTACTTTAGAGACCAATCTAACAGATGAAAGAACCAAGTTTGAGAATCATAAAAAAGATATTCGTAACTTTGTCGATGAGAAATTAGCCACTTACTATGGGACAAGTGAGAAGAGCAACATCACTCTTAAGCAATTTTTGGATACAGCTGCAAACAAAGACCTAGAGAAGGCTGTAGAATCTCTCAAAGAGCAGTTGGCTTCTGCAATCTCAGAATTACCCAAAGAAGACTTTAGTGGAAAAGAATTTAGTGGTTTTGGTATGACACCAATCACAATTCCTTCTGTAAACTATACTGAATTAAAAACAATCAAAGAGCCTAGTGACGAAATCAATTCGACTGATTTGAAGAATTTGGAAGATTTGGCAATCACGAGTACGAGTGCTGTTGGACGAACAGGAACAAAGGCTAAGGTATCATGGAAAGCTGAATCAGGAGTGACAGTTCACTCAGTCACTTATGATGGTACACCAGTTGAGTTTGGTCAAGAAATTGATTTGAAGACGGGTGGGACTTTTAAAGTAGCCTATAGTGTTGCAGAGGCAGCTCCGACTCCAACTACAGGTTCAACCGGGACTCCAAGCCCAGCTCCAAAAGCAGAGCTAAAATCAATTAATATTTCCTTGAATGATGTCCAAGCAGCCAGTGCTCCAGTAGATGTGTTACGTGTTCAGCAAGCAGCAGTGAGTTATGGACAAAAGGTTCAGAAAATAGCTTCTGACTACCAAAAGGTGGAAGCACTCAGACAAGCATACAATGCTGTCAATGAGTTACGAAATAGTGATGTAACAGATGCTTTGACAAATATTTGGCTTGAAGCTATTAGTTCAAATCTGAAGAAATATGAAGACAGCTTAACTACACCTGCTAGCGATAAAGAAACTGATGGTACTAAAGGAAAAGTAGATAAAGCCTTGTCAGAACTGACTACTCTCAAGCCTGTTCTAGAACAAAATGTGAAGGATGTTTTGGCTACCAACCAAGAATTGACTACCAAAATCAAGAAACAGTTAGAGTTGTACGAGCAGTTGGAAGATAATCTTAAGGATTTGGTTAAGAAGCAAGGGAAAGGCAATGATGCTTTTGAAGAGACTGATAAACAATTGGCCACCCTAAAATCGGATTATGCAGCTCTATTGTCAGAAACTACGGGTGTGAAGGAGTCTTCTCAAAGTAATGTCAAAGCTGCAGAGTCTGTGAATGAAACTTTAGGTAAGTTCAATCGTGAATTGTCAAACGCTCAAACAAGTACTGAAAAGTTGTCGCAGGATGCTGACTCCTTGATGACGCAGTTTAACGAAGAATTGACTAACAATGGAAACTTTGTAGAATCCTTTGTGAAGGTTCTGAATAATGCCTATCAAAATGGGGTACCAAACGAAGTATTGTTGAACTTCTTATCCAATCCTGTTACCCAAAATTCTACTTCAGTAAAAGCGACTGTCAATGTTTACCGTCCATTTACATGGATTTTACTATTGGAGATTGTTAGCCTCTTTACAGCCTATCTGTTTGCAACTCAAAACGTTATTCGCAAAGTCAAAGATAAGTTCAAACTTGATAAGTTACATGATACAGACTTGATGACGGTAACCATCCTATCTGCTTTAAGTCTCGTTGTCGGATTGGTAGTTGGTGTTGTATCAAGTGTTCAGCTACAGGTTGGCCGTGAATATCAACCATCTTGGGTTCTATTAATTGTTTTAGCCGCATTTGTACTGATTCAAGGACAATATCTATTGCTTAAACATTTCCGAGTGATTGGTATGGGACTCTCCTTCTTTATGATGATTAGCTTTGTCTACCTATCAAATGCTATTGGGACAACAGCAAGTCTAACTGGTTTCCCAGCATTTATCAAAAATCTCAATGCGTTATCGATATTAGAAGGTTTGCTCTCAGGATACTTTGATGGACATCCAGCAGCAATTATCGCTTTTGTTGCAACGATTGTTGTCATAGCTGTTTTACTTGTTATAAATGTTTTTATCAGAGAAAGTAGTTTGTGGTTTCAAGCAAGCCAAGCTGAGAAAGAATAGAAATTAGAAATATGAAGAAAATCATTCTTTTCCTTCTTACCTTAGTAACATGTGCAGCAGTCTCTGGGGCTGCTGCAGATGATTTGAAGGATAACAGTCTGCAGATTGATGATTCCCGACTTGAAAAGAAAGAGGGATTGAAATTTGGTCTACAGTCTGAACAAATCAAGGAGCTTTTTAATGAAGCGACTCAAAAGAGGTTGCAGGACATGCAACAGCATCAAGAGGAACAGTTGATCACAGAAAGGGGCCAACTGTTTTCTGCTATACAGAGACCAGTGAAAAAATCTTCTGAAGAACAGTTGTTTCAGCCCAATGCTCAAAAAACAATTAAATTTCAAACAAATATAGGCCATGTAGAAAAAGGTGGTCTGAATGACTTTCTTCCAGAGATATTCTATGTGGTGTTGATTTTCTTGCTTTTTGGAGCAACGGCAGTAATGAGTTATCGTGTGATGGTAGAAGGGATGGACTAAGTTTTTAACTAGTCTGTCTAAATAACTTAGAAAAGGATAAACCAGGCATAGGAGGCGTGTAAAAGGTGGAGCAACATATCAATATTACCCTACGTTTGAGAGAAAGAGATGTGGATATTCGCATCCCACGGCGAATTGAAGTGCGCCGGCTGGTGCGAGAAGTGGATACGATTTTTAATCCAGGTATCAAGCGAAAAAAATATCAATTAAGAATTGTCAATAAAGGTTTGTTGATTGATGAAGGAAAACATCTGTCTGATTATCCTATGACGACAGGAGATTTAGTAGAAATTGAGGAGATATAGGTGGCTGAAGAAAAATTTGAATTTGGTGGACAGTCGTTTGTCTATGAAAAAAATGAAACAAACTGGGAATTAAAACTCAAACGTTCAGATGTTGCGAGTCAAGATTTACGGGAACTGTTACTATTGGATTTGCATCATCCATTCTTTTTAGAGCAATCGATGGTGTCTGATGAGGATAGTGTCACCTTCTCCTATCAAGTCGAAGCTCATGGACTGACTTATGAGGAAATAAAGGAACGTACCATTTCGGAAAGAATCCGTTTGGCCCTAAACGTTTTTCGTTTAGAGGGCGCTTTGGAGTTACCTGTGACTTTCCTTTTGCACCCAGTAAATCTCTTTATTACCAAGGATGCTCAGGCTAAGATTGCTTATCGTGGAATTCCTGGTCTGATGGTTCCTCAATCAATATCCTCAGAAGATTTTTTACGCCAGGCTAAATGTTTTACAGTAACACTATTTAGCGATTTGGATTTCATGGATCTTTATAATGGTTCCTTGGAATTAGAGACCTTGCCAGACTTCTTAAATGATCTATGTCAGGCAGATGATATAGAGGCTGCAGTAGCTGTTTTGGAGAAGTACTACACGGAGAAGGCTGCGAAAGAACGAGCAGACTTGGTCTTGGTTCCAAGTAGACGCCATCGTGTCTTTAAACTGGCAACGATTTGGTTAACAGCCAGCGTTGTCTTGTTGATCGTTCCACTTATCTATCTGATTTTTGTGCAAAATCCTTTCAAAGAAAAGATGTTGCAGGCAGATACTGCCTTTATTAAAGTGGATTATAGTGGTGTTATTACAGAATTAGAGAGAATTGATCCAGCTAGCTTGCCGAATACGCAAAAGTATGAGTTGGCTTACTCTTATATTCAGGGATTGGAATTTTCTTCTGAACAAAAGAAAGTCATCTTGAACAACGTAACACTCAAGTCAGATGAGCTTTATTTGACTTACTGGATCCAGGTTGGGCGCAATCGTTTTGAAGAGGCTCTTGATATTGCCAAACGGATTAACGACAGTGACTTGATTCTCTACGCTTTGACTCAGGAAATCAAGCAGGTTCGAGAAGATGGTAACTTGTCAGGGAAAGACCGTGAAAGTAAGTTGAATACTTTGGAAAGCGAGTATAAGAAATACTGGGATAGTCGAAGTGAGCTACTAACGAGTGAATCAAGCTCCAATGCTTCTACAACTCCTAACCCTCAAGACAAGGCTTCTGAAAGCAAACCGTCATCTGAGAAGAAACCTGTTCCAAGTAGCTCCTCTAGCAATTAAAGTAGACCAAGGAGAGAAATTATGAAAAAACAAATCATTTTCTACAGCCAAGGTCTACGTTATGAAGTAGAACTGAGTGCAGATAAGACGGTCTTGATCGGGGCGACTGAAAAGGCCCAAGTCTACCTTTCTCAACAGGAAAGACCGATTCAGCTCAAGGTCGATGGTGACGAGGTCTTTTATCAGTACGACGATGAAGCAGGACTCTTGAAAGATGGTCTGCGTTTGGGTGAGGTCGTCTTTTATCTCCGAGAAGGGGAGCCAAGGGTTTATGACCTTTTGGATTTATCAGAGTTTCAGATTGGCTCTCAAAGAGGTGCATTGATCACACTAGATGGAGATGTTGAACTCTTACTCCAAAAATCCCAAAATCAATGGAAGCTAACTCGACTAAAAGGCGCATTTTATCGAAACAATCATCTGGAACAAATGGACCAGCAATTGATTGGTTTTGGAGATGAGTTGAGTCTAGGGGCGGTGACGATCAAGTTCTATCCTGATGAAGTATGGGTCCAGGGTCCTGCCCAAGTTGGGCCACAACTGACTCTGAGAGAACCATCTCGATATGGTTTTTATGAAGATTATCCAGATTATCATCGTTCTCCACGGATCATCTATCGTGGCAGCGAAGATAAAATCTTGATCAATCCCCCAGGCCAGGAACCGGTTAAACCGAGCGATGAACTGTTAAAGCTGATCGTTCCTCCTCTGATGATGGTCGGAGTAACCGTCTTAATCACCTTAATTCAACCTCGAGGGATCTATATCCTTGCGACAGTAGGGATGTCCATAACCACAATGATTTTTTCTATCCGTGGTTTCATAAAAAATCGTAAAAAGTACAAGGCTGATAAGAAGGAACGGGTCGATCTCTATCGTCTTTACCTGAAAGATAAGGTCAAGGAATTGACTCGTCTGGAACGAGAACAAAAAGAAGGGATGCACTATCATTTTCCAACGATTTTAGAATTGACGGACTTGGTTGAGAGTTACAATCACCGGATCTACGAAAAAACTCCCTTGCATTTTGACTTTTTATACTATCGTTTGGGACTCGGGAAAATGCCGACTAGCTATGACTTGAAATACGGTCAACAGGAGCGTAGCGGTAAGAAGGATGCTCTAGAAGAAGAGGGTTACGCTCTCTATAGTCGTCACAAAAAAATCCCAGATATGCCAATCCCGGCAAACCTCAGCCATGGACCAGTGGGTTATATTGGACCTAGAAATCTCGTCCTAGAACAACTGCAGCTTTTGGTGATGCAGCTAGCGACTTTTCATTCTTATCATGATGTGCAGTTTATTACGATCTTGCCGGAAGAGGAAAAAGAACAATGGTCTTGGATGCGTTGGCTACCTCATGCCAAACTGCAAGAACTCAATGTTCGCGGTTTTGTCTATAATCAACGGACAAGAGACCAGGTTCTCAATAGCTTGAACCAAATCTTGAAACTACGCCGTAGTCAAAAGGAAGAAGCATCCCACAAGGAGAGCACCCTTTTCCATCCTCATTATGTGGTTTTAGTGACCGATGAAAAGTTGATTTTGGATCATATCATCATGGAGTTCTTTACCGAAGATCCAACGGAATTAGGTTGTTCCCTCATCTTTGTAGAGGATGTCATGAGTTCCTTGTCTGAGAACATCCAAACAGTGATCAATATCAAGGACCGTAATACAGGCCAACTGGTCATGGAAGAAGGAGTCTTGAAAGAGACGGACTTCCGTTTGGATCATTTCCCAGCAGATTATGACAAGGAGCGGATCGCCCGTACCTTGGCACCGCTCAATCACCTCCAAAACCTTAAGAGTTCGATCCCAGATTCTGTGACTTTTATGGAAATGTATGGGGCGGAGACCTTTGAGGATTTGCAGGTATCGAGCCGTTGGAAAAAGAACGCACCTTACAAGAGTTTGGCTGTGCCAATTGGTCTGCGTGGTCAGGATGACCTGGTTCAGCTCAATCTGCATGAAAAAGCCCATGGACCTCATGGATTGATCGCAGGGACGACTGGTTCAGGGAAGTCAGAAACCATCCAATCCTATATCCTATCCCTCGCTGTTAACTTCCACCCTCATGATGTGGCTTTCTTGCTGATCGACTACAAGGGTGGTGGGATGGCCAATCTCTTTAAAAATCTGCCCCATCTCTTGGGGACGATTACCAACTTGGATGGCGCCCAATCTATGCGGGCTCTGGCTTCGATCAATGCGGAGATCCATCGTCGTGAACGACTCTTTGGAGAGTTTGAAGTCAACCATATCAATCAATACCAGAAGAAATTTAAAAACGGAGAAGCGACAGAACCGCTCCCTCACCTCTTTCTCATCTCAGATGAGTTCGCAGAGCTCAAGGTCAACCAGCCCGACTTTATCAAGGAGCTGGTATCCATCGCGCGTGTCGGACGTTCCCTCGGGGTCCACTTGATCCTAGCTACTCAGAAACCATCTGGTGTGGTGGATGACCAGATCTGGTCTAACTCACGCTTCAAGATCGCCCTTAAGGTGGCAGACCGTTCGGACTCCAATGAAATGCTTCATACACCGGACGCGGCCGAGATCACCCAGACAGGACGTGCCTATCTACAGGTCGGGAATAACGAAGTCTATGAACTCTTCCAGTCAGCCTGGTCAGGGGCGGATTACCAGCCGGACAAGGACGATATGGGGATCGAAGATCATACCATCTACCTAATCAATGAATTGGGCCAATATGAGATCTTGAATGAAGACCTCTCTGGCTTAGAAGATGTGGATGAGATTAAGGAAGTTCCGACAGAGTTGGATGCGATAGTGCACCATATCCAGCTCTTGTGTGAAGAACAAGAAATTCCTCCAGTACCACAGCCATGGTTGCCGCCGCTCAAAGAGCGCATCGCGTTAGACGAGCTGGAAGAAGTACAGCCAGCAGTAGCCTGGGCACAAGAGAAACCACTCTCAGTTCTACTTGGAATGGCAGATATCCCGCAGGCCCAGAAGCAGGAAGCTGTCTCTATCAATCTCTCCAAGGATGGTCATATCCTCCTTTACGGAAGTCCGGGTACAGGAAAGACCACTTTCCTTCAGACTGCTGGTATGGACTTGGCTCGCAAATTCAGTCCAAAGGCTCTTACCATGTACTTGATGGACTTTGGTACCAATGGTTTGGCTCCATTGTCCAAGCTTCCACAGGTGGCAGATACCATGCTTCTGGACCAAACGGAGAAGATCTCTAAGTTTGTACGAATCATGGAGAAAGAACTCAACCGTCGTAAGAAACTCCTTGCGGACTATGGTGTTGGAACCTTGGAACTCTACCGTCAGGCCAGTGGTCAGGAAGAGCCGGCTATCGTCATCCTCTTAGATAGCTATGAGGCCTTCAAGGAAGAAGCCTATGAGGCGGAACTCTTCAAGCTCTTGGTGCGTATCTCTCGTGAAGGTCTCAGTATCGGGGTTCACCTCTTGGTGACAGCCGGTCGCCAGACCAACCTTCGTGCTCAACTTTACTCGAACTTCAAGCACCAGTTGAGCCTGCCACAGAATGAGGCAGGTGAAGTGCGGGCCATCGTGGGCTCTACACCACTTGCTATGACCATGGAAGATATCAAGGGACGAGCTCTTATGAAGCGGGAAGAGGTGGATGTCATCCAGCTGGCACTCCCAGTTTATGGAGCCAATGACACCCAAGTCCTCAACAACCTACGTCAGGAAGTGGCTTCCCTCCAAGAAGCCTGGACAGGACAACGCCCAAGTGCCATTCCGATGGTGCCGGAGGAGTTGACAGAGAAAGACTTCTATAGCCGAGCCAGCGTGCAGACTGCCTATGAACACGGCCTCGTGCCATTAGGACTTGACTTGGAGACAGTTGAGCCCGTTACTTGGAATCTGGCTAAAGGCAATCTTCTTTACCTAACAGATAAAGAAGAGCAGATGACAGCCTTGGTAAAACACATTGCCAAAGGGAAACAGAAAGTCATCGTCTTGGCACCGAAGTACCATAACTTACCTGAAATGGAAGGAGTGACGATTCTGGCAAGTCCAGAGGAATATCTAGAAGGCTTAGATATGATGGAGTTCAAGATTCAGGAACGGTTAGAAGGCAAACAGCGAGACCATGTCGCAACAGTGGTTATCTACAATTTAACCGAATTAGTGGTAGAATTAAACTCAGAAGCGCTTGATACATTGGCTTATGTCCTAGATAAAGGAACTCGAGCTGGATATGGTTCAATTGTAATGAGTTCACCACTAATCACCAAGCATATTGATGTGGTCTCAAAAACTGCTCGTTCTTATAAGCAGGCTATTTTAGCACTTCGCTTAAGTGATCAATCAGTTCTGACAGTGACCAACAGACCTGTTCGTGAGCCACAGTTGGAAGAACAAGAACACTACTATGTTTCCGATGGGTTAGCAAGTAGAATGAAAGTATTAATGGTATAGAAAGGGAGGATAGCTATGGCTAAAGATATTAAAACTATTATAGCGTTGACCAATGCTTTGTATAGCGCTTCGTCAGTAACAAGCCAAGCGGCTAGTAGAAAAGCAGAATTAGAAGCCGAGCGAAAGAATGTTCAAAATCAATCTACAGATATCTGGACATCCTCATCGTTGTCATCTTATATTGCCGGCGAAAAATATGATGACGAGGCGAAACAAGAGAGAGATGATTTGGACAAATTAGAGAAAATGCTATCTGAAAAAAAGAATGAGATTTTGTCTTTGCTGGATAGTAAGATTTCGGAAGCAGAATCAAATTTACAAAGTGCTCGGACAGCAGAAACGAATGCTCGTAATGCTTTAAATGAGGCCTTGGCAGCGATCTAGAAAGGAGAGGTAGATGTCGATACAGGTAAAAAATATATCAGGCTTAGACAGCTATGGAACTAGTATTCATACTTTTGGCGGACGTTTTGAAGAAGCGGCGAGTGATACAGTCCGAGAGTTTAATACTAGCCTTGAAGGTGAGAAGGCAGAGGCCATTAATGCATTCTTTGAGAAGTTGAATACGATCCAAACAACGGTATTTAAAGATGCTCCAAAAGATGTAATGACCTATGGTCAGCAAGTTTTCACCTTTACGGGAGAATTGAAAGGTTTGGGTTTTTCTTCCTTGGCTTTTACAGATGATGAGTCTATAACCAGTCTAACGAAATCTTTGGAAGTCCAGCAACGTGATGTAACTGCAATAGTAAAAAGTAAAGTCATAAAAGTAGTTCAGCAAGCCGTTGATGTAATGGGAGAAGGGGATGCCACAATTTCTAATTTTGATTCCACAGTTGACAGTTTGATTTCGGAGGAAGTGAAGGCCAGAAAGGAAACACATGAGGGAATTAAAACTGCTCATGAAACTTTAGAGAAAGCTGTTAGCAATTCAGCCGATCGTTTTGAGACTTTAACCGCTATGACTCAAAATGCAAAGGCCATAACTTCTATTCCAGCTTTAAATATTTTGGATGCTATCCAACGAGGTGACTTAAGACAGGATAATGTCAATTATCTTGATGCGGCTTATACCTCTGATGATGTTGAAATCATAAAGGTTTTAATTTCTGAATCTAGATATAAGACAAAAAAAGACTTTTTTGAAAAATTAGCCAGAGCGAAAGTGGATGATGCTAGTCTCCCAACGACGATGCTAGTTGCCAATCGACTAGAAAAGGCTGCTGAAAAAGATGAAGTTGATGGATTAGGGGCATTCTTTGAGGTTCTTTCTAATCGAGATGTGAAAGAAGTTCAAGTCTATACAGCGAAATTATCATCAAGTATTGATACTATTGTAGATGGCCTTAATGCTAGGGGGCAATCGTTGAGAAAGCCTATGCCAAAAGACTACAATAGTGAAGAGTATCAAGAATGGTTAAAAGGAGAAGAGGAAGCAAAGGAACGCTTAAAATCATTAAAGGAAAGCTCCGTTCGCTATGGTCGTCTAAATAATATTTTAACGTATATGAATACTGAAAAGTTTGGAAAGACCACAATTACGGCTAAAGGAGTTTCTCTAGGCAATGGGGAAATTGGTGATTTTACAGCGACGACTAAACGAAATATTAAAGCAGGAAGTTTTACCTCTTCGAAGAAGAATGGTGAATATACCTTTACAATCCAAGATTTAGGAATAGATCGAAAGGACGGCTCTGAAACGATTAGTGTAAGTAGTTATAAGGAGCAGGATCAGCTTAAAAAATTAGATAAAATGGAAGAACTTAGAAAGCAAAAAGACCGTTTATGGCTGGAATCGGCTTATAATACAACTAAGAACATTGTATCTATGAACCCGGCTGCAGGTTTCTTTTGGAATATGGTAGAAGCAGCAGCAGCAACCAAAGAGGAGAAAAACATATTTGATGCTATAGCTAAAAATGGTACAAAGGCACTGAGTGAAACTGATTTTAAAAAATATAAGAATATAAAAAAAGCTAGTTCACATGTTGCTGGTGGTTTCTTAGAACATTTTGAGAAAGCTCAAAAGATTCAATCAGAGTTGGAAAAAATGGATAACGATCTTTTAAATCAAGAAATGGATACAGGTGCTACAGCAATAAAAGAAGGAAAAAATTATAAGCATATTTCTGGTCAATCTCGTTATGACTTTGAGGCCAATCTTCGGATGGCAGACCTCCAACAAAATGGTTTGCGAAGCTATTATTTCCGTCGGATTTTAAAGGAAAAAGGAAATAATGTAAAAGATGCTGTAGTTAAATTTAAAGAAATAGAAAAACAGTTAAATGCGATTGAACCATCTGGAGACTATACAGAGGAAGTGAAGTCTCTTTTCAGTGGGGAAGGTACCATTTCTCCTGAGCAACTGGGTGGAGAAAAGCTCGTAAAAGGATTGCATGAATTCCAAAATGTAACACAGGATATTGAAGATTATAATTTTAATTATGCTGAGTACGGTAAGCAAGAGGATCTTTATTTCAATCACTTAGTTGGAATAGGAGGTAACTAATAGTGAACAAACAGGTATTTAAGAATCGGAAAGTTGTCTGGTCTCTCCTTCTTCTTTTTCTAGTCATAACGGGATCTTGTTTTTTACTTTTCTTGAAGCCCAGTCAGAAACCCAAAGAGCTAGAGTATTTAATGGGAACTGCTAGGGGAAAATCAGATTTTCAACTATTTGGAGATAAGAATCAATATGTCCTTGCGCCTAAAAACAAAGGGAGTTTCTTTGTCAGTAAAACATATGCGATCACAGATGAGTACAAGACCTTTATAGTAGAGGATGAAAAAAAGCTACATGAAATCCCTCATCTCCAGATGGAGGGAGAGTATTGGAACTTGATTTTGTATAATTTAGACGAGGAGGGCTTTCCTGAGCGAAAGATTGACCTATATCAGGCAGTGCGAAGCTACAATCAGAAAAGTATTCCTATTCGTCTAATTGACTCCTATTATGTTGAGGGTACTCACTATTTTGGGTTGAGAATTGGTGATTTATCGGATGAAGAGAATCGAATTTATAAAGATGTCTATCTCAATTTGGAGACGGAAGAAGTGGTGGATTTTCCAAAAGATACAAAGTTTGGAATGAATGATGATATAAGCGATACTGCAAGAATAACAAACTACGATAAGATTATAGACTCTAAGGGTTATTTTGATCCTTCGAATAAGATACTTGCAGATAAGCATGAAGGAAGTACCCCAGATTCTAATATCAACCTCTACAGCCTTTATCCCGACATCGAAGATAAACTCATCAATCAGAATTGGTCGCTTTATGTCCGTACAGATAAGGTCACACCGGATGAGTGGTTTGACACCCTTCTTCATTGGTTCGCCCCTAAAGGGGAAGAGATCCTAACCGTTTATGGACGTAATGATGATGGGGAAGCCTCAGATGTTCAGATTCGTAACAGCCAAGAGGCGAATGCCTGGTTGGAGCAACATCCTGCCCTTAGAAATATAGACTACTATAGACCAGACGGGAGTGATAAAGAGTGAGTAATAAGAAAATTAATCCGGATAATCTCAGCCGAGTGAATGGTGCATTTAAAGATATGAGTGGCGAGTTAGAACATAACGTTTCGGACCTCATTTCTTCAAGTGCGACGGAAAAGATAGAAGCTGCGACAGATGGTATTAAGAAACTCTCTAAGGAAATGGTGGAGACGATTAGTTCCTTAGATGAGTATCTTGGGGCGGTTGGTGAGGCCTTTCGAAGCGCAGATGCGAATATGGCTCAGTCCATCGGTCAGAATATGTATACGAAAGCTCCTGAGTCACGAGCAGAGCGTAGAGAACGTTATATCCAAGGCGGAAAAGATTCTAAGGAACGTCATAATCGTAGGAAAATGGTTGAAATCGCAGAGAGTCAATATAATGATTTTCCATAATTACACAAATCACCTGAATTTATTTCAGGTGGTTTTCTTTTGTATTTCTCATCTTCTCACAGTATGGTTCATGTGGTATAATGAGGTAAGGGATTTTCCTCGTTTTAGACGAGTTTATGGAGTCCAAAATCAATCAGTCTGATATTTCAATCACTTAGTTGGAATAGGAGGTAGCTAATAGTGAAAAAATATGTATTTAAGAATCGGAAAGTTGTCTGGTCCCTCCTTCTTCTTTTTCTAGTCATAACGGGATCTTGTTTCTTTCTTCTTTTGAAGCCCAGTCAACCCCCAAAAGAACCAGAGTATAGAATGCGAACTGCTATGGGAAAATCAGACTTTCAACTATTTGGAGATAAGAACCAATATGTCCTTGCGCCTAGCAATAAAGGGAGTTTATTTGTCAGTAAAACATATGCGATCACAGATGAATATAAGTTCTTTTTAGAAGAGGATAAAATTAACATTCCTCATCACCAGAGGGAGGGAGAGTATTGGAATTTAGTCCTATATAATTTAGACGAGGAGGGCTTGCCTGAACGAAAGATAGACCTGTATCAGGCAGTGCGAAGCTACAATCAGAAAAGCATTCCTAGAAATCTGTTCGACTCCTATTACGTTGAGGATACTCACTACTTTGGGATAGAAATTGTAGATTTAACCGATGAAAAGAATTGGAGTTACAAAACAGTCTATCTCAATTTGGAGACGGAAGAAGTAGTGGATTTTCCAAAAGATACAAAGTTTGAGATGGATTCAATTATCAGTAGTACTGTAAGAGCAACGAATTATGGTAAAATTTTAGACTCTAAGGGTTATATTGATCCTTCGAATGAGATCGTCACAACTAGGTCTGAAGGGCAGGTCCCAGACCCTAACATCAACCTCTACAGTCTTTATCCAGACATCGAAGATAAACTCATCAATCAGAATTGGTCGCTTTATGTCCGTACAGATAAGGTCACACCGGATGAGTGGTTTGATACCGTGTTACACTGGTTTGCCCCTAAGGGAGAAGACCTTCTAACCGTTTATGGACGTAATGATGATGGGGAAGCCTCCGATGTTCAGATTCGTAACAGCCAAGAGGCGAATGCCTGGTTGGAGAAACATCCTGTCCTTCGGAAAATATAAGAAGATTGTTAGAAATGACGGAGTGAAATTGAATGAGTAATAAGAAAATTAATCCTGATAATCTCAGCCGGGTGAATGGTGCATTTAAAGATATGAGTGGCGAGTTAGAACATAACGTTTCGGACCTCATTTCTTCAAGTGCGACGGAAAAGATAGAAGCTGCGACAGATGGTATTAAGAAACTCTCTAAGGAAATGGTGGAGACGATTAGTTCCTTAGATGAGTATCTTGGGGCGGTTGGTGAGGCCTTTCGAAGCGCAGATGCGAATATGGCTCAGTCCATCGGTCAGAATATGTATACGAAAGCTCCTGAGTCACGAGCAGAGCGTAGAGAACGTTATATCCAAGGCGGAAAAGATTCTAAGGAACGTCATAATCGTAGGAAAATGGTTGAAATCGCAGAGAGTCAATACAAAGATTTTCCATAACTATTTGAACTCACCTGAATTTAATTCAGGTGAGTTTTTCTATTATAAGTTTCGTATGATATAATTAAATACGAATAATATTAAGGAGTTAGAAATGAAAATAGGAAAAGGAATTAATTGGATTTTGAATAGAAAGGTGAAAAAATGAAGAAGCTGTTTGTTATAATTTTATTGTTAATACTTGGAGGTTGCTCTAATGGGATTAAAGATAAAGAGGCTAATAAAAATGAGACGATTGTCAAGGAGGAGAAAAAATTAAAATTTGTAGTAGCACCACAATATGAAGGTAAAACTTCGGAATTAATAGAGTTTGGAAAGAAATTAATTGAAGAACATCCTGAGGTAGGTAATCAAGGAGAAGTTACTCTATACTATTCTGGTAGTACATATACATTTAATGAGCAGGAGTATGCAGTATTTATGATATTAAACAAGACGGATACTGACATTAATCATGATGCTAAATTTAAAATTAGTTGGAGTTATGCGGGACAGCAAATCTACCAAAATGAATTAGTTGAATACAAAATTTCTGAAAGCGGGGAGCTGCCTACACAATCTGCAACAATTTTCTTACTTCCTTTAACAACTGAACAGAAATCGATTGTTACAAAGATTGTAGACGAAAGAAAAATGAACCTAAGTATATCAGATATTCAAATGAAGTAGGAGAACTATATGTCAGATTTAAAGCTTTATTTTTTGTTGCTATTTGGAGTTTTATTACTCTGTTCATCTGTACTTTTCTTTTTCCGTTATTTTTACAAAAGAGAACTAAGGATAAAAAATTTATCTACTGCATGTGTTGAGGGAGTTGTAGTAGGATACAAGTATTCAAAACCAGCAGGTCCTCCAATTGTTGAATATAAAGTTGATGGGCGTACTTATCAACGAAATCTGGACTACCATAGAGTCATTCTCATATCAGTTCCTTGGAAGAGTGTACAAGCCACTTCTAGATCGGAGTTATTAGCTCAAAAGATAACAATTTATAGAAATTCTGTCGTTTCTGTTACACGTGTTTTGGAAGATGCTTTTCCAAAGGGCTCAAAGATGACTGTTTGGTATAACCCTGCTTGTCCCAAAGAGTCTTTTGTTGAGAGATACAGTGGTATGGAAGTGGTGTATAAGCGTCAAGTATGGATATGTATGGCAACATTAATTTTAGCACCCATCTTGTTGACAATGGTATTTCTATTGAATGAATTTTATAAATAGTAAATTTAAGAGGAGGAATTATGTCAAACGCTAGTCAACAAGCTGCAATTCAATCGCAGATTAGTTCAGCTCAATCAAAAAAAGAAGGTTACTTAGAAGAGGCAAAAAAAGTCAAGGAAATATATGACGAATTAAGGAAAATTAAAAGTGAGTTTGTTAAGCAAAAAAAAGCTGTAGCTTCTAAAAAAGATGAACATGATGATTCCTGGACTGGAAATTTGCATGATACGAAATTTGTTACCCCCGCAGGTAATCTGATTTCATATTTTGATTCTAGTATTAAGGCCATGGACGAGAATATTGATGAGTTACTCATAAAAATTAATGAGTATGAGAATAAAGCTTTGGAGATGGATGGACTTATTGGTCAGCTAGGAATATTGTTAAACAATATAAGTGGTTGGATTGAAAGTTTCTTCAACTAACTGCAAAATTTCATGAACCACCTGATTTTATTTCAGGTGGTTTTCTTTTGCTTTCCTCATCTTCTCACGGTAACACTCATATGGTATAATGGGATAAGGAAATTTTCCTTCTAGTACCTTGAAAATTCTATATTTTTCGCTTGTTTATCTGCTCTGCTATTTACAAAAAAATATCCTGTCCCTCGCTGTTAACTTCCACCCTCATGATGTGGCTTTCTTGCTGATTGACTACAAGGGTGGTGGGATGGCCAATCTCTTTAAAAACCTTCCCCATCTCTTGGGGACGATTACCAACTTGGATGGTGCCCAATCTATGCGGGCTCTGGCTTCGATCAATGCGGAGATCCATCGTCGTGAACGACTCTTTGGAGAGTTCGAAGTCAACCATATCAATCAATACCAGAAGAAATTTAAAAACGGAGAAGCGACAGAACCGCTCCCTCACCTCTTTCTCATCTCAGATGAGTTCGCAGAGCTCAAGGTCAACCAGCCAGACTTTATCAAGGAGCTGGTATCCATCGCGCGTGTCGGACGTTCCCTCGGGGTCCACTTGATCCTAGCTACTCAGAAACCATCTGGTGTGGTGGATGACCAGATCTGGTCTAACTCACGCTTCAAGATCGCCCTTAAGGTGGCAGACCGTTCGGACTCCAATGAAATGCTTCATACACCGGACGCGGCCGAGATCACCCAGACAGGACGTGCCTATCTACAGGTCGGGAATAACGAAGTCTATGAACTCTTCCAGTCAGCCTGGTCAGGGGCGGATTACCAGCCGGACAAGGACGATATGGGGATCGAAGATCATACCATCTACCTAATCAATGAATTGGGCCAATATGAGATCTTGAATGAAGACCTCTCTGGCTTAGAAGATGTGGATGAGATTAAGGAAGTTCCGACAGAGTTGGATGCGATAGTGCACCATATCCAGCTCTTGTGTGAAGAACAAGAAATTCCTCCAGTACCACAGCCATGGTTGCCGCCGCTCAAAGAGCGCATCGCGTTAGACGAGCTGGAAGAAGTACAGCCAGCAGTAGCCTGGGCACAAGAGAAACCACTCTCAGTTCTACTTGGAATGGCAGATATCCCGCAGGCCCAGAAGCAGGAAGCTGTCTCTATCAATCTCTCCAAGGATGGTCATATCCTCCTTTACGGAAGTCCGGGTACAGGAAAGACCACTTTCCTTCAGACTGCTGGTATGGACTTGGCTCGCAAATTCAGTCCAAAGGCTCTTACCATGTACTTGATGGACTTTGGTACCAATGGTTTGGCTCCATTGTCCAAGCTTCCACAGGTGGCAGATACCATGCTTCTGGACCAAACGGAGAAGATCTCTAAGTTTGTACGAATCATGGAGAAAGAACTCAACCGTCGTAAGAAACTCCTTGCGGACTATGGTGTTGGAACCTTGGAACTCTACCGTCAGGCCAGTGGTCAGGAAGAGCCGGCTATCGTCATCCTCTTAGATAGCTATGAGGCCTTCAAGGAAGAAGCCTATGAGGCGGAACTCTTCAAGCTCTTGGTGCGTATCTCTCGTGAAGGTCTCAGTATCGGGGTTCACCTCTTGGTGACAGCCGGTCGCCAGACCAACCTTCGTGCTCAACTTTACTCGAACTTCAAGCACCAGTTGAGCCTGCCACAGAATGAGGCAGGTGAAGTGCGGGCCATCGTGGGCTCTACACCACTTGCTATGACCATGGAAGATATCAAGGGACGAGCTCTTATGAAGCGGGAAGAGGTGGATGTCATCCAGCTGGCACTCCCAGTTTATGGAGCCAATGACACCCAAGTCCTCAACAACCTACGTCAGGAAGTGGCTTCCCTCCAAGAAGCCTGGACAGGACAACGCCCAAGTGCCATTCCGATGGTGCCGGAGGAGTTGACAGAGAAAGACTTCTATAGCCGAGCCAGCGTGCAGACTGCCTATGAACACGGCCTCGTGCCATTAGGACTTGACTTGGAGACAGTTGAGCCCGTTACTTGGAATCTGGCTAAAGGCAATCTTCTTTACCTAACAGATAAAGAAGAGCAGATGACAGCCTTGGTAAAACACATTGCCAAAGGGAAACAGAAAGTCATCGTCTTGGCACCGAAGTACCATAACTTACCTGAAATGGAAGGAGTGACGATTCTGGCAAGTCCAGAGGAATATCTAGAAGGCTTAGATATGATGGAGTTCAAGATTCAGGAACGGTTAGAAGGCAAACAGCGAGACCATGTCGCAACAGTGGTTATCTACAATTTAACCGAATTAGTGGTAGAATTAAACTCAGAAGCGCTTGATACATTGGCTTATGTCCTAGATAAAGGAACTCGAGCTGGATATGGTTCAATTGTAATGAGTTCACCACTAATCACCAAGCATATTGATGTGGTCTCAAAAACTGCTCGTTCTTATAAGCAGGCTATTTTAGCACTTCGCTTAAGTGATCAATCAGTTCTGACAGTGACCAACAGACCTGTTCGTGAGCCACAGTTGGAAGAACAAGAACACTACTATGTTTCCGATGGGTTAGCAAGTAGAATGAAAGTATTAATGGTATAGAAAGGGAAGAAATGGGAAGAGCAGAGATACAAGCAGAAATTAATGAAATAAATCAATCTATATCATCTTTAACGACAGAGATTGATAAATTTGTTGAAATAAAAAAATCTTTAACATCATTTCCGACAACGATTAGTTATGTATTGGTAAGTGATGAAAATATCAAAAGCGGTTATAATCTAGCCGGAAAGAAATATTCAGAGCAAACTACTTCAGAGCAAGAACTTTTGAAGAATCTTAAACGAGACTTTAATACAAAAATTGATAATGTTTCCGAAAAAGTCTCTAAGAAAATTCAAGAATTAGAAGAAGAAAAGAGTGATTTGGCAATAAGAAAGTTCCTTTTAGGCATTGACTTGTTAGCTACGAAGGAGTGAAAATATGAGTGAAGTTATTAAAGTATATGATTTACCAGCAATAGAACGGTATGCAAAAGCAATTCAGGAGTTTTCTAAAAATGTTGAGTCAGCATCTGAGGAAACAGAACGACAATTTAATACTAAGACAGGGAATAATACTGATGAAGCACTTGCGCTGACAGCCTTTTTTGAGCGTTTAAATTCTTTACAAAATCAAGTATTTCACACATTTCCTCAGTATATAAGGCATTTCTCAGGGAGTATTTCACACTTTGAAAATAGCATTAGTGATGCTGGGTTTGATAAGGAGGCCTGGACTAGTGAAACTGGTACGCAAGAGGTAGGGACTAAATTAACTGGCGAAGGAGAAGATAGTCAATTATATGCCGTGAAAGATACCATAAAAAATCTTCAATCTTTACTGGATACTGCAACTACAGCTCTTGGGATAGAAAATGAGAGCTTAGAAGCAACAAAAACAGCAGCGGAAGGAAGTTTGACAAGTGCAAAAGATAGTCGTCAAGCAACTCATAATACAATTCAAAGTGCTCATGATACATTTAACACAACCTTATTTGACGTACTTTCTGGGCTAATGGATTTGAAAAATAATATTGAGGTCGCTCAAGCAAAGCTTGCAGTTACTCCTAATGTTGTAATGGATTCTATTAAAAACAAAACTCTTACTCCAGATAAGATTTATTATCTTGATGCGATACAAAGCAAATCAGATGCAAAGATTATGACAGTGATTTTGAGTGAGGCTGATTATACTGATAAGAGAGCATT
Source organism: Streptococcus sp. KHUD_016 (assembly GCF_051106465.1). Lineage (GTDB taxonomy): Bacteria > Bacillota > Bacilli > Lactobacillales > Streptococcaceae > Streptococcus. The sequence continues at coordinate 1,699,360 of NZ_CP193663.1, read as the reverse complement.
CTTTACAGATTTAGCAAATGTGAATACAAAGGATTCTAGCCTAGGAGTAGGGCAGATAATTGTTGAGCGTTTGATGTATGAAGTTCATCATGCTGAAGAAGATGGGAGTGTCCCTAACCTATCAATTTTTATGGCAGCCTTAACTCAACGAGATAAAGAAAGCGTAAAAGACTATGCATTGAGGTTGTCTGCGGCAGCTGAAGCGACAGGAAACAGTTATAAAGTACAGGTGGATACTCTGATGCCAGAGTTTCCTCCACCAGGATCTCCTAAAGAGGCTTATACTGAGTATTTCAATCGAAAAAATAGCGCCGAAGTTCGTGCAGCAGTCTTGGCATTGAATAATAAAGTAGAGTGGTATGAAAAACTAAACAGTCTTTTTATGTATACAGCTATGAACGAACTGGGGAAAGGAAAACCAACAACTCTTCGAGTACCAAAAATGAATGGTGGTTTTGAAGACCAAGTTTTTACCAACAAGAATTCATTTAAAGAAGGTAGTTTTAAATTAACAAAAGGGACTGATGGGAAAGGCTTTTCTTTCACAGTTTCAGATAGTACTTTTGGATCTACAAATGTTAAGTCTGAAATCATTGATGAAAAAACAGGACTAAATATTCGAGAGAACATTGGCAAAATCAAAGATTTGAATGCAGAAAAGTCGAAGCTCTTTGCTTCAACAGTTCTAAATACAGTTAAAGACCTTGGTAAGTTATATGCGCCTGCAGGTGTCATGATTGGGATTGTTGAGGCTGGTATGAGTTCAGATAAGGATATTAAAAAGGTTATCAATGGCGCAGAGGCTATTTCTTCACCAGTTTTATTAGATCAAATTCCGGAACATAAATATAGTAATAAAGCTAAAGGCTTGACAAAAATTGCAAAAAACATTTATGATTATTTTGAAAAAAGTGAAAGTTACGACAAAGAAATTAAAAATCTGAAGAAAAGTAGTGAGGCTGAATTTTGGCAATATGGTGGAACTTCTTTCACAAATGATGATCAATTTAAGAGTAATTCTCAATATATCAGTCCTAGCTACGATGTAGAAGCCTATCTGAAGCAACAAGATCTAAAGAAAAATGGTCTTCGAACTTACATTGCAGAGACGGCTATTAGTAATGGACAGGATCCATATGATGTATTGGAACGATTTGATAAAGCTATTGATCAGAGTAAACTAAATGGTGATTACGATGCGGATATGAAGGCTCTTTTGAGTGGGAAAGGTAATCCTAACCGCAGCCTAGAGTGGATTGGTTTTGAGAAGTTTTATAATGGACTGGAGGATGCGGAAACAGCCGTTAATGTTAATAAAGCTAATCCATACGAAAAAGCCCCTTCTTATTTCACTCGAGATTCTTATGAGAAATGGTCTTATTTAGGTTATGTAAATGGAGTAGGTGCAGGAGGAAACTGATACGATGAGGAATATATTATCAAATAAGCGTGCTTTTCAATTTGTGTTAGCTAGTCTAATTCTTATCCCTTTCATTATAGTAGGTACTGTTGGGTTCCAACAATTATTTAAAGAACCTGAAAAAGTCGAATATTCTATTGAAGAATACCATTCTGTAAAAGAAAACGTATATTTTTTCGGGAATCAACGAAAATTCGTCTTATTAAACACCGATTCCAAAGCGAGACCTGGGGGTGGTGTCTATCTTTATACAACCGAGCGGAAAGTGATGACAAGTAAAGGTGGAGTTGATTTAACCGATAGAAAAAACAGGCCCAAATCAGATTATTGGAAGATTCGTCTTTATGACTATAGAACAGAAGACTTAGCCGTTAAAGAAGTGGATCTAAACAAAGTGGTCGCAGACTATGACGCCAGTTTTTTTCCGATTGATTTCAGAATCTTCACCTATCGTAATAATCCCAAGAACGTCATCAATATAGAAGTTAAAGACAAACAAGGTACTATAAAAACCGTAGTTTTAAACATTGATAGTGGAAAAGTAGAAGGAGAGTATCAAGAGCGTTCAGATATCTATGAAGCGGGTCCTTACTATTTTTATACGACACTGGATCAGTATGCAGAAGATAAGGGGTATGTAGTAGGTCGGCTCATTGAAAGTTCTTTGCCTTTTAAAGAGGCGGGCAAGGTTGTTGATACCAACATAAACCTCTTTGAGGAATATCCTGAAATTGAGAAAAAAATAACTGAAGGAGATTGGGCTCTTATTCCTCAAGAAGAATACGTGACCCCAGAGGAATGGTTTGACAAAGTTTTGTACTGGATGGCTCCTAAGGGAGAAGAGAAACTGACGATTTATGGTATAGATACTAAGGGTCAGATTTCTGATACCCCACTCACGACTTATGCAGAATATCAAGCCTGGGTTCAAAAACAACGATCAGAAGGGAATATAAATGAAACGAATTGATCCTGAGAGAATAAAGAGTATAAAAGCGAGTATCAACGCATCTACTAATGAAATACCAGATGACATTCGCTCGCTGATTGATGCGCCAGTGACAGGTAATTTTGAAGACTGTGTTAAGCGAACCAAAGCAACAATGGAGAGCTTAGTAACAACGGTTGATCCGCTTGATCAGTATTTAGATAGTGTAGCGGATGCTTTTGCGGCAACAGAAGCTGCTTTAGCTGCGGCAATTGATGGAGGTATCTATATTAAAGCTCCTGAGTCACGAGCAGAACGTAGAGAACGATATATCCAAGGCGGGAAAAATTCCCAAGAACGCCACAATCGTAGAAAAATGGTTGAAATCGCAGAGAGTCAATATAGTGATTTTCCATAATTACACAAATCACCTGAATTTATTTCAGGTGGTTTTCTTTTGTTTTTCTCAACTTCTCACGTTATCTATCATGTGGTATAATAGAACAAAAACATTTTCCTTCTAGTACCTTGAAAATTCTATGCTATTTACAAAAAATATACCCTGTCCCTCGGGGTCCACTTGATCCTAGCTACTCAGAAACCATCTGGTGTGGTGGATGACCAGATCTGGTCTAACTCACGCTTCAAGATCGCCCTTAAGGTGGCAGACCGTTCGGACTCCAATGAAATGCTTCATACACCGGACGCGGCCGAGATCACCCAGACAGGACGTGCCTATCTACAGGTCGGGAATAACGAAGTCTATGAACTCTTCCAGTCAGCCTGGTCAGGGGCGGATTACCAGCCGGACAAGGACGATATGGGGATCGAAGATCATACCATCTACCTAATCAATGAATTGGGCCAATATGAGATCTTGAATGAAGACCTCTCTGGCTTAGAAGATGTGGATGAGATTAAGGAAGTTCCGACAGAGTTGGATGCGATAGTGCACCATATCCAGCTCTTGTGTGAAGAACAAGAGATTCCTCCAGTACCACAGCCATGGTTGCCACCGCTCAAAGAGCGAATCGCACTAGACGAACTGGAAGAAGTGCAACCGACAGTAGCCTGGACACAAGAGAAACCACTCTCTGTCCTCTTGGGGATGGCGGATATCCCGCAGGCCCAGAAGCAGGAAGCTGTCTCTATCAATCTCTCCAAGGATGGTCATATCCTTCTCTACGGAAGTCCGGGTACAGGAAAGACCACCTTCCTTCAGACAGCTGGGATGGACTTGGCTCGCAAATTCAGTCCCAAGGCTCTTACCATGTACTTGATGGACTTTGGTACCAATGGTTTGGCTCCATTGTCCAAGCTTCCACAGGTGGCGGATACCATGCTTTTGGACCAAACAGAGAAGATCTCTAAATTTGTACGAATCATGGAGAGAGAACTCAACCGTCGTAAGAAACTCCTTGCGGACTATGGTGTTGGAACCTTGGAACTCTACCGTCAGGCCAGTGGTCAGGAAGAGCCGGCTATCGTCATCCTCTTAGATAGCTATGAGGCCTTCAAGGAAGAAGCCTATGAGGCGGAACTCTTCAAGCTCTTGGTGCGTATCTCTCGTGAAGGTCTCAGTATCGGGGTTCACCTCTTGGTGACAGCCGGTCGCCAGACCAACCTTCGTGCTCAGCTCTACTCGAACTTCAAGCACCAGTTGAGCCTGCCACAAAATGAGGCAGGTGAAGTGCGGGCCATCGTGGGCTCTACACCACTTGCTATGACTATGGAAGATATCAAGGGACGTGCCCTTATGAAGCGTGAAGAGGTGGATGTCATCCAGCTGGCTCTCCCAGTTTATGGAGCCAATGATACTCAAGTCCTCAACAACCTGCGCCAAGCAGTCGCTTCCCTCCAAGAAGCCTGGACCGGACAGCGCCCAAGTGCCATTCCGATGGTACCAGAGGAGTTGACAGAGAAAGACTTCTATAGCCGAGCAAGCGTGCAGACTGCCTACGAACACGGACTTGTGCCATTAGGACTTGACTTGGAGACAGTTGAACCTGTTATATGGAACCTGGCTAAAGGCAATCTTCTCTACCTAACAGATAAAGAAGAGCAGATGACGGCCTTGGTGAAACACATTGCCAAAGGGAAACAGAAGGTCATCGTCTTGGCACCGAAGTATCATAGCCTACCTGAAATGGAAGGTGTGACGATTATTAGTAACTCTGAAGACTATCTAAGTGCTATCGCAAGTATAGAGAAGCGAATTAATGAGCGTTTAGAGCAAAACGAAAGAGAACACGTAGCAACAGTAGTTGTCTACAATTTAATTGAATTGGTGAGTGAATTAAACTCAGAAGCACTTGATACGTTGGCTTATGTCCTAGATAAAGGAATACGAGCTGGATATGGTTCAATTGTAATGAGTTCGCCACTAATCACCAAGCATATCGATGTAATCTCAAAAACTGCTCGTTCTTATAAGCAGGCTATTTTAGCACTTCGCTTAAGCGATCAATCAGTTCTGACAGTGATCAACAGACCTGTCCGAGAGTCACAGTTGGAAGAACAAGAACATTACTATGTGGCCGATGGGTTGGCAAGTAAAATGAAAGTATTAATGGTATAAGGAGGAGAAATGGGAAAAGCAGCAATACAAGCTCAGATAGATGCTAAACGTGGAGAAATCACTGATTTAAATAGCCAAATTAGTCGGTTAGAAGGCTGTAAAAAAGCACTAACAGATTTTTCGACGGATATAGAATATGTGTTGACGAGCAATGACAATATTGAAACGACCTATTATTTAGCAGGAACACCATATTTAAATGAAACCAATAATGAAGAGAAAATACTAAAAACAGCTAAACAAAAGCTTTCAGCAAAGAGTGATGACGTAGTGGCCAAATTGACTCAGAAAATTTCTGAATTAGAGACAGAGAAGTCGGGGATTAGCCTTAGTATTAGTTGGTTAGAAATTGAAAAAAGTCTAACAACGGAGGAGTAAAGTATGAGTGATATTATAAAAGTACATGACTTACCGGCCATAGCTCGTTATAGTTCGGCTGTTCAAGAGTTTTCAAAAGGTGTGGACTCGGCTTCTAAACAAACGATGCGTAAATTTAATGAAAAGGCAGGTAAAACAGGAGATTCAGAGGACAAAGGAGAGGCAATAAATGCTTTCTTCACTCGATTGAATACTTTACAGACCCAAGTATTTCAAGAGTATCCTACCACTATTACGCATTTTTCAACAGCTTTATCAACATTTGAAAATGCTGCTACAGCTGCCGGTTTCCAAAATAAAGCATGGACTCAACAAACTGGTAATGATTCTGTCTATAAAAAATTAGATGGCGTGGAGTCTGAACAATATGAGAAAATCAAAACAAAAGTTGATAATCTTCAAACACTATTAAACGATGCTACTGCTGAACTAGGGATTGAATCAGAAGATTTAACAACTATTAAAACAACTTCGGGAGATGATTTAGCTAGTGCAGCGACAGCACGTCGTGATACCCATAACGCGCTGCAACAAGCACATGATACCTTATCAAAAGACACTACGGATGCAGAAGCAGAACTAAAAACTCTACAGACTAGAATAAAAAATGCCAGTGCAGTATGTAATATTCCGGCTTCTAGTATCTTAGCAGGAATTAAAAATGGTAGTCTTACTAAGACTAAAATTAGCTATTTGGATGCTATCCAAACAGAAGCAGATGGTCGTGCGTTAGGTGCAATATTGAATAAACAGCCAGGAGACATATTAAACGAAAAACCTGGGGATCTTAGTGAAGGATTTTACAGTATTGGTGCGCAGGAGATGATGGAGTGGATTCAATCAGGGGATAAGGAAACTCTCAATCATCTTCTGGATGCCATGGGGAATCGTGATTTTTCTGCTAACCAACCGTATTTGCTGAAATTTCAGAAAGCTGGGATTGGATTGGGTGAAGCTCTTGAAAAGGTTATGGAAGTTCAATATGCTAAAGACGGCACTTTACAGAGCAACCAGATGGCAGCATATAATAAGCATCTTGCTTTGACGGATAAGTTTGTTAGTTTGATGGAATCTCTTTATGTAATGGAGATAGGACGGACAGAAACATCAAAAGGAAAATTAGCAGTTGGTGACAAACTATATGTCACCGAAACGAGAACAAAAGTTTCAATTTCAGATATATCGGATGCAACATTTTCATTTAAGAATACGGTTGATACAAAGAAAACAACCTTGGAAATGAATATAGGTGGTTACTCTTATCCAACGAGTATTAGCAATACAACCGAAACCAAGGTTTACAAAATGGAAGAATACGCAACCGCTATTGGAAATAATATGGCAGAGAAGCAGGCTCGGATCGGTGAACTTGAGAAATCTCGCGAAGAAGCGAATAAAGATATGCGTGCTGCAATGGGTAAAGCTATAACTTATGCACTGGTTGGTACTTTCATACCTGAAGCAGTTCCTATCGTCTCGATGATTGATGCTCTGGCTACCAGTGATTCTAAGGAATTCAGTAAAGAACTCTTTTCTGCGATTGATAAGGATATAACCGTTAAGGGGAAAGTTGTTGAAAGTGGTTTTACGAAGACGGGTCCATACAATATGGGTATTCAATTACCAACAGCAACCATACAAGCCTATTTGAAGTATGTCGATCAGTTAAAGGGATATGACTTGGAAAAAGAAAAGACACGCATTGAGATGGTGGATGACTTTTTAAATCGAGGGAATACCTATCTTTTCCAGAAAGATGGGAAGAGTTCAGTCGCAATTTCTCGCATGAGAACACATAATTTTTATACAGCGGTCCGCTTGAAAGAGATGGATAATGAAGGTCTTGTTCCTTATGTTGAATATGCGAAGTCGTCCAGCCATTATAAGGTGAATAGTACTAGTAATGATACAAGGGCAATAATCCAAGAAGCAATAAACAAAGAAAATCAACTTAACTCAAATTCTGTAACACCAGAAATGAGCAAGTATCTCTTAGGCGAGGAGACCGATCTTTCTCTAGTCAATATGAGCGTAGACCAGTTGAAAACGTATAAAAATGTATTGGAACATTTATCGATTTCTTCTGACCAAAATGCCAAACATGGCTATGAAGAATATCAGCTCTATCTAAATAGTAAATACTCAGGAGGAAGTCAATGAAACAATACAGGAAAAAAATACTAATCATTCTGGGGGTTTTAAGCCTTCTTGTTGTGGTTTCTGGAGGCTATCCTTTGTATCGCTATTTGACACATGATCGCTATAAAGTTTGGTCAATTGAAGTAGAACCAGCATCTCATGAATTTATAGCTGATAGACAGGGGCTGGTCATTTCTTGGAAAGAGACAAAGAATAGTAATGGGAAAAGAGATAGGGATGAGCCGGTTGACTATAGTTTGGTAATTCATGGCCGACGATATATAGCCACAGAAAGTATCCGTTTAATCTATAAATCGGGAGATAATCGCTTTGATGTGAAGAATCTAAGTTGGGGGGAGTATTGGAAGATTCAGGTCTATGATACCAGTCAGGATGATTTGCCTCGTAAGGAGTATGATCTTTTGAAGGCTATTGCGGATTATGATGCTTCTTACTTTCCAGTTTCAAGTGCCTATACTCATTTTTTTGCTTACAAAGATCAGGAATACCGGACAGTCGTTCTCCAGAAAACGGGAGGTGAGGATCGTAAGGAAGTCCTCTTTAACATGGCAACAGGTAAACTAGAAGACATCCCTAAGGATGCCGGAAAGGCTCTAGAGAACAGAAATGTTAATATATTTAAAGAATTTACTAATTTAAAAGAATATTATGCAGGTGACCTTTTACATATAGACACTCCAATTAGTTTTTCTCAATCCGTAATTGAACAGTCTTCAGACTGGCGTTTGAAGGAGGAGTATCCTGCAGCCTATGACTTGATGACTAAGAAGAAAGGTGGGCTATTTTTCTTGACCAACGAGACAGATATCAAGCTTCTCTCTGATATATACAGTCTCTTAATCCCTAAGGACAGAGATTTGTTTGATAATCTAACAGTTTATGGAGAGGTGACCAAGGACGGGAAAGACCATGTGGTTCATTCCTATGAAGAGTTTATCAATGTCTTGAAACCAAAGGAGGAATTGAGCAATGTCCGTTAAACAGATCCAACCGATGCGAATTCAAAGTATTAAGGCAAGTATTAAGGTTTCGACAGATGAGATTTCAAAGGGGATGTCGACTATCATTGATGCACCGGTTACAAGTAATCTAGAGTCTTGTGCGGGTCTCGCAAAAACATGTATGGAAAATTTAGTAGAGACGGTAGACTCATTAGATGGCTTTATGAACAAGATTGCGGAAGCTTTTAAAAATATGGATACCGATTTAGCAGGATCTATTGAAACGAATGAGATTTATACAGTTTCACCAGAAGAGTATACAGAAAAGAAACGAATCCAACAGAAGATCTATGATGCCTCTGTTTATAATGAGCTCCCCTAACTATTCGCCACTTGAATCCATTTCAAGTGGTTTTCTTTTGCTTTTCTCATCTTCTCACGGTGTCACGCATATGGTATAATGGATTAAGAGTTTATAATCTTTGTTTATCAGATACAAACAACAAATATTCAGGAGGAAGTCAATGAAACAATACAGGAAAAAATACTAATCATTCTGGGACTTTTTAGCCTTCTTGTTGTGGTTTCTGGAGCCTATCCCTTATATCGCTACCTAACACATGACCGTTATAAAGTGCGAACTCCTGAGGTAGAACCAGCTTCTTATGAGTTTCTAGCTAATAGACAGGGGTTGGTTATTTCTTGGAAGCAAGCTAGCAATGGTGAGAGTCAGGGCACTAAGGATGAACCTATTGATTATGGCAGTGCGATTTATGGGAAACGTTACCTTTCGACAGACAGTAAACGTTTAATTTACAAATGGGACGATAATCGCTTTGATGTTAAGAAGCTGAGTTGGGGGGGAGTATTGGAAGATTCAGGTCTATGATACCAGTCAGGATGATTTGCCTCGAAAGGAGTATGACCTTTTAAAGGCTGTTGCGGATTATGATCCGTCATACTTCCCAGTCTCAAGTACCTATGTTCATTCTTTAGCTTTCAAGGATCAAGAATATCGTACAGTCGTTCTCCAAAAAACTGGGGGACACGACCGTAAGGAAGTCCTCTTTAACATGGCAACAGGTAAGCTAGAGGATGTTCCTAAAGAACTTGGGGTTGCTCTTGAGAATAGGTATACATATTTATTTAACCGTTATACAAGTTTGAAAAATTACTATTATAATGATGATTTTATAGATAACACTACCTGTCTTAATCTCTCACAATCTGTGATTGAACAGTCTTCAGATTGGCTCTTGAGGGAGAAATACCCAAAAGCTTATGACTTGATGAGTAAAGAAAAAGGAAGTCTCTATTTTTTAACTAACGAGACAGATGTTAAGCTTTTATCAGATATTTTTAGCCTCTTAATTCCTAAGGACCGTGATTTATTTGATAACCTCACGGTTTATGGAGAGGTAACTAGGGACGGGAAGGACCATGTGGTTCACTCTTATGAAGAGTTTATCAATGTCTTGAAACCAAAGGAGGAGTTGAGTAATGTCCGTTAAGCGAATTCAGCCAATGCGAATTCAAAGCATTAAGGCGAGTATCAAAGTTTCGACAGATGAGATTTCAAAGGGGATGTCGACTATTATTGACTCATCAGTCACAAGTAGTCTAGAATCCTGTGCTGGTGTCGCAAAAACATGTATGGAAAATTTAGTAGAGACGGTAGACTCATTAGATGGCTTTATGAACAAGATTGCGGAAGCTTTTAAAAATATGGATACCGATTTAGCGGGCTCCATTGAAACTAATGAGATGTATACAGTTTCTCCACAAGAGTATACAGAAAAGAAACGAATCCAGCAGAAGATCTACGATGCCTCTGTTTATAATGAGCTCCCCTAACTATTCGCCACTTGAATTCATTTCAGGTGGTTTTCTTTTGCTTTTCTCATCTTCTCACATTATTCCTCATGTGGTATAATAGAACAAGAACATTACTATGTTTCCGATGGGTTGGCAAGTAAAATGAAAGTATTAATGATATAGAAAAGGAGGATAGCTATGGCTAGTTATGAAAAAATAGTAGGGTTATCTCAAGCTTTATATGAAGCGACCGCAGAAGTATCACGATTGAGTGGCGAAGTTTCAAATTTAAAATATATTAAAAATAAATTGAAAAAGAAATCAACAGAGATTGATTATGTTGTTACACTTTCTGAAAATATCTTGGGTGAGAAATACGATGACGAAAAAAATCAGGAAAAAGAAGATTTGAATTCTTTGAGGCAAATCATTTTAACGAAGAAAAGAGAAATACTCGCGTTATTAAGTACGAAGATTCAGAATTTGGAGTCGGATTTGTTAACTGCTCAGAATATTGAAAGGAATGCTAGAAATGCATTAAATGCAGCTCTAGCATCATAGAGGAGGGATAGATGACAGTAAAAGTAAAAAATATTTCAGGTTTAGAAGATTACGGGACGAGTATTCACCGATTTGCTGGAAAATTTGAAGAAGTCTCAAGCGATACAATGCGTGAGTTCAATACTAATCTAGAAGGGGAAAAAGCGGCTGCCATTAATGCCTTCTTTAAACGTTTGAATGAGATTCAGAAGTCTGTTTTTTCACAGACACCAGAGGCGATACGAACTTATGGGCAGCATGTCTTTACATTTACTGGGGAGATTAAAGGTTTAGGATTTTCCAGTCATGCCCATACTGATGAAGATGCGATTAATACACTTACAGAGTCCCTTAGAACCCCTCAGCGTAATCTAATCAGTATCGTTAAGGATGAAATGGTAGCTTTGTTTGATGAAGCAATCGAAGCAATGGGTGATGGAGACTCTAATTTGGGAGATTTTGATGCCAAAGCAGACGCTTATATTGCAGATGAAATCAAAGCACGTAAGGAAACGCATAGCGGCATTATATCTGCGCATGATAGCCTATCTTCAGGCGTTTCAGGGGTATCAACTACCTTTGAATCCTTGACAAAGATTACACAGAACGCAAGAACTGTAACGACATTACCAGTTCAGACGATTATTGATGCTATAAAAAATAATACTCTAACAGAGTCAAATATGGTTTATCTTTCTAGAATCACTACAAAGGAAGATGCCCAAGTCTTGCAAGCGATTCTTTCTGGAAAATTAGAAGATGTAGACAAGATAATGGAGAATGACCCAGAGAAAATTTCTGATGGGGGCTACATGAATCTGGCAGAAGAATTGACTATTTGGATGGATAGAAGTGAGATTGGGACTCAGAAGATAAATCGTTTGTTAGATGCGATGGGGAAAACGGATCAATCCAAGGTTAATGTCTTTTCAGAAAGGTTAGATAAACAGCAACATATATCCAAACAAATACAGATAGCTGAAATGTATGCTTACGAGCAAGATCCCGAGCATGACGCTGCAACAATGGAAAAGCATCATACAAAATTAAGTCAGATGAATGATTTATCAGGTTTATTGACTGCGGTTCGAATCTTGAAAATTGGAACAAAAGTAGAAGGGAATTCAGGTGTACAATTTAGGAACGATGATCCTTTTGATCCAAATGCAAAACTTCGATATACTCGAAAAGAAATCTTTATTAAATTAAATGATACGGAAAACCCTGAATGGGAATTACATGTTAAAGAAAGTAAAAAGTCCATATATCACTATGGTTCTAAGACGGTTCCAGACTATGATGAGCTTAGTGTTCCAGCCAAAACTACTCTTGAAACTTATACATCACACCATGAAAAAGGAATTGACGGAGCTTTGGCTGGTAAATATGAGGCTGAACTTTATAAAATCAAAAAAGAACATGAGAAAGCGGATGCTGAGTTCCAAGAAACTATCGTAAAAGAAGGAATAAAAACGATTTTAACCTATATTGGTGGTCCAGCAGCTGCGGCGACTTTTAGTGTTGCAGATTCTTTATCACAGTTACATGCAACAGACTCAATTAAAAATACACATGAGATGCTGGATGAGATGACTTCTGGAAGAGCGAATGCCTTTATTAAAAAAATAGGTAATTATGGTGGCAAGTCTGCCAATGAGGTGTTAGCAGGCTTCTTTAAGCTACAAAGTAAGGTGGCAGAGTTTAAAGCCAAAACAAAGAATGAGCAAAATAATATTTATAATGTTTTGGTTGGTCAAGGGGGCTGGCAATTAGAACATGAAGTGGCAGGATCAGCTACCGATACAGTTGCACAATTCTCTAGTATTTATGCGGATTATGGAGCTTACCAACGGGTACAAGAATTAAACCAGAAAGGTGTCATGGGCTACTTTGAGAAAGTGGGTTCGAGAGATAGAGCTTATAGAATAATTAACAAATACTTTGATAAAGATCTAGCTATGAAAAATTTCCTTTTGGGAGAGCATACAAATGGTGAAGGCCTTACGATTGAAAATATGACTCCAGAACAGATTCAAACAATTCCTTTTATTGTTGAAAAAGTTATGGGGGGTGACTCGTTCACAGATTTTCAAGAGTATTTCGAACAGAAATATGGCAAATAAGGGGGAGAGAAATGAAGAAAGTACTACTAATAGTCGGATCTGTCCTGTTGGGTGTTCTGCTTCTATGGGGCTATCATAGCTATCAACAATCAGAGCAGGCCAAGCAAGAACGCCAAAAATATGAAAATATGGATTACTATACAGGAAAATGGGAAATTGATTCTTATGAATTTTTAGAAGATGGCAGGGGAGTGGCCGTGCATTGGAAGTCATTAAACCCTGACGAAGATAGACTATTTCAAAAATATAATCCTCTTTTTGGAGATAGCTTTGCAAGAACTAATGGCGCTTCTAATCAAAGGTATATTACTCGATTAAATATTAAAGTACAATCTGGTAACTTAGCTAGGAATCGACCCCAAGATGAATCTGACGGATACTTTACTCTTTCTATCTATCGAATACGGGATAGACGATTGGAGGAATCGAAAGTAGACCTCTATCAGTTGGTAGGAGACTACAATGAAAATTATTTTCCAGTATCAATAGGTGCTATTGTAGAAATAAATGGGAAAGATTATCTCCCTATAGCTGTTCATAATCCAGATTGGTATATTACTAAGAGAAAGCAGTTATGGTTAAATTTAGAAACCAAGCAAATTGATTGGGAAGACACAAAAGTACAACAGTATCCTGAAACTCCGTCGGTAGATCTAGGTTCTTCAAAAGAGAAATTGATAGAGATGACTATCTTACAAACTTACTATGATAGTCTTCGCCAAAATCAACTTTCCTTTCATCAAGATGTATTGAAGGGAAGTGTTTTGGAGACAGCTGCGCCTAAAGTTTATCAATTATTAAGTAAGCAAGATTCACAGTTTTTCCTTTTGATTGATTCTAAGTATGATTATGATAAGGTTTACGGAGATGTTCCACAGTTTCTTGATTTGTATCAGCTTTTTGTCCCAGCAAATACGAATCTTTACGAAGGATTGACGATTCCAGCCGAACTCAGTAAGGATGGTCAAGAGCATTCAGTCAATACCAAAGAAGAGTTTGACTTGTATTACGATGTTGCCAAAGACCGCGAACTAAACAAGCAACGCCGAATATTGGTTGACAAAGGAGAATAAGAGGTTCTAAATGAGTAACAATCAAAAAAAAATTGATTCGGATAACCTAAGCCGAGTGAATGGAGCTTTTAAAGATATGAGTGCAGAATTGCAGAATAATGCCTATGATCTGATAGACTCCTCTGCGACAGAACAAATTCAAAATGCGACTGATGAACTTAAAAAATTATCTTCGGAGATGGTGACAACAATTAGTTCTTTGGATGAGTTTCTAGGAGCAGTTGGTGAGGCTTTTCGAAGTGTAGATGCGAGTATGGCTCAGTCTATCGGTGATAATATGTATACGAAAGCACCTGAAACACGTGCAGAACGCAAAGAACGTTATATCCAAGGCGGAAAAGATTCCAAGGAACGCCACAATCGTAGAAAAATGGTTGAAATCGCAGAGAGTCAATATAACGATTTTCCATAATTACACAAATCACCTGAATTTATTTCAGGTGGTTTTCTTTTGTATTTCTCATCTTCTCACAGTATGGTTCATGTGGTATAATGAGACAAGGGTTGCTCCTCGTTTCAGACGAGTTTATGGATTTCAGGATAAGTTAGTAGGTGAGAAGAGTATTTCTGTCAGCCTCCTATACACCTGTTAACAACTGTCAAAAGTAAAAGGAGAGTGTAGATTGGTTTTATTAGTATTAGTGCTTTTGGGTTTGCTCATTCTAATCTTAAAAAGGAAACAGAAAACTGCTAAAAAATCTGAAGGAAAGGCCAAGAAAAGAAATTGGCTATTAATAGGTTGCTTATCCATAGTGATCCCAATGGTAATCTTCACAGTGTTCAGTCCGATTTTTTCTCTAATGGATATGTGGGGGCTGTTTGCCCATGCAAGTCAAACTGAGATTGAGCAAGCTGTGCATCGTTCTTATCAAAATTACGGTCTTACAGGACAGTTTGAGTTAGAAAAATACGAGAAAAACTATACAAGTGTGGGAGGATTTATAATCCATGGTACCTACAGTGAAAATATAGCCGGAAAAACCTATGAGGTTAAAACTCGATTTAAATACTATACTCGCTTTTCGGAAAATAAAACATATGGAAAGACAGATGCAGAGGTTGATTACAAAAATGGTAAAAAAATTTATGATGTTTTCCCAGAATTAGCCTATTTAGGGATTGAGGTTAGTCCAGGCACCAGCGAATTTTTAAAAACACTGGACAGTTCAATCAAAGATCCTAAACTGCCTGATTTGAAGTATCAAGGTATTGGTTTTGAATTTAATAACCAATCTGATAATATCTATCTTTATAATGAAATATTAGAGGAAAATCAAAGCAAGGGCCAAGCTCTGCAAGGAATGTATCCAATGGATGCTCAATATCTTTTCCAAAAAGAGATTTTTATACCGACATTTGAATTTCAGTATTTCGTTCCAAAAGAAAAAAGAGATCTCTTGTATGATGACTATCTAAAAGAGCTTGAAGCACTCATGAAGGAATTTTTTGCCAACCAACCCCTACCAAGAGGTCTTTATGCTGTAAAAATTGCTAAGTATAAAGAGGATAAACTTGTCAGTGATAGTGGTGTATACTATGTGAAGATTGAAAATCGTCAAGTTGTAAAGCTGTTGCAAAAATTAGAGTAGGAGTTGTTAGGGCTAGGTCAGTTTTTTGTTCATAATTTCCAGTTGTGTCTGTTAAAATTTGATTTTCCCAGTGGACAATCGTCCACTTTTTTTATATAATAAAACTAAACCAAATTGGTTGAGTTTTAGAGATGTAAGCTCAACCGTCGATTTGTTTTTCTAAGAGAGATATTCTCAATAAAACATCACACTAGGGGGTGAATCATGTACCAACCAGAAAAACTCAAAGCTCGGAGAAAAGAGTTAAAATTGACACAGAAGGAAATTGCAGAGGAATTAGGGATTAGTTTTCAGGCTTACTCGGCTTGGGAACGTGGAATTAAGGAACCATCCAAGGAGAAGGTTGCTCAGCTAGAGAATATTTTAAAGGTGGCAAAAGGCTATTTTACTCAGATCGAGATTGTTCGTCTCTACAATAGCCTCTCCAAGCAAGGGAAGGACAAGGTTGTGCTCTATGCTCGCAACCTGGCTCAAGAGGAACAAACACAGAAGGTGACGACCATGCCAGAGCGCCTCTACGAGTACCGTGTCTATGAACGCATGTCAGCAGGGATTGGGGCTTCGGTCTACGGTGACCAGAATTTTGATACGGTCTACTTTAACGAGGAGTTGGCCCATGATTTTGCATCTTGGGTATCTGGGGACTCTATGGAACCTAAATATCAAAATGGTTCAGTGGCTCTGATTCGGGAAACAGGATTTGACTATGATGGGGCAGTTTATGCAGTAGTTTGTAACAACCAGACCTATATCAAACGGGTTTATCGTGAGGAAGATGGCTTGCGTTTGGTCTCTATCAATCCTAAATACAAGGATATTTTCATCTCCTATGAGGAAGATCCTCGGATTGTGGGGATTATTGTTGGAAACTTTGTGCCGATGGAGGGCTAGCCTATGGGCTACTTTGATTATTCCAGAGAGCCCAAAAGTGACATTGCCTTTGTCGATATGAAATCTTTTTATGCCAGTGTTGAGTGTGTGAAAAGAGGCTTGCATCCGCTGAAGACCTCGCTTTGTGTCATGAGTCGCGCGGATAATTCTACTGGTCTTATCCTAGCTTCCTCTCCCATGTTCAAGAAGATTTTTGGCAAGTCCAATGTTGGCCGGGCCTATGATCTACCTTTTGATATCAAAACGCGCAAATTTTCTTATTGCAACGCTCGAAAGCAAGGCTTGCCTACTGACTCAGACTATGTTCGCTACATCGAAGATTGGGCCCAAGTCACCTTGATTGTCCCTCCTCGGATGGACGAGTACATCGCAGTCAATATGGAAATCCAGCGAATCTTTCAAAATTATGGCAGTCCAGATGATATTTATCCCTACTCTATCGATGAGGGCTTTATTGATCTGACTAGTTCGCTCAACTATTTCATCCCAGACAGGCAGATTTCTCGCAAAGACAAGCTGGATCTGCTTTCTGCCCGCATCCAGAGGGATATTTGGAGGCAGACAGGGATCTACTCTACGGTGGGTATGTCCAATGCCAATCCCTTACTGGCCAAGTTGGCCCTGGATAATGAGGCCAAGCACACTCCGACCATGAGGGCCAACTGGTCTTACCAGGATGTGGAAGAGAAGGTTTGGGCCATTCCCAAGATGACGGACTTTTGGGGGATTGGCAGGCGGATGGAGAAACGTTTGCATGCTCTGGGGATTTTTTCCATCAGAGAATTAGCTACAAGCAACCCAGACCAGCTACAGAAGGCTCTGGGTCAGACTGGCCTGCGTTTGTGGTTTCATGCTAACGGGATTGATGAGAGCAATGTTCACAGGCCCTATAAAGCCAAGTCCCAAGGGTTAGGAAATTCTCAAATCTTGCCGAGAGACTACGTGAAGCTACGGGATATTGAAATTATTCTCCGAGAAATGGCGGAGCAGGTGGCTATTAGGCTGAGAAGGGCGGGCAAGAAAACAACCCTTGTCTCTATCTATGTTGGTTTCTCTAAGCAGGAGGTCAGGCCGTCTATTCACACACAAATGAAGGTCGAACCGACCAATAATACAGCTATTTTAACAGACCACGTTTTGAAGCTATTTCATAACAAATACACTTCTGGAGCGGTCAGAAGTGTCGGAGTCAACTATTCAGGATTTGTGGACGAGTCCTTTGGCTTGATCTCCCTCTTTGATGATGTTGACAAGTTAGAAAAAGAAGAAAGGCTCCAGACGGCTATTGATGCCATTCGGGAACAATTTGGTTTTACCTCCCTCTTAAAGGCCAATGCACTGGAAGAAGCCTCTAGGAGTCTTGCCAGAAGCAAGCTGATTGGGGGGCATTCTGCTGGAGGATTAGATGGTTTAAAATGATTGATCGTTCTTATTTACCCTTTCAATCTGCGCGTGACTATCAAGATCCAGGGATGCAGAAGTGGATGGGCTTTTTCCTCTCAGAGCATACTAGTTCACTCGGTGAAGAGAAAAATCGGGTAGCTTTCTCGACGAGTCTGAATCCCGTTGAGAAGTTACTCTTGCTTTCGCAACTTTATGTCGGGCAACTGAAGGGATGCTTTGTGGTCAAGGAAAAGAAGCAGAAAACCACGATCATTGGTGAGGTAAGCGAATTATCACCTCAAACTCTATCTATTAGGACCAATGAGGGCTATAGGCTGGTAGAGGTAGTAGATGTCCTAGAAATTCGACTGTGGGAGGGGGGAGTGTATGACTAGAAAAGACTTGTATGAAAACAAACTGCAGATGGATTATTTTTCAGATAGTTATATCCGCTTTGAAGAGGATTTTCAAAAATACTCTGCTATGAATGTACCACTGACTTTTTTGATCGATGACATCCTACGCACTATGGCGATGAATCAGAAAAACTACTTTGTTTTAAACAAGGAAAACGCCAAGGATGGGCGGGAGCATCGCTTTTATTTTAGGGTGGTGACGGAAAAAGAGTGTCCCAGAAATCGAACCTATGCATATGCTGGACTCAAAAATAGTAGTCAGTGACTAGGTGTGGGAGAGGGAAGTCTGATTTAGGAAAGATGGCTGGTGAGCGTCAGAAAATCTCATGGTATTGGAATTCGAAACACCATCTTTTATCTGTGGAGTTCTTGCAGAAACTTATGATGGTAGTTCTGATGAGATAAGACAAGAGGGACTCTCTTTTTTGGATGAGCGTTTATTTGAAAACGTGGTTTGATTTGAGAACAGCTATCTTCAATGATCATCTTACTTTACAGAGTCATACCAAAATATCCATGTATATTTGTGGATGTTTTTTAATTTTACAGATAGAAAAAGAGAAGACCAAATGGTCTTCTCAACGGGGGAACTGAAATAATGGAAAAGAATCAATCAAAGAGGGTTATTAGTCTTTGAAATTCTTTTGGAAGATGAGGAGAGACAAGATAGAAGTAATGGCTGCCAAGAAGAGGAAGGCACTTGCTTCTTGTTCCCCAGTTGCAGGGAGTAGTCTTTCCTTGTCTTCTTTGACTGTAGCTGTAACAGGAGCTTTTTCATCTTTTGATGATGAATTATCTGTTACGACTGGCGCAGGTTTTTCAGTCTCTCTTGGTAGAACATACTCAGGAAGAGTCACAACTGGTGGCGCCTCTGTTCCAACTGAGCTTTGTTTGCTACCTACCTCAATCACTCGATCTTGAGCTGGTGTTGCTTCTGTTTGGAGAACCTTGCGATTGTCACCGTCCACTTCAACATACTCGACTAAGAGACCGTCTTTTCCTTCTGATAGAACTTGCTCTTTTCCTTTGTCTAATTGTGGGTTTTCGCGACGAATAGTCTTGAATGGTACGACCTTATTGACGATTTCCAAGCTTGGAAGTGTAAAGACAAGGTCTTTAACCCCTTCCTCAGGACTTGAAGAAGTAATTGGTTTCTCAGGTTGCGCTGGAGTTTCCGGTTGAGTCGGATTTTCAGGCTGAGCAGGTTTTTCAGGTTGAGCCGGTTTTTCAGGTTGCGCTGGAGTTTCCGGTTGAGCCGGTTTTTCAGGTTGCGCTGGAGTTTCCGGTTGAGTCGGCTTTTCAGGCTGAGCCGGTTTTTCCGGTTGCGCTGGAGTTTCCGGTTGAGTTGGTTGTTCCGGTTGAGCTGGCTTTTCAGGCTGAGCCGGAGTTTCCGGTTGAGTTGGTTTTTCAGGCTGAGCTGGTTTCTCAGGCTGAACTGGATTTTCAGGCTGAGCCGGTTTCTCAGGTTGAGTCGGATTTTCAGGCTGAACTGGTTTTTCAGGTTCAGCAGGTTTCTCAGGCTGAGCTGCTTCGAGCTTGCTGATTTGTTCGAGAGCAGTTTTTAGCGCTTGATTGACTGCTTCCTGAGTTTTAGCTTCTTGGATTGCAGCAATGGCTTGGTCAGCAATGGCTAACAATTGCTTCTTAGCTTCATTGTTGGATCCAAGTTCAGCGACTTTTTTCTTGATAGCTTTTGTCAAGCTGTCCATAGCCTTATCGTACTCAATTTCCGGTTGTTTTGGTTCAGCTGGTTGTTCAGGCTGGCCAGGTTTCTCAGGTTGAACTGGATTCTCAGGTTGAGTTGGTTTTTCAGGCTCAGCAGGTTTCTCAGGTTGAACTGGAGTTTCTGGTTGAGCTGGCTTTTCCGGTTCAGCAGGTTTCTCAGGCTGAGCCGCTTCGAGTTTGTTGATTTGTTCGAGAGCAGTTTCTAGCGCTTTATTGACTGCTTCCTGAGTTTTGGCTTCTTGGATTGCAGCAATGGCTTGGTCAGCAATTGCTAATAATTTCTTCTTAGCTTCCTTGTTGGATCCAAGCTCAGCGACTTTTTTCTCGATAGCTTTTGTCAAGCTGTCCATAGCCTTATCATACTCAATTTCCGGTTGTTTTGGTTCAGCTGGTTGATCAGGTTTAGAAGGTTCTTCAGGCTGTTCAGGTTGCTCTGGACTAGGTTCCTCTTGGCCTCTTTGATAGTTCTCGTCCTTGGATAGGATATCTTGTAGGGCACTGACTGTCAACATGACTTCTTGAACATCCACTGCATCAGCACTGAGTTGGTTTCTCAATTTTTCTAGATTTGCTTGGAAAGCTTGGCGTGCAGTAGCCGTATTTTTCAAGCCTGCTGGATCAAAGTTGGACAGATCGTCTTTCCATTTTGAGATAGACTGGATGATATCTGCCTTGCTGTAGAGTTCGCTACCTTCGCCACGAGTGATGAATTGGTCTACCTGGATACCGATATTTCGAGACAAATCGTTTCGATCAGGATCTAGTTGAAGGGTGACTGCGTGCAAGTTTTCGTCCAGACCTTTTAAGCTAACCAGAGTTTGATTGCCTTGGCGTTGGGCTGCATGACCGCTAAAGTATTTCTTACCATCAATAGTCGAAGCATTTCCCATGCCCTCTTGGTAAGGAACTTCTTTGCCGTCGAGGAATACCTTGTAGATACCATGATTTGGATCAACATAGCCCTTAATATCAAGTCCAGTACCGTAGAAGTAAGCTGTTACGGTTGTCTTTTTCTTTTGTTCATCAGTTAAGCGACCAAAGGAAGCCCAAGACTCCGTCTTTTGGTATTTATCTGCGGAATTGGTTTCATGGTTCCAGCCAGGACTGTAATCCAACTGACTAGCTTGGTCATCATAACTTGTTTGGTCCTTGATCAGCAATTCAGCTTTCATCACTTGGATGGTTGCATCTGTAGCGAAACCGAGCAGGGCACCATCAGTGACAGAAGTGAGCTTGGCTTTGAAGTCAAAGACAGAGTCGGCTTGTTCTGTAAAGTCAATCGTTGGGATGGTAACAGTCTTTTCTGTTTCTCCATCTTCAAAAGTCACATCTTGAGTTGTATCTTGGTAAACTTTACCGTGAACCCCAGTTCCAGGTTCTGTAATAAAGCGAACAGTAGCAGCCCCCTTGCTTCCACCAACACGCTTAATCTTAACAGTGACTGGTTTTCCTTTTTCGACTTCGTAGTTGGTAGACTCGAGTTCAAACATCCCCTTACTATCATTGTTTAGGGTGTAGATTCCTTCTGTAGCAATTGGTTCGCCTGTTTTATTTACAAGAGTAATAGTGTGTTGGCCTGGTGCTAAATCGCCTGTCTCAAAGACTTTTTGGCTGCGTTTACGGCTAGCATTCTTAGTTTGGACATCGGCAACCTTTTGACCATCAACGTAGACGGACATTTCTCCATGACCAGGATCGACTGTAGAGACGACATAGGCCTTGGTTCCTGTGAAGGTATAGCTTGCTTTGGCATCTTTTTGATTGGTCCACATAGAAGTACCACGAACCCCTTCAGATTCATTGTACCAAGTTGTTCCAGCTGTATCTGCCGTTGTGTTTGAGTGGTATTCCAGTCCAAGAGGGTAGCCATCTGTTTTTTCAATGCTGCTTGGTGTCTTGTAGACTGAGAAGTTGGTTAAGATTGGGGTTGCTTGAGCACCGGTGATGGTTACACGGATTTTTTGTGCTTCTACAGGCTTGCCTTGAACCAAGCGACGGTAACCAACGGTCGAACCTTCGCCGTATGTCACCCAGCGACCGTTGATTTCAACTTCAATCTTGAAACCAGAGATACGTTGACCTTTGGCGATGTCTTCTTTGAGTTCAACGACGTCAAAGCGTTTCTTTTGGCCCAAATCTACTGTAAAGCTACCAGTTGTGGCATCATTTGAGAGCGCCCAGCTGGTGTCATCTTTACCGTCTGTGAGGTGGCTTTCTTTGTAGAGGTGGTTTTGACGAGTAGAACTTGCTGTTACAGTTGCGCCTTTGGCAAAGTCAGTCGCATACATTTGATCTAGGGTTGCTTTGAATTCCTTCAAGCGAGCCACATCTGCATCTGCAAATTTTCCTTCTTTATTTGGTGGAATATTGAGAAGGAGTGGGGTTCCACGACCAACAGACTTGAAGTAGATATCCATCAACTCTTTGAGTGATTTCGGCTGTTGGTTGTCATGATAGAACCAGCCCGAACGGATCGAAACGTCAGCTTCCCCTACAGAGTACATATCACCATCTGGGTCACCATGGTTGAGGTATTCGTTTTTCACATCGTCTGTGATGTTGGCCCGTTTAACTTTATGCCAGACAGGGTCACCTGCGATACCCCGTTCATTTCCGATCCAGCGAACGCTTGTCGGTTGAGCAGAGAAGATGGCGATATCTCCTTCGGCTTCTTTGATGTATTTGAACCATTCATCGAAGGTATAGGTTACTTTTTGGGCACCGCTACCACGTGCACCGTCCATCCAAACCTCGATAAATTTCCCTTTGTTACCGTATTTCGGATTACCAAGGATTTCTTTCAGCTGGTTGAGATAGTATTGGTTGTATTCTTTTTCGGTTGCAACATGGTATTTTGGATGATTAGCATCCCATGGTGACAAGTAAACACCCATATTCATGTCATACTTGCTAGCGGACTTGGAAACTTCTTCGAGAAGGTCACCCTTACCATCTTTCCATGGGCTAGCAGCTACGGTATGGTTGGTGTATTTAGATGGGTAAGCAACGAATCCGTCGTGGTGTTTAACAACCATAATAGTTCGTTTGAAGCCCGTTTCCTTCAGAGTACGAATCCACTGGTCAGTATCCAAGTTGGTTGGATTGAAGTACCGGGGGTCTTCTTTCCCATTTCCCCATTCAGAATTGGTATAAGTGTTCATTCCATAGTGGATGAAGGCTGCCAATTCTTCCTTGTGGTAATCGAGTTGAGCCTTGCTTGGAAGAGGTCCATGATTGCCAATCTCGGTTTCTTTATCTTCTGGATGAGCGACTGGTGGAGTCGGTGTCGTTGGATTGGCTGTATCAGCGACTGGCTCGTATTCAAAGACGACCTCATTCACACCTTTATGCTGGATCCTTGCTTCCAGGCTGGTTTTGACTGGACGGTAGCCAGCAATGTCTTTTGCATGGAAGGTGTTGACAAAGGAAACGTCATACTCTTGACCTTCATTGTTATCAACTGTCGCTTCCGCTAGTTCAGTAGTGGTTCCTTTTTGACGGTAGTAAACTTTGAAGGAGCCTTTGTTGACTTTATAGACCACCTTGATGACACGTGTACCGGCAGGCGCTTTGCTGACAACATTGTAATCTTCAGTCCAAGTATCTTTTAGCTGTTTATTAACTGCTACGCCATCAATGGATACAATTTCGTATTTGTCTTTATTCTTCTGATAGAAGTCCGTCTTCTCAATTTCTTTTTTGAAATTATAGTCAAATGGCGAATCAACAGCTGTCTGTTCGATAAAGGTGTCATTATCTTTGACAGGATTTCCTTCTTCGTCTTCGTGTTGAATAACCACACGACCGTATTCAACTCCCTTGGTCAAGGTAGCAATCCCATCTTGGTTGAAGGAATATTCGTTGCTTCCGATAACAGCTGTTTCGTTCCGAAGCATACGTCCTTCATCGGTAAAGTAGTAACGATTTCCGTTATCACCTTGGTACCAGCCTTTCACACCATACTTGGCAATCATGTCCTTCACCCATTTCAGTTGTTCAGGTGAAAGGACGAGTCCGCCACCAAAGCGATCCTTTTCAGCCACACCATTGTCAACGGTTCCGTGTTGGTGAACCCCCAGAACTTTTCCTTGGCTATCGACAATCCCGCCACCAGACAAACCAGATACAGAAGTGGTTTTGTAGGTAATACCGGTTGTTCCCTTATCATCATAGGACTCAACAGATCGGATGGTCCCATCTGCCTTGTAAAGCTGACCAGCTAGGATAGGTTGTTTCAGTTCTTTGGAGCTCGAGTCAGTTGGGTAGCCAATCGTACTGATGGCTTCTCCCGGCTGATGTGTCTTGTGCTCCGCTAAAGGCGCAAAGGTTGCTGCTTTGTTTGGACTAGCAATCGGAAGAGGAATAGGAGCTTCTACAAGAGCAAGGTCATTCTTATAGCCTTTTCCAAACTCTTTCTTGTTCCAGAAATGTATGTCTTTTTCTCTGAATAAAACCGTAGTCCCAGAAGATGGCAGTGAGTTTTTCTTTTCGCTGTTTGAACCAACGTTATAGTAAAACTGGGCAGATTTTCCACCACGAATGTGACCTTCGCTAGTTTCTTTATTGGCTTCTAGGAAGTTATGAGCAACGGTAAGGATCAGGTTAGGTGCTACAAAGATACCTGAGCCTGAAACGAGGTAGCGTTGTTCCCCTGCGTTGTAAGTGCTGTAAACCATAGTAGCAGCAGTAGCAGGTTGTCCCTCGTAGTTGATGTGTTTGAGGTCTTGTCCACCGTTAATGATGGCACGATTTCCGTTCTCAGCTTCTTTTGGAGCTTCTTCCTTGTCCTTTAGAATGCTCTTAGTTTCTACTTTTGGACTAGCTTTTTGGTCAACGATAGTAGTCGTATCGAGTTCTTTGACAGGTGTGTCGGGATAGGCACGGTCCTGAATGTCTTCAGGGAGCAAGTCAGCACTGTTGGTATCGGCAACAGGTGTTTCTTGTTTTTCAGCTTCTACACGGCCTTCTTCTTTGACTGGTTCAACCTTGGTCTTTTCTATATCTGCGACTTGTTTCATTTGCTGATCTAAATTGGATGTTGTGGCAGGAGACGTTTCGTCTGCACGCACGGTTCCAGAAGCAAAAAATGCCAGTCCGACGATAACAGACGCCACACCTACAGTCAACTTCCGAATGCTAAATGTTTGCCCTTTTTCAAAAAGGTATCGATTCATAATATACTCCTAGTTTTTAGAAAGGCAGTCAGCTACTGCCCAAGCCCAAGTCTGACTTGGTTACAACTTGATTTAATGAAAAAACTCTCTGATAATTTGTAAGCCACCTTACCTCCTGTTTATAAAGCGCTTTCATTTTAAGATAAAAAAATTTAAAAGGTCATTTCTCCCTTAAAATGACTGAAAACTTTTAATATAACAAATATACTAAATTAATGAAAGAATTGCAATAGCAAAAAGCAAAAAAATAAATATAAATTAAAGAAAATCAGTTACTTTTTAAAGAAAAAACGCACCCTTCAGGGATCAAACTAAATGAAAGGATACGTTTTAAAAAGAAATTAGAGTATTTTTTGGAGAGACTCTTGGATGGTTTGGGGGTCTGTTTTGGAAGAGAAGCGCTCAAGGACTTGCCCATCTCGGCCAATGAGAAACTTAGCAAAATTCCATTCGATTCGTTTTCCTAGCGGGCCAGACTTCTGGTCTTTTAGCCAAACATAAAGAGGATCTGCCTCCTTGCCGTTGACTTTGATCTTGGCAAAGCGAGGGAAAGTGGTCTGGTAGTGTAGACTGCAGAAGCTATTGATTTCCTCTGCGCTGCCGGGTGCTTGTCCCATGAACTGATTGCAAGGGAAATCTAGGATTTCAAAGCCCTGATCTTGATAGCGTTCATAGAGTTCTTGAAGTCCCTGGTACTGGGGCGTTAAACCACATCCTGTAGCAGTGTTGACAATCAAGAGAACCTTGCCACGATAGCTCTCCAGGGGAGTTGCTTGGTTGTTTTGGTTCAGAGCGGAAAAATCATATACACTGGTCATGAGGGCCTCTTTTCTTTTTCTACATTGTAACAGTTTTTACCCTTTTCGTCGAGTTGGATGGGAGATATTGTTGAAGAATAAGCCCTCAATATGATAGAAACCGTTTACAAATAACTTTAAAAATGATATGATTTAATTAAACCGGTTTACTCAGTTGCTATAAATCTCTAATTTGAGATTTAGTTCCTATTGATTTTACAATATGTTTATTGGAGTGTACACATGCAAACAAAAACAAAGAAGCTCATTGTGAGTTTGTCTTCACTTGTTTTATCGGGATTTTTATTAAACCATTATATGACAGTTGGAGCGGAAGAAACGACTACGAATACCATTCAGCAAAGCCAGAAGGAAGTTCAGTATCAGCAAAGGGATACCAAAAATTTAGTTGAAAATGGTGATTTTAGTCAGACGGAGAACGGAAGCAGTCCTTGGACAGGAAGCAAAGCTAAGGGGTGGTCAGCTTGGGTAGACCAGAAGAATAGTTCTTCAGGTGCCTCAACTCGAGTCATTGAAGCCAAGGATGGGGCTGTCACTATCTCAAGTTCTGAGAAACTAAGGGCAGTAGTTCACCGTATAGTCCCTATTGAAGCTAAGAAAAAGTATAAACTGCGTTTCAAGATTAAAACAGATAATAAAGTGGGGATTGCTAAGGTTCGCATCATTGAGGAAAGTGGTAAGGACAAGCAATTGTGGAATTCTGCAACAATGTCGGGAACAAAGGACTGGCAGACTATTGAAGCAGACTATAGCCCGACTTTAGATGTTGATAAAATCAAGCTGGAGTTATTCTATGAAACGGGAACAGGGACTGTTTCCTTTAAGGATATTGAGCTGGTAGAGGTAGCAGACCAGCCTTCTGAGGATTCTCAAACAGATAAACAGCTTGAGGAAAAGATTGATTTACCAATTGGGAAAAAACATGTCTTTGCTCTTGCGGACTATACTTATAAGGTAGAAAATCCTGACGTTGCTTCAGTCAAAAATGGAATTTTAGAACCTCTTAAGGAAGGGACAACCAATGTCATTATCAGTAAAGATGGCAAGGAAGTGAAAAAGATTCCTTTGAAGATTCTAGCCTCTGTTAAGGATGCATACACAGACCGTTTGGATGACTGGAATGGCATCATCGCTGGGAATCAATACTATGATTCTAAAAATGAACAGATGGCCAAGTTAAACCAGGAGCTGGAAGGAAAGGTAGCTGATAGCCTATCCAGTATTTCAAGTCAGGCGGACCGCACCTATTTGTGGGAAAAATTTTCAAATTATAAAACGTCTGCGAATCTGACTGCCACTTATCGGAAATTAGAGGAGATGGCCAAGCAAGTGACCAATCCTTCTTCTCGTTATTATCAAGATGAAACCGTCATTCGAACAGTTAGGGATTCCATGGAATGGATGAATAAACATGTCTACAATAGTGAAAAGAGCATTGTTGGGAACTGGTGGGATTATGAAATCGGTACACCTCGTGCCATCAACAATACCTTGTCTCTGATGAAAGAATACTTCTCAGATGAGGAAATAAAAAAATATACAGATGTGATTGAAAAATTTGTGCCAGATCCCGAACATTTCCGAAAGACGACTGATAACCCATTTAAGGCCCTAGGTGGAAACTTAGTGGATATGGGAAGGGTAAAAGTAATAGCTGGTTTACTGCGCAAGGATGACCAAGAAATTTCTTCTACCATTCGTTCGATTGAGCAAGTGTTTAAGTTGGTAGACCAAGGCGAAGGTTTTTATCAGGATGGATCTTATATCGACCACACCAATGTTGCCTATACGGGTGCTTATGGAAATGTCTTGATTGATGGCCTGTCTCAACTGTTGCCAGTTATTCAAAAGACCAAGAGCCCAATCGATAAAGATAAAATGCAAACCATGTACCACTGGATTGATAAATCGTTTGCTCCTTTGCTAGTGAATGGAGAGCTGATGGATATGAGTCGTGGCCGCTCTATCAGTCGTGCAAATAGCGAGGGGCATGTGGCCGCAGTAGAAGTACTAAGAGGGATTCACCGGATAGCGGATATGTCTGAAGGAGAAACCAAACAACGGTTGCAGAGTCTTGTGAAGACCATTGTTCAATCAGATAGTTATTATGATGTCTTTAAGAATTTGAAGACTTATAAGGATATCAGTTTGATGCAATCCTTGTTAAGCGATGCTGGAGTCGCAAGTACTCCAAGAACAAGTTACCTATCTGCCTTTAACAAGATGGATAAAACAGCTATGTACAATGCAGAGAAAGGGTTTGGATTTGGCTTATCACTCTTTTCCAGTCGTACCTTGAATTACGAACACATGAACAAGGAAAACAAACGTGGTTGGTATACAAGTGATGGGATGTTCTATCTCTATAATGGTGATTTGAGTCACTATAGCGATGGCTACTGGCCAACAGTTAATCCCTATAAGATGCCTGGTACGACAGAGACGGATGCTAAGAGATTGGATAGTGATACAGGTAAAGTTCTACCGTCTGCTTTCGTTGGAACGAGCAAACTAGATGAGGCCAATGCGACAGCAACCATGGATTTCACTAACTGGAATCAAACATTGACTGCTCATAAGAGCTGGTTTATGCTGAAGGATAAGATTGCCTTTTTAGGAAGCAATATCCAGAACACTTCAACAGATACTGCTGCAACTACAATTGACCAGAGAAAACTGGAATCAAGTGATCCATATAAAGTCTATGTCAATGATAAAGAAGCCTCCCTCCCAGAACAAGAAAAGGATTATCCTGAAACCCAAAGTGTCTTTTTAGAATCGTCCAATTCGAAAAAGAATATTGGTTACTTTTTCTTTAAGAAGAGTTCAATCAGTATGAGTAAGGCTGTCCAAAAGGGATCTTGGAAGGATATCAATGAAGGACAGTCAGACAAGGAAGTCGAAAATGAATTTCTTACGATTAGTCAGGCTCATAAGCAAAATGGAGATTCTTATGGCTATATGCTCATCCCTAACGTGGATCGTGCCACCTTCAATCAAATGGTAAAAGAGTTAGAAAGTAGCCTCATCGATAACAATGAGACCCTTCAGTCTGTTTATGATGCCAAACAAGGAGTTTGGGGCATTGTGAAATATGATGATTCTGTCTCTACTATTTCCAACCAATTCCAAGTCTTGAAACGTGGAGTCTATACTATTCGAAAAGAAGGGGATGACTATAAGGTTGCCTACTACAATCCTGAAACCCAGGAATCAGCGCCAGATCAGGAAGTCTTTAAAAAGTTAGAAAAAGCAGCTCAGCCACAAACTCAGGATTCAAAAGAAAAGGAAAAATCTGAAGAAGAAAAGAACCATTCGGATCAAAAGAATCTCCCTCATACAGGAGAAGGTCAGTCAATCTTGGCAAGTCTAGGGCTATTGCTACTTGGGGCGGTTTATCTGTTCCGCAGAGGAAAGAACAACTGATTTGTTCATCATCTAGATGAATCACATGAAACTGTGGAAAATAGAAAAAATCCGAAGAAGGTCAAACATCTTCGGATTTTTCTTTTAAAAAAGGATAAGTTAACACTTATCCTTTTTCACTTCATTTTATCTGAGTGTAACATACTGTTTGGCAATCTCGCTGATGCGGTCAAAGTCGCCTTGGGAAGCGAGTTTATTGAGTTCGCCACCAATTCCAACGGCGTCTGCACCAGCAGCGAACCATTGAGGAATGTTATTTAGGCCGACTCCTCCGGTTACCATTACGGAAACTTGTGGGATTGGCGCCTTGACTGCAGAGATATATGATGGACTGAGAGCACTACCTGGGAAGAGTTTGATGATTTCACTACCGGCTTCAAGTGCAGTCGTTATCTCTGTGAGGGTAATACAGCCTGGAATGTACGGTGTGCTGTAAAGATTGCACATTTTTGCAGTTTCAGCATGGAAAGATGGAGAAACAACGTAATTTGCTCCGGCTAGAATGGCATCTCTAGCAGTTACGGCATCAAGCACAGTACCTGCACCGATACAAACACTCTGATCGTCCTGATACAAGTCTACAAGTTCCTTGATGATTTGCCCTGCATACTGATTGGTATAGGCAATTTCAATAGCTTTGATACCGCCCTTGATACAAGCAATCGAAGCTTGTAGTCCTTCTTCCTTTGTATTTCCTCGAATGACAGCGACAATTTTTTGTTTTTTTAGTTCAATAATCGTATCTGATTTGGTCATGTAATTCTCCTAACGAATGATATCTTGTGCATTTTCCAGTAATTTTTCAATACTAGCTGCGGGAGTGGAGAGATGGTCTCCTGGAAGAGTACATTTGAGAGTGGCACTGGCAACTGCAAAGTCAATGCTAGTTTTTAGGGAGGAATGATGGAGTAGTTGGTAAAGGGCACCAGAGATAAAGGCATCCCCGCTACCAACTCGTTGATAGACTGCAGTTTTTAGTTGGACAGACTCTTCAAATCGTTCTCCCAGAGCATAGGCTTGATAGACATTTTTGTCTTGCTCATCACTAGAGCGGAGGGTATGGAAAATGGCCTTGAAACCATAGGTTTTTTTTAAAAGTTGCATGCGATTTTCCACCTCTTTTAGGCTAGCTCTGTCTCTTGGGAACATCTCTAGATTTTGGTCATCAATCATGAGAGGATCAATACCAAAGCAATAATCAGCGAAACGAGCAAACTTAGAAAATTCATACTTGGCTTCTAGGACTGAAATCATCTTTGTTCTCAGATTGAGATCCATTGAAACGATAATCCCTCGGCGCTTGGCTTCTTCCAAGAGTAGGAGAAGGAGCGTACGAACCTCTTGACCGATAGCTACGGTGATTCCACTAAAATGAAAATGGCTAATCCCCTGAAAGAGAGAATCCATATCTAGCATGTTTGGCCGAATCTGACTGATGCTCGTATGCTTACGATCGTAGAAAACTTCACTTTGACGACAACCAAAGCCGTTCTCCAAATAGTAGAGGCCGATTCGATCGCCAAGCCGATAGATTGAACTGGTATCGATTTGGTGCTGTTTCAAGAATGTAATAAAACGATCTCCAATCTCGTTGGCAGGGAGTGCGGTAAAGACTTTCGTTGAGATACCCAGGGCTTGCAAATTACAAGCGATATTAATTTCTGATCCGCCAAAATAAGTCGAACTGGCAACATGATCGCCGATACTGGTGGCATCTAATGGTGAGATTCGAATTAATGGTTCGCCAAACAGTAAGATTTTCGTCATCCATTAGTTCCTTTCTGGTTTAGAATAGCTTTACTTGGCTAATACTTCTTTCAAATAAGCAGCGACTTCATCATCTTGGCAGTTTTCAAAGAAGTATTCTTGGAAGTATTTGCCAGAGATGGTGTCTTTGAGGAAGTCTTGGTCGATTGTTTTAAGGATGGTTATCAAATCATTGTGGGTGATTTGTTTCACCTCGTTTAAGATACGAGCGTTGCGTTGTTCAGGGATTACACGTTCTCTTGGGTAGCCACCGCCCATTTCTTCAGCAAATAAGCGTTCAAACATCAATTTGAGGGTCAGTTCTGCCCCCCAGCCAAATCCTTTGGCATAAGGGATAGACAAGGCGTTACCACCATTGATTTGAGAATAAAGGTAAGCGTCAGTTGGGTCCACTGCTAGACCACAGACAACACCAGGGAAGCTGTTCAAAGCAAGCATAGCCCCTACACCTGTACCACAGCCGGTAACAACAAAGTCGACTGCTTTTGTATTTAAAAGGATAGCAGCCATTAGTCCGTTTTGTACGTATGTTAATGGATTTTCACCTTCTTCTCCACGCATACCATAGTTAAATAATTGGTAGCCTTTTTTATCTGTTGCTTCTTTCAGACTATCGTAAATAATGTGATTCTTGCTAGCTTGACTATTTTCATTGATTAATGCGATTTTCATAAGATCTTCTTTCTATTGTTACTCAGGTTGTTTTCCGATGTAGGCTAAGATACCGCCATCTACATATAGGATGTGGCCATTGACAAAATTGCTGGCATCACTAGCGAGAAAGACAGCAGGGCCCATCAAATCTTCAGGATTCCCCCAACGTGCAGCAGGTGTTTTTGCAATGATGAACTGGTCAAATGGGTGGCGAGAACCATCTTCTTGTAACTCACGAAGAGGTGCTGTTTGAGGAGTGGCAATATAACCCGGTCCAATTCCGTTACATTGGATATTGGCTCCACCGTATTCAGACGCAATGTTGCGGGTCAACATTTTCAAGCCCCCTTTAGCGGCAGCATAAGCGCTAACTGTTTCACGTCCCAGTTCGCTCATCATCGAACAAATATTGATAATCTTTCCATGCCCTTTCTTTATCATAGAAGGAATAACTGCCTTTGAAACGATAAATGGTGCGTTTAAGTCAATATCGATGACCTTACGGAAATCAGCGGCGCTCATTTCGCACATTGGAACTCGGCGGATAATACCAGCATTATTAACGAGGATGTCAATGACACCAACCTCTTGTTCGATTTGCTTGACCATGGCTTGGATACCGTTCTCGTCTGTCACGTCACAGACATACCCATAGGCTTCTATGCCAACTTCACGATAAGCTTCAATCCCTTTATTGACCAGGTCTTGATTGATATCGTTAAAGACGATAGTAGCACCCGCTTCTGCATAGGACTTGGCAATCGCAAATCCAATTCCATAAGAAGCGCCTGTAATGAGAGCAATTTTTCCTTTTAAAGAAAACTGCTCAATTGAGAATGATGTATTTGTCATTTGATACTTCCTTTCAAATTTGTTAAGACTTCTCTATAACCAAATTATATTCTAGTAAACCGGTTTTGTCAATAATTAAATGTTTATATTTCTTAAAATCTTTGTTTTCCTAAAAAACGGAAGATTTTGAAATTTCTGTCTATTATAATGGTTAAATAAACAATGAAAGCGCTAATATTTTTTTAAAAAAACTATTGACAAGATAAAAATAAAGGTTTACAATGGGAAATGTAAAGTAAACCGGTAAACTCAAACAAGGAAGGAGAAAAGATGAAAATTGTACTTGTAGGGCATGGACATTTTGCCACAGGGATTTATAGTTCTTTACAATTGATTGCAGGCGATCAAGAAAATGTGGAGGCGATTGACTTTGTGGAAGGAATGTCAGCAGATGAACTCAAGCAAAAAATCTTACTTGCAATTTCAAATGAAGAAAAAGTTTTAATCCTAAGTGATCTCTTGGGAGGGACACCATTTAAGGTTTCTTCTACTATAATGGGAGAAAATCCAGCCAAAACAATGAATGTTCTCTCGGGTTTGAACTTAGCCATGTTAATGGAAGCAGTCTTTGCTAGAATGGCTCATAGCTTTGATGAGGTTGTTAATAAATCAGTAGCGGCGGCCCAGGGCGGAGTCGTAAATGGTAAAGAATTGTTTTCAACTGATGTAGAGGCAGAGGAAGAAGATTTCGAATCAGGTATTTAAAGGATTAAAGAATGATAAAAAAGATTACGATTGAAGAAATAAAATCGCCTGAGCGCTTCTTAGAAGTACCACTTCTGACGAAAGAAGAAGTCGGTCAGGCAATTGAAAAGGTTATTAGGCAGTTAGAACTCAACCTTGACTATTTCAAGGAAGATTTCCCCACACCAGCTACCTTTGATAATGTCTATCCAATTATGGATAACACAGAATGGACCAATGGTTTCTGGACGGGAGAACTGTGGTTGGCTTATGAATACAGTCAACAGGATGCATTTAAAAACATGGCACATAAAAATGTTCTTTCTTTTCTGGAGCGTGTCAATAAGAGAGTAGAGTTGGATCACCATGATCTCGGTTTCTTGTACACACCGTCTTGTATGGCTGAATATAAGATAAATGGAGATGGAGATGGAGAGGCTAGAGAAGCAGCCTTGAAAGCTGCAAATAAGTTGATTGAACGCTATCAAGAAAAAGGTGGCTTCATTCAGGCTTGGGGAGACTTGGGCAAAAAAGAACATTACCGTTTGATTATCGACTGCTTGCTCAATATTCAACTCTTGTTCTTTGCTTATCAAGAAACAGGCAATCAAAAATACTACGATATTGCAGAAAGTCATTTCTATGCTTCAGCTAATAATGTAATCCGTGATGACGCTTCGTCCTTCCACACCTTCTATTTTGATCCTGAGACAGGTCAACCCCTTAAAGGTGTAACGAGACAAGGGTATAGTGATGATTCATGCTGGGCACGTGGTCAATCATGGGGAGTCTATGGTATTCCTTTGACTTATCGTTATCTGAAAGACGAGTCCTGCTTTGACTTGTTTAAGGGTGTAACCAATTATTTCTTGAATCGTCTGCCAAAAGATCATGTTTCTTATTGGGATTTGATTTTTAATGATGGTAGTGATCAATCACGAGATTCTTCAGCAACAGCTATCGCCGTCTGTGGGATTCATGAAATGTTAAAACATCTCCCAGAGGTGGATGCTGACAAAGATATTTATAAACATGCTATGCATGCCATGCTTCGTTCCTTGATCGAACATTATGCAAATGATCAATTTACCCCTGGTGGGACAAGTCTCCTCCACGGTGTGTACTCATGGCATTCAGGTAAAGGAGTGGATGAAGGCAATATCTGGGGTGACTACTATTACCTAGAAGCGCTTATCCGTTTCTACAAAGACTGGAACCTATATTGGTAGGAGGAGAAATATGACAACGCCAAATATTATTATGACCCGTATCGATGAACGGTTGATTCACGGGCAAGGACAACTTTGGGTAAAATACTTAGGTTGTAATACGGTCATTGTCGCCAATGACGAAGTGAGCACGGACAAGATGCAACAAACTCTGATGAAAACAGTTGTGCCAGACTCAGTTGCTATGCGTTTCTTCCCTTTACAAAAGGTGATTGATATCATTCACAAGGCTAACCCTGCTCAAACAATTTTTATCGTTGTGAAGGATGTAAAAGATGCTTTAACCTTGGTAGAAGGTGGTGTCCCTATCAAAGAAATCAATATCGGGAACATTCACAATGCCCCTGGTAAAGAGCAGGTGACACGCTCTATCTTCCTAGGTGAAGAGGACAAGGTAGCTCTTAAGGAATTGAGTCAAACGCATCAAGTAACATTTAATACGAAAACAACTCCAACAGGAAACGATGGAGCTGTTGAAGTCAATATTCTGGACTATATTTAAAAGAGGAGATCGTTATGTCGATTAATGTATTTCAAGCGATTTTAATTGGATTATGGACAGCTTTCTGTTTTAGTGGAATGCTGTTAGGAATTTACACCAATAGATGTATTGTTCTGTCATTTGGTGTCGGAATTATTCTAGGTGATTTGCCTACTGCTCTTGCAATGGGAGCTATTGGTGAATTGGCTTATATGGGATTCGGTGTTGGTGCTGGAGGTACTGTTCCACCAAACCCAATCGGACCTGGTATCTTTGGTACCTTGATGGCTATCACTAGTGCTGGTAAAGTCAGTCCAGAAGCGGCTCTTGCCCTCTCTACTCCGATTGCTGTGGCGATTCAATTCTTACAAACTTTCGCTTACACTGTACGTGCTGGAGCACCTGAAACGGCGATGAAGCACTTGAAAAACCATAATTTGAAGAAATTCAAGTTTACTCTAAATGCAACAATTTGGTTGTTTGCCTTTATTGGATTTACCTTGGGTTGCTTGGGTGCCCTTTCAATGGATACCTTGTTGAAACTCGTAGACTACATTCCACCGGTATTGCTTACAGGTTTGACAGTTGCTGGTAAAATGCTCCCAGCTATCGGTTTTGCAATGATCTTGTCAGTGATGGCTAAGAAAGAGTTGATTCCGTTTGTCTTATTGGGATATGTTTGTGCAGCTTATCTAAACATCCCAACAATTGGTATTGCAATTGTAGGTACTATCTTTGCTTTGATTGAATTTTATAACAAGCCAAAAACAGCGAATCATGTGGTAGAGGAGGAAGCACACGATGACTGGATCTAACAAATTAACAAAACGTGATTATCTTAAAACGTCTTTGCGGGCATTCTTTTTACAAAATGGATTTAACTATAGTAACTATCAAGGGTTGGGATATGCCAATGTAATGTATCCTGCTTTGAAAAAACACTATGGAGCGGATCAGGAAGGTTTCTACCAAGCCTTGGAAGAAAACTGTGAATTCTATAATACCAACCCACACTTCCTGCCTTTTATTACCAGCTTGCACCTTGTAATGTTGGAAAATGGTCGCCCAGCAAAAGAAACACGTAGCATCAAGATGGCCTTGATGGGACCATTGGCAGGTATTGGGGATTCTCTCTCTCAATTTTGTTTAGCTCCATTGTTCTCAACCATCGCAGCTTCGTTTGCTCAAGAAGGCTTGGTTGTCGGTCCAATCTTGTTCTTCCTTGCGATGAATACGATTTTGACAGCTATTAAATTGTCAACTGGTCTGTATGGATACAAACTAGGAACAACTGTGATTGATAAACTAAGCGAACAGATGGCAACGATTTCTCGTATTGCCAATATTATCGGTGTAACCGTAATTGCTGGTTTGGCAGCGACATCTGTTAAGATTATGGTGCCGATTACCTTTGCTGCAGGGGAAGTAAAAGCAGACGCTAAACAAAGTATCGTAAGCATTCAGGGAATGCTTGATAAGGTTGCTCCGGCTCTTCTACCAGCCCTATTTACACTTTTAGTTTACTACTTGATCAAAGAAAAGAAATGGACAACATATAAACTCGTTATTTTAACAGTTATCATCGGAATTATCGGAAGCTGGCTTAAGATTCTAGCTTAATGGATACGACATTGTTTTATGGAATAGTGATTGTCTTGGCAGTGAGCCCCCTTTTACTGTCAAGCTTTCATTCTATTCGTCAGCAAAAGTTGCTTCGCAAACAGATGGAGCAACGACAAGAGTATTTAGCTTCTTTAACATCTGATGATGAAGTGTTGTTGTTGTCTGGAATTCATGGAAAAATCATTTCTATCAAAGATGACTTGATCTCTTTGCAGATTGCAAAAGGAGTCGTCATCTATGTAGAAAAGGAAAGTGTAATGGGAAAGACAAAAGAACTGCTTTTTAAGTAGTTCTTTTTCTGGTAAAAGATAATGAAAGAAGAAAGAAGACAATTTTTTGAAAGAGTTGACGGGGACCAATGTCGTGACTATATCTTGTCCCACTGTTCAAAAGACTATGAGAAGGTCAAGCGTTCCCTTGAACGCTTGATGGACAATCGTTTTATGTTTGATAGTCCTTGGGATATGGAACCTTGTTCAAAAATCTATCAAATCCAGCCGATGGTGTGGAATCAAGTATTTGAAGATGATCCAGAATGGGTTTATATGCTCAATCGACAAGAATATCTCTTGCAGTTTATGATAGGGTATCTGGTAGAGGGAGATAAGGGCTATATTCAAAAGTGCAAGTTCTTTCTATTTGATTGGATTGAGCAGGTGAGAGAGTTTTCTCCTCAATCTTTGATGACTAGAACCTTGGATACAGGCATTCGTTCCTTTACTTGGTTAAAACTACTCTTGCTCTTCTCGAAATTTGACTTGCTAGAAGAGGAAGAGCTAGAGAAAATTTTGGTCAGTCTAGAAAAGCAGATTGACTTTATGAAAAGCCACTATCGCGCCAAGTACACCCTTAGTAACTGGGGAATTTTACAAACAATTCCTATGCTTGCTATCTATCATTTCTTTTCAGATAAGATGGATTTAGAAGAAGTTTACCTTTTTGCTTCAGAGGAGTTGAAACAGCAAATTGAGAAGCAGATTTTAGAGGATGGAAGCCAGTTTGAACAGTCGATTCTATATCATGTAGAGGTTTATAAAGCCTTGCTAGACTTGTGTCTCTTGCTTCCAGACTTGCAAGATAGCTTTCAAGAGTTGCTGGAAAAGATGGCGACTTACATTCAGATGATGACAGGCCTGGATGGACGGACTCTGGCTTTTGGTGATAGCGATTCTACAGAAACGACAGAGATTTTGAGCCTGTCTGCTGTGGTTTTGAACAAGGAAGATCTTCTTAACGGTCTGGATGTTAAAGTTGATTTGCTTAGCCTCTTGTTCCTAGGGCGAGAAAAGGTCAAGCGACTGCAGGAATTTGAAAAGAGAGCTTGGCAGCCTAAGTCCATGATCTTTGAAGACTCTGGACATGTCTGCATTAAGGATGAACATCGTTATCTATTTTTCAAAAACGGCCCGATGGGAAGTGCCCATAGCCATAGTGACGAGAATAGTTTTTGCTTACAGTATCAAGGTCAACCGATTTTCATAGATGCTGGGCGTTATTCTTATCGGGAGATAGATGAACGTTATCTCTTAAAGAGTGCTTGGAGTCATTCGACCTGTATGGTAGATGGGAAAGCTCCAGAAAGGATTACGGGATCCTGGGAATATGAATACTATCCTCACTCCCTGTTTTGTCACCACAAAGAAAGAGAGGGAGTGCATTATATTGAGGGGGCTTATTTGTCAGTAGATCCTGATTTGCCTTATCTTTACAGGAGAAAAATCCTCATGTTGGCAGAGGATGTCTGGCTCTTGGTAGATGATATCAGGTGTCAAGGTCAGCATGAGGCGTTGACCCAGTTTATTCTTGACAAGGATGTGACCTATCAAGATGGGAAAATCAATCAGTTGAGACTATGGAGTGAAGTTGATTTTGATTTAGAAGCTACCATTATTTCTCCTAAATACAATGAACTTGAAAAAAGCAGCAAACTCACCAAGCGCCAATTCTTTGAGAATCAGATGCTGGATTATACCATCATTGCGCATGAGAGTTTTGAAATCATCCTTCATTCTGTCTACCAGACAGATGGTCGTGAAGTGGAAAATGCTCTGGCTTTTGAAGTGAAAAATGACGAAACAGACAAGCTGATTTTGTTATTAAGCGAGGACATTTGTGTAGGTGAAAAATTATGCCTCGTTGACGGAACAAAAATGCGTGGGAAATGTCTAGTATATGATAAAATAAATGAGAGAATGATTCGCTTGCAGTGCTAGAAATAGGCATTTTGAATGGTGAATATGTTATACTAAGTATTAGTAGGAGGTGTTTTAGATTGGAGAAGAAACTGACCATAAAAGACATTGCAGAAATGGCTCAGACCTCGAAAACAACCGTGTCATTTTACCTAAACGGGAAATATGAAAAAATGTCCCGAGAGACACGTGAAAAGATTGAAAAAGTTATTCATGAAACAAATTACAAACCGAGCATTGTTGCGCGTAGCTTAAACTCCAAACGAACAAAATTAATTGGTGTTTTGATCGGTGATATTACCAACAGTTTCTCAAACCAAATTGTTAAGGGAATTGAGGATATCGCCAGCCAGAATGGCTACCAGGTAATGATAGGAAATAGTAATTACAGCCAAGAGAGTGAGGACCGGTATATTGAAAGCATGCTTCTCTTGGGAGTAGACGGCTTTATTATTCAGCCGACCTCTAATTTCCGAAAATATTCTCGTATCATCGATGAGAAAAAGAAGAAAATGGTCTTTTTTGATAGTCAGCTCTATGAACACCGGACTAGCTGGGTCAAAACCAATAACTATGATGCCGTTTATGACATGACCCAGTCCTGTATCGAAAAAGGTTATGAGCATTTTCTTTTGATTACAGCGGATACGAGTCGCTTGAGTACTCGGATTGAGCGGGCAAGTGGTTTTGTGGATGCTTTGACAGATGCTAATATGCGCCACGCCAGTCTAACCATTGAAGATAAGCATACGAATTTGGAACAAATTAAGGAATTTTTACAAAAAGAAATCAATCCCGATGAAAAAACTCTGGTATTTGTTCCTAACTGTTGGGCCCTACCTCTAGTCTTTACCGTTATCAAAGAGTTGAACTATAACTTGCCACAAGTTGGGTTGATTGGTTTTGACAATACGGAGTGGACTTGCTTTTCTTCTCCAAGTGTTTCGACGCTGGTTCAGCCCGCCTTTGAAGAAGGACAACAGGCTACAAAGATTTTGATTGACCAGATTGAAGGCCGCAATCAAGAAGAAAGGCAACAAGTCTTGGATTGTAGTGTGAGTTGGAAAGAGTCTACTTTCTAAGATGAAAGGGAAATGACTTGTGACCTCTGTTAAGAAATAAAAGAATCCCACCTAGAACGAACTAGGTGGGATTCTTTGCCTATAAATTAAAAAATTAGCGAATCTTGGTCTATTTTTTAACGTGTTCCGATAAAAAGGCATAGGTCATGGTTCCAAAGATGGCACCAATTCCCAAACCCAAGACTAGTAAAGGGAGCATTTTATCGAACTGGGAGAGATTGTCCCAAAAGGTATCGAGGGGAAGATGCTGAACAAAGAGTTTGTGAAAGGCTGATAAGACAAACAAGCCAATTGGAATGCTGATGAATACACCCCAACTACGAAGGTTGATTTGACTTTTGCTGTATCTTTTGTGATGGATTTCGGACGGGTCATCCTTGTCGAAATGTAAGTTGCGAACTGCTAGTCTCGCCCTAGATGAGAGGACGAAGATAAGTCCAAAATAGAGGTAGGGCATGGCATCTCGAACCAACTCTATGAAGCGTCCAAATAGGAGATAGAACAAGAAGAGTAGGAGGGAGGAGTAAACGATTTGGATCAAGGCACGGGCACAAGCCTTGTAAATCATCTCTTGACGGCATTCATCAAAAGGCCCTTGTATGTGAAAGAATAGTTTGAGTAAGCGAGTGGTGAAATCTTCTTTTTTCATGGGAGTAACCTTCTAAATGAGCGATTTTTGATTGACTTCTTTAAAGAGTTGATAGAGAGTATAGAAGTAAACCAAACTAAAAATGATACAGATTATTAGAAATACCAGGTATCTCCAATCCATAGGATTTGTTAAAAGTTGTGGAAAGGATATGAGGATAAAACAGAGAGATGCGTTTAGAAGACGTATTTTTTTTGATTGGATTTTCTGGAATCTCTGTCCCTTGTTCAATACAGGAAGGAATAAAAGAAAGATAATCAAGAAAGGATGCTCAATATGTCCAGAAAGTAGGAAAAAGGTAACAAAGATACTGATAAAAACATGGCTGATCAGTAGTCTAGCTAGTGATTTCATAAGGTACCTCCTAGTCGTCTTCATGGTCTTTCTTGGCTTTTCGAATGCGAAGAGAGACGATAATTTGTATCATCAGTCCAAAAAAGAACGCTCCCAGTATAGTTTTTAAAATATGTTTTGAATTCAGAAGAGAACTGATGAAATTTGAATTTTCACTGGTTAGGGTATCGATGAGTGGCATTATAAAAAATATCGCTATGCCATAGATCAGACCGGCTTTTAGACCAGGAAAATGTAGCTGTTTGCTTTCTTTTTTACTCAGCATTTCGGGATCAATAGCTGTGATGCCCGTTTTCTTGGTTTGAGAGACCACATAGAGGGCAGCCATCATCGAAATGCCAAACACCACGAGAGGATAACCGATAGCGACAATTTGCGGGTATTTATAAGCAAGGACAAAGGGGATGAGGTTGCCAAATGTCATCAGATAAAAGAGGACAATAAAGACCTGATTCCCGATACGATCGGCCTCGCGCCGTTTGTGTTCGTCAAGGGGACCAGAAATACCGTATATGCGTTTGATGAGTTTTTCAGTGAGAGTTTCTTTTTTCATTTGTTTGCTCCTTTTTTAAAAATCGTCTTCCCAAAAGAGACTGTTGAGGTCAGTTTGGAGGCTGCGGGCGAGGTTGAGACAGAGTTCTAGGGTTGGATTGTACTTGTCATTTTCAATCATGTTGATGGTCTGTCTCGAGACACCGATATCTTTGGCGAGCTCGAGCTGGGAAATGCCCAGTTCCTTGCGGAATTCTTTCACACGATTCATAGGGTCTCCTTTCTGATATGTCGTATATATTTGACTATATTATATTCTTTTGGGGATGAGGTGTCAAGTATATATGACATATTTTTGAGAATTTTTTTCGAAGAAACTTAGCCTTGTCTGACAAGTGCAAGCTGGTCAGATTTGTGGTAAAATAGATAGGATATGACAAAAGAATTTCATCATGTAACGGTCTTGCTTCATGAAACGATTGATATGCTTGACGTAAAACCTGACGGTATCTACGTTGATGCGACTTTGGGCGGAGCAGGCCATAGCGAATATTTATTAAGTAAATTGAGCGAAAAAGGGCATCTCTATGCCTTTGACCAGGACCAGAATGCCATTGACAATGCGCAAAAACGGTTGGCACCCTATATCGAAAAGGGGATGGTAACCTTTATCAAGGATAACTTCCGTCATTTGCAGGCACGTTTGCAGGAGGCTGGTGTCCAGGAAATTGATGGAATTTGTTATGACTTGGGAGTGTCCAGTCCTCAGCTGGATCAGCGTGAACGTGGTTTTTCTTATAAAAAGGATGCGCCACTGGATATGCGGATGAATCAGGAAGCTAGTCTGACGGCCTATGAGGTGGTCAATCATTATGACTATCATGACCTGGTTCGGATCTTTTTCAAGTATGGTGAGGATAAATTTTCTAAACAGATTGCCCGTAAGATTGAGCAAGCGCGTGAGGTGAAACCCATTGAGACAACGACGAAGTTGGCAGAGATTATCAAGTCAGCCAAGCCTGCCAAGG
Organism: Streptococcus sp. KHUD_016; assembly: GCF_051106465.1. Taxonomy (GTDB): domain Bacteria; phylum Bacillota; class Bacilli; order Lactobacillales; family Streptococcaceae; genus Streptococcus. Next base: position 1,656,895 of record NZ_CP193663.1, on the reverse strand, counting down.
AGCTCAAGAAAAAGGGACACCCTGCCAAGCAGATTTTTCAGGCTATCCGAATCGAAGTCAATGATGAGCTGGGCGCTGCAGATGAATCTATCCAGCAGGCCATGGACATGCTGGCTCTGGATGGTAGAATCTCGGTCATTACCTTCCATTCGCTGGAAGACCGCTTGACCAAGCAATTATTCAAGGAAGCTTCAACAGTGGAAGTTCCCAAAGGCTTGCCCTTCATTCCAGATGACCTTAAGCCCAAGATGGAATTGGTATCCCGTAAGCCAATCTTGCCAAGTGCTGAAGAGCTAGAAGCCAACAATCGTTCGCATTCAGCCAAGTTGCGCGTGGCTAGAAAAATTCACAAGTAAGAGGAAAAACATGGCAGAAAGAATCGAAAAAACAAGCCAGTTATTGCAAACGAAGTTCAAAGGTTTTTCACGTGTGGAAAAGGCCTTCTATGTTTCGATTGCTGCAACAATGATTATCCTGGCAATTAGCGTTGTGTTTATGCAGACCAAGCTATTACAAGTTCAGAATGAATTGACCAAGGTCAATGCTCAAATCGAAGAAAAGAAAACCGAGCTAGATGATGCCAAGCAAGAGGTCAATGAATTGATTCGTTCAGAACGTTTGAAAGAGATTGCAAACTCTAAAGATTTGCAGCTGAATAACGAAAATATCCGAGCAGCGGAGTAAGAAATGAAACAGTGGAAAGAAAAAATCATCCGTTATGCCGTTCGTAACCGTAAATCTCCAGAAGAAAATCGCCGAAGAGTAGGGAAAAGCCTGAGTTTATTGGCTGTCATACTCTTCGCTGTCTTTTTGGTGAACTTTGCGGTTATTATCGGAACGGGTAAAAAATTTGGTAAGGATTTGGTTCAAGAGGCCAAAAAGGTTCACCAAACAACCAAGACGATTCCAGCCAAGCGGGGGACCATCTACGATCGTAATGGAACGCCTATTGCTGAGGATGCAACTTCTTATAATATCTATGCTGTTATTGACAAGACCTACAAGTCAGCAACAGGCAAAATTCTCTATGTAGAAGATTCTCAATTTAATAAGGTAGCTGAAATTTTCCATAAATACCTCGATATGGAGGAGTCTTATGTCAAGGAACAACTTTCTCAGCCAGATCTAAAACAGGTGTCTTTTGGTACCAAGGGAAATGGGATCACCTATGCCAATATGATGGCTATTAAAAATGACCTTAAAACAGCTGGCGTTGAGGGAGTTGACTTTACAACTAGCCCTAACCGCAGTTATCCCAATGGACAGTTTGCTTCATCCTTTATCGGTTTAGCGCAACTCCATGAAAATGAGGATGGCACCAAACGTTTGATTGGGACATCTGGATTGGAGAGTTCTTTAAATAGCATTCTGGCGGGTACAGATGGGATCATCACCTATGAGAAAGATCGTCTAGGAAATATTGTCCCGGGTACAGATCAAGCTTCTCAACAAACGGTAGATGGAAAGGATGTGTACACAACCCTTTCTAGTCCCTTGCAATCCTTTATGGAAACGCAGATGGATGCCTTCCAGGAAAAGGTAAAAGGCAAGTATATGACAGCTACCTTGGTCAGTGCAAAGACCGGTGAAATTCTCGCTACCACCCAACGACCTACCTTTAATGCAGATACTAAAGAAGGAATCACTGAGGACTTTGTTTGGCGTGACATTCTTTATCAAAGTAACTATGAACCAGGATCAGCCATGAAGGTGATGACGTTAGCTTCTTCTATTGATAATAATACCTTCCCAAGTGGAGAATACTTCAATAGCAGTGAATTAAAAATAGCGGATGCGACGATTCGAGATTGGGATGTTAATGATGGTTTGACTACTGGTGGGATGATGACTTTCTCACAAGGTTTCGCTCACTCCAGTAATGTTGGAATGAGTCTACTTGAACAAAAAATGGGAGATGCAACTTGGCTGGACTACCTTAACCGCTTTAAGTTTGGGGTGCCGACCCGTTTTGGTCTGACGGATGAGTACACAGGTCAATTGCCTGCTGATAACATTGTCAATATCGCCATGAGTTCATTTGGACAAGGGATTTCTGTTACCCAGACCCAGATGCTTCGTGCCTTTACAGCCATTGCCAACGATGGGGTTATGTTGGAACCGAAATTTATCAGTGCCCTCTATGATCCAAATGACCAGTCTGTTCGTAAGTCTCAAAAAGAAATTGTCGGAAATCCTGTGTCAAAAGCAGCAGCGTCCTCTACTCGGGAGCACATGGTCATGGTCGGGACAGATCCTATCTACGGTACCATGTACAACCACAGTACAGGAAAACCAACTGTTAATGTTCCGGGACAGAATGTTGCCCTGAAGTCAGGAACTGCTCAGATTGCTGATGAGAAGAATGGGGGATATCTAATAGGTGAAACCAATTATATCTTCTCTGTTGTGTCGATGCATCCTGCAGAAAATCCTGATTTTATCCTCTATGTAACGGTGCAACAGCCAGAGCATTATTCTGGTGTTCAGCTGGGAGAGTTTGCCAACCCAATCCTTGAGCGAGCTTCTGCTATGAAGGAATCCCTCAATCTTCAGTCAACTGCCAAGAGCTTGGATCAGGTCAGCAAGACGACAAGCTATGCCATGCCAGCTACCAAGGACTTTACTCCGGGAGACCTAGCAGAGGAATTGCGTCGTAACCTTGTACAACCAATCGTTATTGGAACAGGAACCAAGATCAAGGAACTCTCGGTTTCTGAAGGAGATAATTTGGAAGTCAATCAGCAGATCTTGATCCTGTCAGATAAGGTCGAAGAAATGCCTGATATGTACGGCTGGACAGATGAAAATGTGCAAACATTTGCCAAATGGCTCAATATAGAAGTCGAGTGGGAAGGTAGTGGCAAAACGGTCAAGAAACAAAGTGTCCGTGCCAATACAGCCCTCAAAGACATTAAAAAAATGAAAATAACTTTAGGAGATTAAGATGATTAGTTCCATTAGTGCTGGAGTTCTAGCCTTTCTATTGACCTTGATTGGCATTCCAGCCTTTATCCGATTTTATCGAAAAGCACAGATTACAGGTCAGCAGATGCACGAGGATGTCAAACAACACCAAGCTAAAGCTGGGACTCCAACCATGGGAGGTCTTGTCTTTCTTATCGTTGCAGTAGTTGTGAGCTTTCTTGTTGCTCTCTTTACCCAACAATTGACCAACAATGTAGGCATGATTTTGTTTATCTTGGTTTTGTATGGTTTGGTAGGTTTTTTGGATGATTTTCTCAAGGTCTTTCGTAAGATCAACGAAGGCTTAAATCCCAAGCAAAAACTTGCTCTCCAGCTGCTTGGAGGAGTGATTTTCTACCTCTTTTATGAGCGTGGTGGTGACATGCTTTCAGTCTTTGGTTACCAAGTTCACCTGGGTATTTTCTATATTTTCTTTGCCCTTTTCTGGCTAGTTGGCTTTTCAAACGCAGTAAACTTGACAGACGGGATTGACGGCTTAGCAAGTATTTCCGTGGTGATTAGCTTATCGGCCTACGGTGTGATTGCTTATATGCAAAATCAACTGGATATCCTTCTTGTGATTCTTGCCATGATTGGTGGTTTGCTAGGTTTCTTCGTCTTTAACCACAAGCCTGCCAAGGTCTTCATGGGAGATGTGGGAAGTTTGGCTCTTGGTGGGATGCTGGCAGCAATCTCTATGGCCCTCCACCAAGAATGGACCCTTTTACTGATTGGGATTATCTATGTCTTTGAGACAAGCTCTGTTATGATGCAGGTTACCTACTTCAAACTTAGTGGTGGAAAACGTATTTTCCGTATGACACCTGTGCATCACCATTTCGAGCTTGGAGGATTCTCAGGCAAGGGCAATCCTTGGAGCGAGTGGAAGGTTGACTTCTTCTTTTGGGGAGTTGGGCTTCTAGCAAGTCTCTTGACCTTAGCCTTTTTATACCTACTGTAAAACTAACTTTTGATGACAAAATAAAACAGGATGAAGGTGATCTTCATCCTGTTTTTGTGTGCTTAAAGGTTAGTTGGAGTCATCCTTTCTTCCTTTTAACATAAAAGTGCCTGTAAGGGCTAGGCTGAGTCCTGCTAAGAAGAGGAGTGGGTTGGACGCTTCTCCTGTTGCTGGAAGTTCTTCTTTAGGAGAATGATTTCCAGCTTTTGCAAGGCTAGGACTAGCTGAAAGTTGTTCAGCCTCGTGTGCCAAGGCTTCTTCATCTGAAGTACTTGGTTTATCCTCAGTGTTAGAGCTGGTTCCAGTTGCTTGATAGACGACAGCATAGGTACTGAAATGATTAGTGATGAATTCTACCTTTCCGTCTCGAACGGTGAAATCAAGGGCTTGCAACTCCTTGGTCGGAGTGATGTAGTAGATGTTTTCTACGCTAGCTGAAATAGGCAAGCGAACTAAGACAGCGCCTTTTGGCTGTACGCTATGATCTGTTGGATTTTTAAGTTGTAGGTCGTAAGCGTCATAGGTCTTGCCAAAGAGTTCTTGAGCTAGGACACGTCGGCTAGAAACGTGAAAAATTCCTTCTAAGTCGCTGGCTCCACCGATGATTTCTACTCCAGTCTCCTTATCTTTTAAGACTTGAACTGGATAGTCAGGAAGGCTAAGGCTTGGAGCAGCCTGATCCCCACTAGTTCCGATAGGTTTGGTGTATTCAGGTTTTTCAACAGTAGGTGCTTCCTCTTGACCTGCTGTTCCGATAGGTTTGGTGTATTCAGGTTTTTCAACAGTAGGTGCTTCCTCTTGACCTGCTGTTCCGATAGGTTCGGTGTATTCAGGCTTTTCTACAGTAGGAGACTCTTCTTGCCCCGCCGTTCCGATAGGTTCGGTGTATTCAGACTTTTCTACAGTGGGTGGCACTTCTTGCCCTGCAGTCCCGATAGGCTCAGTGTATTCAGGAATGTCAACAGTAGGAGCTGGTTCATCCCCCTTGCTTGTAGTTGGCTGCTTCTCGTCAACTTTCTTTTCATCTTTTTTAGTAAAGACGGCTACGACAGGACTGCTAGTGGTAGTTCCTTGAATAGCATATGCTTCAATGGCATTTCCAGATTTGCGATTGGTTTCGTCAGGGATTGGGATTTGAACTTGATTGTCTTGGATTGATAGGATAGTCTGATCCCCACTTGTAACCAGATGCGTTTCATCCACCTTACGCAAAACTAGAGGATCTTTGACACCTGGGAAGGTCACTGCGATGGCTTCCCAATCTTCAGCTGGTAGGCTTAAGGAAATGGTTTTGTCATTTTCCTTAAGAGGCGCAATGCTCGGGCTATCTATACCAACAGCAGGGGCTTTGATGATATCAAAGGAGTCTAGAGAGATTTTCTTGCGACCTTCTGGCGAATCTGGGTCAACTTGTAGTGTCAGGGTGTGCGGACCGTCAGTAAGGTTTGTAAATTCACCAATAAAAGCTCTCTTTTCAGTTGCACCTGAAGTGTAGAAGTCTAGACTTGGCATTTCTTTGCCATCTAGTGTAACACGTGCTCGTCCAAGAGCGAGGCTCTTTAAGCCAAAGATACGAATACCCGTCCCTGTAAAGGAAATAGTTGCCTGAGCTTCTGAAGCTGCACTAGAGTCGCTGTTGTTAATATCAGCGTATTTTTCCGTACCTCCGTAGAGTTCAGGGTCAGACCAGTCCTTAAACTGGGCACCATACTGGATGCGCGAATCGCGATCATCTATTTTTTCAATCGTATTGCCTGTTCCTGCTAGGATCTTGAAGTAGTCTAATGAAATTTTCGAGCGCTCACTACCACGTCCTTTGTGCTCACGTTTAACACTAAGAGTCAATGTGTGAGGTCCGTCAGATAGTCCTGCGAAGCGACCAATGAGACTACCTTTTTCAGTTGCTCCAGCAGTATGGAAGTCAAGCTCCCCGACTTCTTTGCCATCAATTTTAGCAGTGGCAAGACCTAGTTCAGACGATTTCAGTCCATAGATTTCGATACCAACGCCAGTGAAAGGAATGGTAGCAGTGAGATCTTCGTCTGTGTAGTCTCCTTTTGAAAGGTCAGCAAATTTCTCTGTTCCTCCAAATAATTCTGAGTCTGCCCAGTTTCCAAAGGCAGCTCCGTACTGGATGCGGCTATCTCGGTCGTCCATCAACTCGCTATAGGTTTCGACAGTGGCCTGTTCAGAAACTTGTGTGGAAACTTCGCCCAGCATAGCCTTGACAGTATAAGTATAGGCGAGTTGAGGATTTAGTGATCGGTCAATAAAGTGGGTTTGATTGGTTACAAATTCTCTGGTCGCAGAGGTTTGGCCAGTTTCGTCTTTCACTTGTCTTTGGATGACATAGTGGGTAGCGCCTTCTACTTGGTTGAAGGTAAGTTCGGCAGTGACTCCATTTTGTCGAACGGCTGTCAGACTGGTCACACGGCCAGGGAAATGTTCAAAGGTAATGACGTCACCTTTTTGCGTTGCAAGCTGGATACGATTATCTTTAAGGATCGTTGCCTTGACTGGTTTGCCATTGACCTTGATTTGGCTAGCTTCGATATTTGGATAATCTACAACCAGGTCTCCACCGACATTTGAAAGGAAGGACAAGCTTTGCAGGTTTTTATCTTTCCACTTCATGCTGACTTCAAAGTTACCACGGGCAACCAAGCCAGAAACTTGACCGTCTTTCCATGCATCTGGAAGGGCTGGCAATGGTGCAATATAGCCAGTGTGTGATTGGAGAAGCATTTCTGCCATCCCACTGGTCGCTCCAAAGTTTCCGTCGATTTGGAAAGGCGCGTGGGTATCCCAAAGGTTTTCTAGAGTTGAGTACTTGAGCTGTTCAGCGAGTAAGCGATGGGCACGGTTACCGTCCAGCAGACGAGCCCAGAGGTTGATTTTATTGGCCTTAGACCAACCAGTCCCCCCATCTCCACGGTGATTCAAGGTAGCACGCGCAGCCTCTAGGTATTCAGCCTGGTCCTTGCTAAAGAGCGTACCTGGGAAGAGACCAACTAGATGGGAAACGTGGCGGTGGTGATTTTCAATCCCTTCATTGGTGAATTGCGGACTGTCTTCTTCGTACCATTCTTTGATACGGCCCTCTTTATTGATGTGAAGTGGTTTAAGTTTGTCAAATTTAGCCTTGACCTCTGTGACTAAGTCTTTGTCGACATTCAGATGGTTGGCAACTTCCATGTAGTCGTGGAATAGCTGCCAGACTAGCGATTGGTCAAAGGTATTTCCGATGGTGATGGTACCGTGTTCTGGTGAGTAGGATGGAGAAGACACCCAACGGTCACTGGCCTGGTCATAGTGCAAGAAGGAGTTCCAGAACTTGGCAGTCTCTTTCAACATAGGATAGATCTTTTCTTTGAGATAGGTCTCATCCTTGGTGAATTTGTAGTAGTCATAGACATTCTGCATCATCCAAGCGTTGGCTGCTGGAGACCAACCCCAATAGTAATTCCAGCCTGGAGTAGTCCAGCCAAATGGTGTCGCCTGGGTGTGGACCAGCCAACCATTTTCTTGTCCGTCTTTGGATTCGATACCTGCGTATTCCTTGGCAGCGATACGGCCATAATAGCGCATGTCATCAATGTAATTGATCATTGGCTTGGCAGTTTCAGCAAGGTTGCTCATGTAAGCTGGCCAATAGTTCATTTGCAAATTGACATTGAGGTGGTAGTCAGCGTTCCAAGGTGGATTGTCTACAGCGTTCCAGACTCCTTGGAGGTTGGCAGGAAGAGCATCTGTCCGATCACGAGACGAACTGATGAGTAGATATCGGCCATATTGGAAGAAGAGTTCTTCCAATTTTTGCCCTTTTTCTGGGTTATAGCCTTGAAGGGCCTCTTTTGTCGTTTGAGTAGTCTTGGTTCCGCCTAGATTTAGTTTAACGCGGTTAAAGAGACTTTGATAGTCCTTGATATGGGCCTTTTTAAGTGTCTCGTAGTCTTTGGACTTAGCTGCTTCGACAATCCCTTTAACTGTTTTTTCGAGGTCAATGTCTTTTCGATAGTTGGTTTTTGGATTCTGAGCAAAGTTAGTCTTGGCACTGAGATAGAGGGTTGCATAACTTGCGCCTGTGACGGTTAGAGTTTCGTCCTGAACAGTCACCTTTCCGTCCGTTTTAATTCCTAGATAGGATGCAAATTGGAGGCCGTTATCTTTGACAGTTCCCTTTAGAAGGATTCCGTTTGCATCTGTAGTGACATGACCATTCTTATAGTTGGAATATTCCCAAGAGTAGTTGCCATTAGCAAGCAAGTCTTCTGTCAAGCTGTTCCAAAGGGTAAAGTCAAGTGTCTTGTTTCCTTTTTTGGTCAAGTGGGTCACAGTGACATCATCAGGATAACTGGAGAAAGTTTCGCGTTTGAAGGTTGTCCCATCTTGAGTGTAAGAAGTTGTCGTAGTGGCTTCAGTGATATCCAGATTACGGTGATAATCAGTTACAGTATCTAGTCCTTTCTTCTGGTTATTAAAGACCATGAAGATATCACCAAAGGCAAGATAACGTCCATACTGAGCATTGTTTGGTCCGACTAGATTTTGTTCGGCTAGCTGTTTTGCTTTTTGGCGATCTCCAGCTTCAAGGGCTTTACGTATCTCTGCTAAAACCTTGTAGCGATCCTTGTAGTTTCCTCCGTTATAGTCGGTGCTATCAGGTTGTGGCCCTCCTGACCAGAGGGTCTTTTCGTTGTACTGGATTCTCTCTTCCCCAATGAGACCGAAAACCTTGGCTCCCATATCTCCATTTCCGACAGGAAGGGCTTGTTTTTCCCATCCATCATAGGAGGGAGCTGTTGGTTGATCGTAGTTGAGTTGATAGTTTTCTTGCTTTGTCACCGGCTGATCTGCTTTTTCAAGTTCCTTATTTTCTTTGGCTTCAACAATGGCTTCTTCACTAGCTTGACTATTTGTCTTTTGAGTCTCGTTAGCTGGCTTGCTTTCGGAAACTACTGGACTTTCGGCTAGAGACGGATTTGTAGTTTCAGTCGCTTCAGCTGCTTTGGGTTCACTATCAGGCTTAGTGATAGCTTCGACAGAGGTTGGTTCAGTTTGCTTGACCTCAACACTGTCTGCAGCTACAGTATGGTTGACTAGAAAAATAGCCCCCAGCAAAACAGAAGCAGTCCCAACCGTCAGCTTGCGGATGCTATAGCGACAGGATTTCTCCCAAAAGTGTTTTTTCATAAAACCCTCCTTTGTTTATTCGAAACCGCTTACATTTTATGAAGCAGTCCCGTTTAATTTGTTTCTATTTATCTCCTCACTTCCCATTCTAATGGTCGTTTAGCATTTGTCAAGAGCTTTTTAGCAAGATACATATTTGCTGTTGTTTTTTCTTAAAATAGTAGAAGAAAGAGAGGAAAGGGTGGAATTATTCGTAATTTCATAGTTCAATCTGATTGTAAGACTAGCTTAGAATTGGCTTAACCCCCTCTTGAAAGCGTAAAACAAACTAGTCAGGAAAGTCACTTTATGGTATAATATAGAAGACTCAAAAAGAAACAGGAGAAAAAGAATGGATTTACTTTTAGCAATTATCTTGATTGTGCTAGCTTTTCTAGGAGGAGCTCTTGGAGGTATGTACTTGGTTCGTAAGCAAATTGAAAAAGAATTTGCGGACAACCCACGTTTGAATGCTGAGGCAGTTCGTGCTCTCTTGAGCGCAAATGGTCAAAAACCAAGCGAAGCCAAGGTACAACAAGTTTACCACCAAATCATCCGCCAACAAAAAGCAGCCCTTGCTAACAATAAAAAGAAATAAATAGGAAAAGTCTGGGATGAAAGTTCCAGACTTCTCACTATGTTCAATAGTTCTCAATGATAAGACTTTTTCCTTGCATTCTATTGATATTTGATTATGATTAAGAGAGAGGAAGTTGACATTTTATCAAGCTGTCTATCCGATCGTTCAGGACAAGGAATCATGATGAACTATCAATCAGAAAAAAGACTAGAAAGAAGACTGTATGGATAATCGACCAATTGGTTTTTTGGATTCGGGTGTCGGGGGCTTGACTGTTGTTCGTGAGCTCATGCGCCAGCTTCCCCATGAAGAAATCGTCTATATTGGAGATTCGGCACGGGCACCCTATGGTCCCCGCCCTGCTGAGCAAATTCGTGAATATACTTGGCAGTTGGTCAACTTTCTCTTGACCAAGGATGTCAAGATGATTGTCATTGCTTGTAATACTGCGACTGCGGTCGTCTGGGAAGAAATCAAGGCCAAACTAGACATTCCCGTTCTAGGTGTGATTTTGCCAGGAGCTTCGGCAGCTATCAAGTCCAGTCAAGGTGGGAAAATCGGGGTGATTGGAACTCCCATGACGGTACAATCAGACATCTACCGTCAGAAAATCCATGATTTGGATCCAGACTTACAGGTGGAAAGTTTGGCCTGTCCCAAGTTTGCCCCCTTGGTTGAATCTGGTGCCTTATCAACTAGTGTAACCAAGAAAGTGGTTTATGAAACCCTGCGTCCCTTGGTCGGCAAGGTGGATAGCTTGATTCTGGGTTGTACCCATTACCCGCTCCTTCGCCCCATCATCCAAAATGTCATGGGACCAGATGTAAAACTCATCGATAGTGGGGCAGAGTGTGTACGGGATATCTCGGTTTTACTGAACTATTTTGAAATCAATCGTAGCCGAGATGCGGGGCCTCTTCAACATCGTTTTTACACAACAGCCAGTAGCCAAAGTTTTGCCCAGATTGGGGAAGAATGGCTGAAAAAAGAGATTCATGTGGAGCATGTAACATTATGACAAATAAAATTTATGAATACAAGGATGACCAGGACTGGTATGTCGGTGTCTGGGATGTCTATGGAGGCATCTATAGCCTTATCAAAGATTCTCTCGAGCTTGATTTTATGGATTTAGCGCGGATTTTTCGTGACGAGGAAAATGGCTTTCCGATTACGATAACGGTGATGCGCTGGTCTTCTAACTTCCGTCTGCTCTCCTTTATCGTTGAGATTTTAAATGCTGAAGCAGGCCGCAATCTAGAAGTCATCCAACGTCAGGGTGCCCTGCTCTTGATTGAAAATGGACAGCTTTTGCATGTCGAATTGCCTAAAGAAGGAGTTGAAGTGGAAACCTTCTTTGAAACTAGCAAGGTCAGAGAAACTCTGCTCATTGCGACTCGTAACGAAGGAAAGACCAAGGAATTCCGAGCTATCTTTGACAAGTTAGGCTACGATGTGGAAAATCTCAATGACTATCCAGATTTGCCTGAAGTAGCTGAAACAGGTATGACCTTTGAAGAAAATGCCCGCCTCAAAGCAGAAACCATTTCCCAATTAACAGGCAAGATGGTGCTAGCAGATGACTCAGGTCTCAAAGTCGATGTCCTCGGCGGTTTGCCAGGAGTCTGGTCAGCCCGTTTTGCAGGTGTGGGAGCTACTGACCGAGAAAACAATGCCAAACTCTTGCACGAATTGGCCATGGTCTTTGATCTCAAGGACCGTTCGGCTCAGTTCCATACGACCCTAGTTGTAGCTAGTCCAAACAAGGAAAGCTTGGTGGTTGAAGCTGACTGGCCAGGTTATATCAATTTTGAACCCAAGGGTGAAAATGGTTTTGGCTATGATCCCCTTTTCCTTGTGGGAGAGACAGGCAAGTCAGCAGCTGAATTAACCCTTGAAGAAAAAAATAGTCAATCTCACCGTGCCTTAGCCGTTAAGAAACTTTTGGAGGTATTTCCATCATGGCAAAGCAAACCATCATTGTAATGAGTGACTCCCACGGAGATAGCTTGATTGTGGAAGAAATCCGTGATCGCTATCTGGGGAAAGTTGATGCCATTTTTCACGATGGTGACTCAGAACTCCGTCCAGACTCTCCGCTCTGGGAAGGCATCCATGTCGTCAAAGGAAATATGGACTTTTATGCTGGCTACCCAGAGCGTTTGGTGACTCAACTTGGTCCAACCAAGATCACCCAGACGCATGGACACTTGTTTGACATCAATTTCAACTTTCAAAAGTTGGACTACTGGGCTCAGGAAGAAGATGCCGATATCTGTCTCTATGGTCACTTGCATGTGCCAAATGCTTGGATGGAAGGCAAAACACTCTTTTTAAATCCAGGCTCCATCAGCCAACCACGAGGGACTATCAGAGAATGTCTCTATGCTCGAGTGGAGATTGATGACAGCTATTTTAAAGTAGACTTTTTGACACGTGACCATGAGGTTTATCCAGGCTTGTCCAAGGAGTTTGCTCGATGATTGCCAAGGAATTTGAAGCATTTTTATTGGAGCAGGAAGAGACTTTTCTTACCCCTGCTGAGAATCTAGCAGCCTTGATTGATACCCATAACGCTGACCATGCAATTTTGGTGCTGAGCCAAATCACCTATACCCGTATCCCAGTTGTGACCTTTGACAAACGCTTTGTTGGAACCATTGGTCTGAGGGACATTTTGGCTTATCAAATGGAGCAAGGTTTGACGGATGAGCAGATGGCAACGACAGACATCGTCAATATGACCAAGACAGATGTGGCAGTCGTCGCTCCAGACTATAACATCACAGAGGTCCTCCATAAACTGGTGGATGAACCCTTCTTGCCAGTGGTAGATGGTGAAGGAATTTTCCAAGGAATCATCACGCGCAAGTCCATCCTCAAGGCTGTCAATGCCCTTTTGCATGACTTTAGTAAGGAATATGAGATTCGATGCAAATGAGAGATAGGATTTCAGACTTTTTAGAGGAAAAACAGGGCTTGTCTGCCAATTCCAAGCAGTCCTATAAGTATGATCTGGAGCAATTTTTAGACATTGTGGGTGAGCGGATTTCTGAGACCAGTCTTAAGATTTACCAAGGCCAGCTAGCCAATCTAAAAATTAGCGCCCAGAAGCGAAAACTTTCGGCCTGCAACCAATTTCTCTACTTTCTCTATCGAAAAGGAGAAGTGGACAGTTTTTACCGTCTGGAATTAGCCAAACAAGCTGAAAAGAAGACTGAAAAGCCAGAGATTCTAGATCTAGACTCTTTTTGGCAGGAAAGTAATTATCCAGAAGGACGCTTGCTGGCGCTTCTTATCTTGGAAATAGGGCTCTTGCCAAGTGAGATTTTAGCCCTCAAGGTTGCAGATATCAATCTGGATTTTCAAGTGTTGAGAATCAGCAAGGCTTCCCAACAGAGGATTGTCACCATACCTACGACCTTGATTCCAGAGCTAGAACCCTTAATGGGGCAGACCTATCTCTTTGAAAGGGGAGGGAAAGCCTATTCTCGTCAGTGGGCCTTTCGTCAGCTGGAGTCCTTTGTCAAGGAGAAAGGTTTCCCAGAACTATCAGCCCAAGCCCTACGGGAACAGTTCATTCTAAGACAGATAGAAAACAAGGTCGATTTGTACGAAATTGCAAAAAAATTAGGATTAAAAACAGTCCTGACCTTAGAAAAATATAGATAATGGATATTAAATTAAAAGATTTTGAAGGGCCACTGGACTTACTCTTGCACTTGGTTTCTAAGTACCAGATGGATATCTACGATGTGCCCATTACAGAAGTTATCGAACAGTATCTAGCCTATGTCTCAACTCTGCAGGCCATGCGTCTGGAAGTAACGGGCGAGTATATGGTTATGGCCAGTCAGCTCATGCTGATCAAGAGCCGCAAGCTCTTGCCAAAGGTAGCAGAAGTGACAGACTTGGAAGATGACCTGGAGCAGGACCTTCTCTCCCAAATCGAAGAATACCGCAAGTTCAAACTCCTGGGCGAGCACTTGGAGGCTAAGCACCAAGATCGGGCTCAGTACTATTCCAAAGCGCCGACAGAGTTGATTTACGAAGATGCAGAGCTTGTACATGATAAGACGACCATTGACCTCTTTTTGGCTTTTTCAAATATCCTAGCCAAGAAAAAAGAGGAGTTCGCACAGAATCACACGACCATTTTGCGGGATGAGTATAAGATTGAGGACATGATGGTCATCGTAAAAGAGTCCTTGTCTGGACGAGACCAGTTGCGTTTGCAGGATTTGTTCAAGGAAGCCCAGAATGTTCAAGAGGTTATTACCCTCTTTTTGGCAACCCTAGAGTTAATCAAAACCCAGGAACTGATTCTCATGCAAGAGGAGAGTTTTGGAGATATCTATCTCATGGAAAAGAAGGAAGAAAGTCAAGAGGCACAAAGCTAGACTTGATAGAGAGGAAAGATGAGTACTTTAGCAGAAATAGAAGCGCTCTTGTTTGTAGCAGGTGAAGATGGGATTCGAGTCCGTCAGTTGGCTGAACTCCTCTCTCTGCCACCGACAGGCATCCAACAGAGTTTAGAAAAATTAGCCCAGAAGTATGAAAAAGACCAAGATTCGAGCTTGTCCCTGATCGAGACAGGTGGTGCATACAGATTGGTCACCAAGCCTCAATTTGCAGCGATTTTGAAGGAATACTCCAAGGCACCCATCAACCAGAGCTTGTCTCGGGCTGCTCTTGAGACCTTGTCCATCATTGCCTACAAGCAACCGATTACCCGAATTGAGATTGATGCTATTCGTGGGGTTAACTCGAGTGGAGCCTTGGCAAAGTTGCAGGCTTTTGAATTGATAAGAGAAGATGGGAAAAAAGAAGTGTTGGGCCGCCCCAATCTCTATGTGACTACGGATTATTTCCTAGATTACATGGGGATTAACCATTTGGAAGAACTGCCAGTGATTGATGAGCTTGAGATTCAAGCCCAAGAAAGCCAATTATTTGGTGAAAGGATAGAAGAAGATGAGAATCAATAAGTATATTGCCCACGCAGGTGTGGCCAGTAGGAGAAAAGCAGAAGAGTTGATCAAGCAAGGCTTGGTGACCGTCAACGGCCAAGTGGTACGTGAACTCGCAACAACCATCAAGTCAGGCGACAAGGTCGAAGTGGAAGGTCAACCAATCTACAACGAAGAAAAGGTTTATTATCTGCTTAACAAACCACGCGGTGTCATTTCCAGTGTGACAGATGACAAGGGCCGCAAGACTGTTGTGGATCTCTTGCCCAATGTCAAAGAACGCATTTACCCAGTTGGACGTTTGGACTGGGATACATCAGGTGTCTTGATTTTGACCAATGATGGTGATTTTACGGATGAGATGATTCACCCCCGTAATGAGATTGACAAGGTTTATGTTGCGCGTGTTAAAGGCGTAGCCAATAAGGAAAATCTCCGCCCCTTGACTCGTGGTCTTGAGATTGATGGCAAGAAAACCAAGCCAGCTGTTTATGAAATCCTCAAAGTGGATCCAGTCAAAAATCGCTCAGTAGTACAGTTGACAATCCATGAAGGACGTAATCATCAGGTTAAAAAGATGTTTGAAGCCGTCGGTCTTCAAGTGGATAAGTTGTCTCGGACACGTTTCGGTCACCTGGACTTGACTGGTCTTCGTCCAGGAGAATCCCGTCGCCTTAATAAAAAAGAAATCAGCCAACTACACACCATGGCTGTAACCAAGAAATAATGAAACGAATCTTAATAGCGCCAGTACGCTTTTACCAACGCTTTATCTCGCCAGCCTTTCCACCCTCTTGTCGCTTTGAGCCTACTTGTTCCAACTACATGATTCAGGCTATTGAAAAACATGGCTTCAAGGGTGTTCTGATGGGCTTGGCTCGGATTTTGCGTTGTCATCCCTGGTCGCCAATAGGAAAGGATCCTGTGCCAGACCACTTTTCACTCAAACGGAATCATAAACAAAAAGAATCAGCCTGATTCTTTTTGTTTACTCTAGAAAGGAAGTTGGAAGATTAAGATTTCCACTATCCTTCTCCTATAAAAAGTGGTAAAATGGAGGACAGAAAGAAGGAACTGATATGACAACATTATTTTCAAAAATCAAAGAAGTAACAGAAATCCCTGCAATCTCAGGTCATGAGGCACCTGTCCGTACCTATCTTCGTGAAAAGTTGACACCGCATGTGGACGAAGTGGTGACAGATGGCTTGGGTGGTATTTTTGGTATCAAACATTCAGAAGCTGCCGATGCACCCCGTGTTTTGGTCGCTTCTCATATGGATGAAGTTGGTTTTATGGTCAGCGAGATTAAGCCAGATGGGACCTTCCGTGTCGTTGAAATCGGTGGTTGGAATCCAATGGTAGTCAGCAGCCAACGCTTTAAACTCTTTACTCGTGATGGTCGTGAAATTCCTGTGATTTCAGGTTCTGTTCCGCCACATTTGACACGTGGAACAGGTGGCCCAACCATGCCAGCTATCTCTGATATCATTTTTGATGGTGGGTTTGCGGATAAGGCTGAAGCAGAAAGTTTTGGCATCCGTCCAGGTGACACCATTGTCCCTGATAGTTCCGCTATCTTGACAGCCAATGAAAAAAATATCATCTCAAAAGCTTGGGACAATCGCTACGGTGTCCTCATGGTAAGCGAGCTAGCTGAAGCTTTATCAGGTCAAAAACTCGGAAATGAACTCTATCTTGGCTCTAACGTCCAAGAAGAGGTTGGTCTCCGTGGGGCTCATACTTCCACAACTAAGTTTGACCCAGAAGTCTTTCTGGCAGTTGACTGTTCACCTGCTGGTGATGTTTATGGTGGCCAAGGTAAGATTGGGGACGGAACCTTGATTCGCTTCTACGATCCAGGTCACTTGCTTCTCCCAGGTATGAAGGATTTCCTTTTGACAACGGCTGAAGAAGCTGGTATCAAGTATCAATACTACTGTGGAAAAGGCGGAACGGATGCTGGAGCAGCTCACCTGAAAAATGGAGGTGTTCCATCTACAACTATCGGTGTCTGCGCTCGTTATATCCATTCTCACCAAACTCTCTACGCGATGGATGACTTCCTAGAAGCTCAAGCTTTCTTGCAAGCCTTGGTGAAAAAATTGGATCGTTCAACGGTTGATTTGATTAAACATTATTAAGCATAAGGGAGGTGGTCGGGATGGCAGAACCAAACCTAGAAAGCCTTATAAGAGATCTCTACAACCATGCTCGTCAGGGCTTGAGTGAAGATTTAGTTGCTGCTCTCCTAGAGACTGCTAAAAAACTACCCACTACAAATGAGCAATTACTAGCAGTCCGACTTTCAGGACTGGTCACCCGTGAATTGCTCATCAATCCCAAACACCCAGCACCTGAGTTGATCAACTTGGCGCGCTTTATCAAAAGAGAAGAAGCCAAGTATAGGGGCACTGCAGTTTCTGCTATCATGTTTGGAGAACTCTTTAAAATGCTTTGATTCCATTGTGAATCAAAGTATTTTTTATATGTTTCAAAAGAAATTCTTAATTAGGAGACGAAAAAAGCCATCCCATTCAGGATAGCTTTTAGGTTATTAGATTTGTTCAGCAATGACCTTTTCGGCTAGGTTCATAGCATGGTCAGACACACGAGTGTAGTGGGAAATGATGTCGATAAAGTTGACTCCAGCTTGTGTAGAACACTCACCCTTGTTAAGGCGTTTGATGTGGGTCTTTCTGAGAACGCGTTCCATATTGTTGATTTCTTTATGACGTTCAATCAGACTCTGAGCTTTTTCAATATCATTGTTTTCCACACTATCAAGGGCATCCTTGATAAATGCAGTTGTTGCTTGATAAATCTCAGCTAGCTCTTTCAAAGCTGCCTCAGAGAACTGAACATTCTTGCGTTGGAGATAGTCTGTTAGGTTGATTAACCCTTCTGCGTGGTCTCCAATCCGTTCCAAATCACGAGACGAGTCAAGGATGTTGGTTAGGATTTCACTTTCCTTTTGGCTCAAGGATTCGCTTGAAAGGCTAATCAGGTAACGAGTGAGTTTTTCGTCAATTGTGTTAATAGCTTCTTCAGTCTTGTGGCCTTTCTCCGCTAGTTTTTCATCTAGATTGACGATGTAGTCGTAGGAAAGGTCAAAAGCTTTTGCAGCATAGTTCCCCAAGTGAAGCAGTTCTTTTTTTGCATTTCCTAGAGCGATAGAAGGAGCCTGTTTGATGAGTTGTTCATCCAAGTAGAGAGCTTCGTATTTGACAACTTCATCTTCACCAGGAATGAGCTTGGTCACAATGTAAGCCAAGGCACCGATGAATGGGAACTGGATAATGGTATTTGTAATATTAAAGGTTCCGTGAGCAAAGGCAATGGTCATTTCTGGAGCTAGATTGAGCGCCGATTCAAACCATTGAATCAAGCCCGTGAAAGGTACAAGGAAGACAATACAGATAACCGTACCAATTACGTTAAAGGCGACATGGGCACCGGCAACACGTTTGGCAGCGATATTGGCTCCAAGAGAAGCAATGATGGCTGTAATGGTCGTTCCGATATTATCACCAAACAAGACCGGTAGGGCACCTTGTAGGTCAATCAAACCACTTGCGTACAGGTTCTGTAAGATACCGATAGTTGCGGATGAAGCCTGAATGAGTAGGGTCAGTCCAGTTCCGACAAAGACACCTAGAATAGGACTCTTACTTAGTTCAACCATGTAGTCTCTAAAGACTTGCAGGTCTTTTAGGGGTTCCATTGCACCGCTCATAAGATTGAGAGCGAAGAAGATACCTCCTACACCAAAGATAATCCGTCCAATGTTATTGATGGAGCGATTCTTGGTGAAGAAGAGACAAACTGCTCCGATAAAGAGCATAGGTAAGGCGTAATCTCCTAGCTTAAAACCGATGATAAAGGATGTAACGGTGGTTCCAATATTGGCACCCATGACAATACCGATAGCCTGACGCAAGGTCAAAAGTCCTGCACTGACAAGTCCCACTGTAATGACTGTAACACCAGAACTTGATTGAATCAGCGCCGTCATACCGATACCAACCAGCACACCGAAGAAGGGATTGCTGGTATATTTGTCAATGTAAAAACGAAGGCGATCTCCAGCAGCTTGTTGCAAACCGTCTCCCATGGTCTTGATACTATATAAAAATAGTCCCAGACCACCTAAAAAGTGAAATAAAATTTCCTGCCAATTAATGGACATTTCTTTTTCCTCCGAAAAATAATAACGGAATTTCTCCTATTCTATTTTAAAGGATAAAAGTAAATCTCACAAGTGTTTAGCTGAAGTTTTCATGAGAAACAAGAACTTTCTTTTAAAATGAGAGATAGATTTCCTTTGAGATAGATGATTTATAGGATTGTGTCCAAATTTTACTGATTTTTATCCTAGTTATAGTTTTTATGTTAAATAGATTGACATCGCTTTCATATAGGATAAAATGAAGATAATCCTGTTCTGGTGGTGTGCACTGAGAACAGTTACTTTTTACCAAAAAGTAAAGCGCTTACTTTATATTTTATTAGGAGGATAAGATGAAAGATCTATTTTTTGAAAAACGTTGCCGTTACAGTATTCGTAAGCTGTCAATCGGGGCTTGTTCCTTGATGATTGGTTCAGCTCTATTTGCAAGCCCAGCTCTTGCTGAACAAGTCGCAGTCCCTGAAACAGCTGCAAATACGAGCGCCCAAGCTACAAGCGCTAGTGAAACAGCTAATCCAGATACTGCAGCCCTTGAAAAACAATTAGAGGAAACAGAGAACAAAGTAGCTGAGCAACCAATTTCAGAAAACACTCCAGCAATAACGGATCTGGTTAATGAAAAAGAAGAGGCAAAACCCGCTCCGGCAGATAATGCTGAAAAACCTGCTCAACCAACTGAAAAAGAAGAAGTCAAACCGGCGGAAGCTCCTCAAGTAGCTGAGAAGAAAGCCGACAAACCGACTCTAGCAGACGTTCCTAAAAATGAAGAAAAGAGTCTCCGACCAAAAGAAATCAAATTTGATACATGGGAAGATTTGTTGAAATGGGAACCGGGTGCGCGTGAGGATGATTCCATCAACCGTTCCTCAGTTGAACTCGCCAAGCGCCATAGAGGCCAGTTGGTTAATGAAAAAGCAAGCAGAAGAGCTAAAGTTCAGGCGCTAGCAAATACCAACTCGAAAGCTAAAGACCATGCTTCTGTTGGTGGAGAAGAATTCAAGGCCTATGCTTTTGACTACTGGCAATACTTGGATTCAATGGTCTTCTGGGAAGGCCTAGTTCCAACTCCAGATGTCATTGATGCCGGTCACCGCAACGGAGTTCCCGTTTATGGAACACTTTTCTTCAACTGGTCAAACAGCATTGCCGACCAAGAAAAATTTGCTGCCGCTTTGAAACAAGATGAAGATGGCACCTTCCCAATTGCACGCAAACTCGTTGATCTCGCTAAGTACTATGGATTTGATGGTTACTTCATTAACCAAGAAACAACGGGGGAATTGGTAGCACCTCTTGGTGAAAAAATGCGCCAATTCATGCTCTATACAAAGGAATATGCAGCTAAGGTCAACCATCCAATCAAGTATGCTTGGTACGATGCCATGACCTACAAATACGGTCGTTACCACGAAGATGGTCTAGGTGATTACAACTACCAGTTCATGCAAAAAGAAGGTGACAAGGTCCCTGCAGATCAATTCTTTGCCAATTTCAACTGGAACAAGGAAAAGAATGACCACTCTGTAGAGATGGCAAAATGGCTGGAACGTAGTCAATATGATGTCTTTGCAGGATTGGAATTGCAACAAGGCGGCTCTTATAAGACCAAAGTCAACTGGGATGCCCTCTTGGATGAAAAAGGCAAGTTGCGTTTGTCACTTGGACTTTTTGCACCAGATACGATTACCAGTCTAGGAAAAACAGGCGAAGACTACCACAAGAACGAAGATATCTTCTTCACAGGCTACCAAGGAGATCCAACGGCTCAAAAACCAGCTGACAAAGAGTGGTATGGGATTGCCAATTTAGTTGCTGACCGCACACCAGCAGTTGGCCGAACCTTCACGACCTCTTTTAATACAGGCCATGGTAGAAAGTGGTTTGTAGACGGTAAAGTTTCTAAGGATTCTGAGTGGAACTACCGTTCGGTTTCAGGTGTCTTGCCAACATGGCGCTGGTGGCAGACTTCAACGGGGGAAAAACTTCGTGCAGAATATGACTTTACAGATGCCTATAATGGAGGTAACTCCCTTAAATTCTCAGGTGATGTAGCTGGTAAGACGGACCAGGATGTGAATTTGTATTCTACCAAACTAGAAGTAACTGAAAACACCAAACTTCGGGTTGCCCACAAGGGAGGAAAAGGCTCTAAAGTTTATATGGCCTTCTCTACAACACCAGACTACAAATTTGAGGATGCAGCCGCATGGAAAGAACTAACACTTTCTGATAACTGGAAGAATGAAGAATTTGACCTTAGCTCACTAGCAGGTAAAACAATCTATGCAGTCAAACTCTTCTTTGAGCATGAAGGAGCTGTAAAAGATTATCAGTTTAACCTAGGTCAATTGACAATTTCGGATAATCACCAAGCACCACAGGCACCGACGGGGCTATCTGTGGTGAAACAATCTCTTAAAAATGCCCAAGAAGCTGAAGCAGTGGTCCAGTTTGCGGGTAACCAAGATGCAGATTTCTATGAAGTCTACGAAAAAGATGGAGATAACTGGCGTTTGTTGACAGGATCATCTGCTTCAACCATCTACTTGCCAAAAGTTAGCCGTTCTGCTAATGCGACTGGTACGACTCAGGAACTGAAAGTCGTTGCAGTTGGTAAAAATGGCCTTCGTTCCGAAGCTGCGACGGCATCCTTTAACTGGGGGATGACAGTTCAGGATACGACTCTTCCAAGACCTTTAGCTGAAAATATCGTTCCAGGTGCAAAGGTTATTGGTAGCACTTTCCCAAATACTGAAGGTGGAGAAGGTATTGAAGGTATGTTGAACGGTACGATTACAAGTCTGTCAGACAAGTGGTCTTCAGGACAATTGAGCGGTAGTGTGGATATTCGCTTGACCAAGCCACGTACCGTTGTTAGATGGGTCATGGATCATGCAGGAGCTGGTGGAGAATCCGTAAACGACGGTTTGATGAACACCAAAGATTTTGACCTTTATTATAAAGATGCAGATGGTGAATGGAAGTTAGCTAAGGAAGTCCGTGGCAATAGAGCGCACGTTACGGATATCACTCTTGACAAACCAATCACAGCTCAAGACTGGCGCCTAAAAGTTATCACTTCAGATAACGGAACACCTTGGAAAGCCATTCGTATCTACAACTGGAAGATGTACGAAACACTAGATACAGAAAGTCAAAATATTCCAATGACTAAGGTAGCTGCCCGTTCACTTGGAAACCATCAAGTTCAACTAGGCTTCTCTGATGTTCCAGCGGGTGCAACTATCACCGTTTACGACAAGGCAGATTCACAAACACCGATTGCAACCTTGAAGTCTGAAACTGGAGGCGACTTGGCAACAGCACCATTGGGCTTTGACAAGCAACCAACTCTCCTCTACTATCGTACCCAACTACCTGGTAAAGAAATCAGTAACACATTGGCAGTAGCGATTCCGCAGGATGAAAGAAAAATTGCTGCAGTTAGCCTTGAAAAAGGGCCTAAGAAGACAGTTTACAAAGAGGGAGAAAAACTTGACCTCAGAGGCGGAACCCTCCGTGTTCAGTACGAAGGGGGACAAGCTGATGAGCTGATTAACCTTACTCACTCAGGTGTGACAGTATCTGGCTACGACGCTCATCAAAAAGGGGAACAAAAGCTCACAGTTAGCTATCTTGGACTTCCAGTAAGCGGTGATTTGAAGGTACAAGTGACTGGTCAAGATGAAGGAAAACCAAAGGAAGTAGCAGGTCTGTACATTGCTCAGAAACCGAAAACGGACTATCTAGTAGGAGAGCAACTGGATCTTGCAGAAGGGCGCTTCGGCGTTCTCTATGATAATGAGACAGAAGAAAGTCATGCCTTCACAGATCAAGGTGTTGAAATTACGGGCTACGATGCTCAAAAGACTGGTCGTCAGACCTTGACCTTGCATTACAAGGGACACACAGCTGAGTTTGATGTCTTGGTTTCTCCAAAAGCAGCTGTCAACGATGAATACCTCAAACAAGAAATCACTGCTGCCCAAGGTCGCCAGTCAACCCTTGCCTATACCTTCTCAAGTGAGGACAAACAAGCAGCACTAGTAGAGAAGCTCAATGCAGCGAAAGCTGTAGCAGAAAACCACAATGCTAGTCAAGAAGAAGTCAACCGGGCTTTGAATGAGTTGAAACAAGCAGGGACAGACCTAGATGGAAATCAACGTTATCAGACTGCTAGAGAAGAATTGGAAGGTTTGCTCGAATCCCTTCGTGAAAAAGATTCTCAAGCTGAGTTGATTGCCCAAGCAGAAACTTTGTTGGCTTCAGAGATGCCAACTCCTCAAGCGTTTGCGGAAATGAAAGAAAAGCTAAATAAGAAACTAGCTCCTGCAGAAGAAAGTCACCATGTTGGAAGTATGGATCCAAATGAAGTGGCTCCAACGGTTGAGGCCCTCCCTGAACTAGTTATTGAAACTGAAACAACAGCCTTTGAACGTCAGGAGCGACCAAACTCCGAACTTCTCAAAGGACAACGCCGTATTGTGCAAGCTGGAGTTGAAGGTCAAGTCCGTCGCTTTGTAGAAGTAGATAGCCAAGGCAAACGCACTCTTCGTTCGACTGAGGTAGTCAAGGAAGCAATCCCAGAAATTACCGAAGTTGGTACAAAAGTTCTATCAAGCAACCAACCAGCTGAAGGTGTGAAAGATTTAGTTCTAGAAACTCCGAAACTGGAAATTGAAGAGGGGACAGTTTCCTTCGAACGTCAGGAACGACCAAATGCAGCCCTTCTCAAAGGACAACGCCAGCTAGTTCAAGCAGGAGTTGAAGGTCAAGTTCGTCGCTTTGTAGAAGTTGATGCTCAGGGCAAACGCACCCTTCATTCTACTGAGGTTCTCAAGGAAGCTCTTCCAGAAATTGTTGAAGTAGGAACGAAAGAGGATCAAGTCTCACAAACAAGGGATCAAGCTCTTTCAGCAACACCAGCAAAAGTTGAAGAAGTAAGTAAAGAGCTGCCAAATACGGGAGCGACAAGAGATGCTAGTCTAGTAGCGCTGGGACTTCTCGGAGTAATGAGTGGCTACGGCTTGCTCTCTAAAAAGAGGAGAGAAGACTAATCAGATTTACGAATCTTGGATTTTCTCATAAAAATAAAAAAACAAGGTTTGACTGTAGATTAGTTAGACCTTGTTTTTAGTTTTGAAATTGAAGAGTAAATTTGAAGCTAGATTTTTGTTATTCAATTCCTTGGATAAATTTTTGGAAACGATAGGTGTCGAAATAAATATTGGATGCAACTAATTTATCAAATTCATCGAATTTCAGAAATTCTGCGACATCCAGTTCAAGTTCTTTTCCTTGAGGAGAATGTAGACGGTATCGATTTAAAGCTGAGACTGCTCGACCATCAACAAGTAATTGCTTCACTTCAAGATGCTGGCTTAAAGCATAGAATTGGCCTGCGCCTTGCAAATAAACATCACGTCCTTGTCGAATTTCTATACTATCGCACATGCCATAATCAAAGTTTTCAGCTACGAAATCTTCCCAGCCTCCCTCATTTACTGCCGTAAAATAGCTTTCTGCAAGTGTTTTTGTATCCATTTGGAACCTCCTGTAAAATAATTGGGCTATGATGAATATCACGAAATATTTTGCCCACTTAAGAGTATACAAAAGGAAATATGACTACAGGTTGTCATATTGCTGAAGATTTTTTTTGAGAGTACTGACCAGTAGATTTTGTAAGTGACTTGGGGATACGACCTTTACTTGATAACCAAAACTTAATAGTAAATCAAAAAATGAAGGAGTTAAAGCTCTAAATGCCTGAACTTTTATTATTTCGTCCTCGACTCTGATTTCTTCTTCCGTGAAGTGATCGTAGATTTTTGGAAGTGCAAATCTTGTAAAAACTAGTTCGATTTCTTCTCTTTGCCCCTCCACTTTATGTTTTGGGGGATTTAAAAAAAGCTCTAACATTTCTTGAGATAAACGTGGATAATCGAATGATTTATCTTTTATCTCCACTGGTTCTAGTTCTCGAATTCGAGTTAATTTAAAAATACGAAAATCTAATTTTTCTAAGCAGTAACCGATAACATACCAAGCATTCAGTTTATAGATCAATCTGTATGGGATAATTGTTCGCTGACTTTTCTCTTGTTTTTTCGAATAGTAAGAAAAAGAAATCATCTGTTTAGATTGTATCGCTTCCTCAATGTCTAGTAAATAATTTGTATTAAGAGTCCAGGAACTGAGATCAAAGTAAAAAGGACTGTTTGCTCTTGTAATTTCTTGAGAAGACAGCTTGTGTTCGATACTGTCAAGACTTGAATGGCCAACGATTTTACTAACATTTTGGCTCATATTAATGATAAACTGTCTCTCCTCCTCAGTGAAAAAGTTTCTGTCTATCTTATAGTCGCTCGGTATATAGAAACCTCCCTTATCTCCACGTTCCGAATAGATTGGGATCCCCGCTAAACTGAGTGTATCCATGTCCCTATATACAGTTCGAGTAGATATTTCAAATCTCTCTGCAATCTCTTTAGCTGTTATTCTCTTCTTATTTAAAAGAGACAGTAAAATATAGATTAGTCTTTCTAATTTCATGGTAGCAATTCCCCTTCTTTTAATCTCAAATAGCACAAACTAAAGAAACTATTTTAGTTATATTGTATAATAAGAAACCTAGCAATTCAAAAAGAAGGACTGTAGAGTTTGGAATATTAAGGATTAAAATGTTAGAAAAAGAATGGTATAGAAGTAATTAGGCAGATCAATCAAGAAATTTTCCTAAATTATTCCAACCGAATTATGTGAAAATTTCTATTTCCCTTACTGAAATCCTAGGTTTTTAGGTTAATAAATAGAAGAATGAACAAGAAAAGTTTAGGGTTTTTCTATCTCTTTTGCTGATTTTGTGATATAATTAACACGTATAAAAAAAGAAGGAGTCATATCTAATGGCAAAATTGACTGTTAAAGACGTTGACTTGAAAGGGAAAAAAGTTCTCGTTCGTGTTGACTTCAACGTACCTGTTAAAGATGGCGTGATTACCAATGACAACCGTATCACTGCAGCTCTTCCAACTATCAAGTACATCCTTGAACAAGGTGGACGTGCAATCCTCTTCTCTCACCTTGGACGTGTAAAAGAAGAAGCAGACAAAGAAGGTAAATCACTTGCTCCTGTAGCTGCTGACTTGGCTACTAAATTGGGACAAGAAGTTAAATTTATCCCAGGTGTTACACGTGGTGCTGAATTGGAAGCCGCTGTTAACGCTCTTGAAGATGGACAAGTTCTCTTGGTTGAAAACACTCGTTTCGAAGATGTTGACGGCAAGAAAGAATCTAAAAATGACCCTGAGCTTGGTAAATACTGGGCATCACTTGGAGACGGTATCTTCGTAAACGATGCATTTGGTACAGCTCACCGTGCACACGCATCTAACGTTGGTATCTCAGCAAACGTTGAAAAAGCAGTTGCTGGATTCCTTCTTGAAAACGAGATTGCTTACATCCAAGAAGCAGTTGAAGCTCCAGAACGTCCATTCGTAGCGATTCTTGGTGGTTCAAAAGTTTCAGACAAGATTGGTGTTATCGAAAACTTGCTTGAAAAAGCTGATAAAGTGCTTATCGGTGGTGGGATGACTTACACATTCTACAAAGCTCAAGGTATCGAAATCGGTAACTCACTTGTAGAAGAAGACAAATTGGATGTTGCGAAAGCTCTTCTTGAAAAAGCAAACGGCAAATTGATCTTGCCAGTTGACTCAAAAGAAGCAAACGCATTTGCTGACTACACTGAAGTGAAAGACACTGAAGGTGAAGCAGTAGACCCAGGTTTCCTTGGTTTGGATATCGGTCCAAAATCTATCGCTAAATTTGACGAAGCTTTGACTGGTGCCAAAACAGTTGTATGGAACGGACCTATGGGTGTATTTGAAAACCCTGACTTCCAAGCTGGTACAATCGGTGTCATGGACGCTATCGTGAAACAACCTGGTGTTAAATCAATCATCGGTGGTGGTGACTCAGCTGCTGCAGCCATCAACCTTGGCCGTGCAGACAAGTTCTCATGGATCTCTACTGGTGGTGGAGCATCAATGGAACTCCTTGAAGGTAAAGTATTGCCAGGACTTGCAGCTTTGACTGAAAAATAAATAGTTTAACTAAAGGAAGATGGTGTGACCATCTTCTTTTTAATTTAATTTATAAATAGGTGGAATTTTTCTATAAATAAAAAAAGAGTAAATATTTGCATCCTGCCTTGTAAAGTGTTAATATAAGAAGTAACGACTAAATTTAGATAAGGAAATGACTTATAATGAAAAATAAAAAAGAAGTCTATGGATTTCGTAAAAGCAAAGTTGCGAAAACTTTGTGTGGTGCTGTTTTAGGAACTGCTTTGATTGCTTTTGTAGACAAAGCAGTATTTGCTGATGAAGTTACAGAGACAACTAGTACAAGTACGGTTGAGGTAGCTACTACAGGGAACCCAGCCACAAATCTACCTGAAGCTCAGGGTGAAATGAGCCAAGTTGCCAAAGAAAGCCAAGCTAAGGCTGGTTCCAAAGACTCAGCTTTGCCAGTAGAAGTATCATCAGCTGATTTGGATAAAACAGTTGCCGATGCAAAATCTGCAGGAGTTAAGGTAGTTCAAGATGAAACAAAAGACAAAGGAACAGCCACAACTGCTACAGAGAATGCTCAAAAACAAGATGAGATTAAAAGCGACTATGCTAAACAGGCTGAAGAAGTAAAGACAACAACTGAAGCATATAAAAAAGAAGTCGCAGCTCATCAGGCTGAAACAGATAAAGTCAATGCTGAAAACAAAGCAGCGGATGACAAGTATCAAAAAGATCTAAAAAGTCATCAAGAAGAAGTTGAAAAAATCAACACTGCTAATGCAACAGCTAAAGCAGAATATGAGGCTAAGCTAGCACAATATCAAAAAGATTTAGCAACTGTCAAAAAAGCAAATGAAGATAGTCAACAGGATTATCAAAATAAACTTTCAGCTTACCAGACAGAATTAGCTCGAGTACAAAAAGCAAATGCTGAAGCTAAAGAAGCCTATGATAAGGCGGTAAAAGAAAATACTGCGAAAAACGAAGCGCTTAAAGCTGAAAATGAAGCCATTAAACAGCGTAATGAAACTGCAAAAGCAACTTATGAAGCAGCGATGAAGCAGTATGAAGCAGACCTTGCAGCTATTAAGAAAGCTAAAGAGGATAATGATGCTGATTATCAAGCAAAATTAGCAGCTTACCAGACAGAATTAGCTCGAGTACAAAAAGCTAATGCGGAAGCTAAAGCAGCCTATGAAAAAGCTGTTGAAGAAAACACAGCTAAAAATACAGCCATTCAAGCTGAAAATGAGGCGATTAAGCAACGTAACGCCACTGCAAAATCGACTTATGACGCAGCGGTGAAGAAATACGAAGCAGATTTGGCGGCAGTTAAGCGAGCAAATGCTACCAATGAAGCAGACTACCAAGCTAAGCTAGCCGAATACCAGACGGAATTAGCTCGCGTTCAAAAAGCTAATGCCGATGCAAAAGCAGCCTATGAAAAGGCTGTTGAAGACAATAAGGCAAAAAATGCGGCACTCCAAGCTGAAAATGAAGAAATCAAGCAACGTAATGCCGCCGCAAAAGCTGAATACGAAGCTAAAGTTGCGAAATATGAAACTGATCTTGCCAAGTATAAGAAAGATGTAGATGAGTATCCACGGAAACTCAAAGAGTACAATGAAGAGCAGGCAAAAATTAAGGCTGCATTGGTAGAACTTGAAAAAAATAAAGATCAAGATGGTTACTTGTCTAAGCCATCTGCTCAGAGCTTGGTTTATGATTTAGAACCAAAAGCTCAACTGGACCTCAAAACAGAAGGAAAACTTCTTACAGCAGCAGCTGTTGATGAAGCCTTCAAGAAGGATACAGACCAATATGGTAAGAAGAATCTTCAGTTAGACAACCTCAATGTCAAGAACTTGGAGAACGGTGCCACTACTTCTTCAGTGGAATTGTATGGTAATATTGGAACTAAATCGGACTGGACGACCAATGTAGGGAATAAAACAGAAGTTAAATGGGGCTCTGTTCTTCTAGAACGTGGGCAAAGCGTAACTGCGACTTATACCAACCTTCAAAATTCCTACTACAACGGTAAAAAGATTTCCAAGATTGTTTACAAATATACTGTAGATCCGTCTTCAAAATTCCAAAATCCTAGTGGAAAAGTTTGGTTGGGAATCTTTAGTGACCCAACTTTGGGAGCCTTTGCTTCTGCTTACACTGGTGATGTTGAAAAAGGTACTTCAATTTTCATTAAAAATGAATTTACCTTCTATGATGAAAATGACCAACCAATTAATTTTGACAATGCCCTTCTTTCAGTAGCATCTCTAAATAGAGAAAATAATTCTATTGAGATGGCCAAGGATTACACTGGTAACTTTATTAAAATTTCCGGTTCATCTGTTGGAGAAAAAGACGGAAAGATTTATGCTACTGAAACCTTGAACTTTAAAAAAGACCAAGGTGGATCTCGTTGGACTATGTATCCAAATGGTCAACCTGGTTCAGGTTGGGATTCATCAGATGCTCCAAACTCTTGGTATGGTGCAGGAGCAATTAGCATGTCTGGTTCAACTAACCGTGTTACTGTCGGTGCCATTTCAGCTACTTTAGTAGTTCCTTCTGATCCAGTTATGGCGGTTGATACAGGTAAAAGACCAAACATTTGGTACTCACTTAATGGTAAAATTCGTGCGGTTAACGTTCCGAAAATAACTAAGGAAAAACCAACTCCACCAGTAGCGCCAACTGAACCACAAGCTCCTACTTATGAAGTGGAAAAACCATTGGAGACAGCACCAGTAGTACCAACATATGAAAATGAGCCAACTCCACCAGTTAAAACTCCGGATCAACCGGAGCCGTCAAAACCGGAAGAGCCAACATATGAGACAGAAAAACCATTGGAACCAGCTCCAGTAGCGCCAAACTACGAAAATGAGCCAACACCTCCAGTTAAGACTCCAGATCAACCAGAGCCATCAAAACCAGAAGAGCCAACTTATGAGACAGAGAAGCCATTGGAACCAGCTCCAGTAGAGCCAAACTACGAAAATGAGCCAACTCCACCGGTTAAGACTCCAGATCAACCAGAGCCATCAAAACCAGAAGAGCCAAACTATGATCCATTGCCAACTCCGCCACTAGCACCAACTCCTAAGCAGTTGCCAACACCACCAGCGGTGCCAACAGTTCACTTCCATTACAATCGTCTATTTGCACAACCTCAGATTAATAAAGAAATTAAAAATGAGGATGGAGTAGATATCGATCGTACTCTCGTTGCTAAGCAGTCTGTAGTGAAGTTTGAGTTGAAAACAGAAGCGTTGACAGCTGGTCGTCCAAAAACAACTTCGTTTGTATTGGTAGATCCACTTCCAACTGGCTATCAGTTTGATTTGGAAACAACCAAGGCTGCAAGCAAAGGTTTTGAAACAAGCTATGATAAAGCTAGTCACACTGTAACCTTTAAGGCTACTGAGGAGACCTTGGCTGCTTTCAATGCAGATTTGACAAAGTCCTTTGAGACTCTATATCCAACTGTTGTTGGTCGTGTCTTGAATGATGGGGCGACTTATACGAATAACTTTACATTGACAGTCAACGACGCCTACGGTGTCAAGTCAAACATTGTTCGTGTAACGACTCCAGGTAAACCAAATGATCCTGACAATCCAAATAACAACTACATCAAGCCTTTGAAAGTTAACAAGAACAAGCAAGGTGTGAATATTGATGGCAAAGAAGTTCTAGCTGGTTCAACGAACTACTATGAACTCACATGGGATTTGGACCAATACAAGGGAGATAAATCTTCTAAAGAAGCGATTCAAAATGGTTTCTACTATGTGGATGATTATCCAGAAGAAGCCTTAACCCTTCAACCAGAATTGGTTAAGATTCGTGATCTAGAGGGCAATCTTGTACCAGGTGTCAGTGTTCAACAATTTGATAGTTTAGAAGCTGCGCCTAAGAAGGTTCAAGATCTGTTGAAGAAAGCAAACATCACTGTTAAAGGTGCTTTCCAACTCTTCTCAGCTGATAATCCAGCTGAATTCTACAAGAACTATGTAGCAGCAGGAAAATCATTGCTAATCACAGATCCGATGACAGTTAAACCTGAATTTGGTCAAACGGGTGGTAAGTATGAAAACAAAGCCTACCAAATTGATTTTGGAAATGGCTATGCTACAGAAGTAGTTGTCAACAACGTACCGAAAATCACACCGAAAAAAGATGTGACAATCAGTATGGATCCAAGCAGTGACAATATTGATGGCCAAACAATTCCGTTGAACCAGTTCTTCAATTATCGTTTAATCGGTGGTTTGATTCCACAAAATCATTCTGAGGACTTGAATGACTATAGTTTTGTAGATGATTATGACCAAAAAGGTGATCAATACACTGGAAACTATAAAGTTCTTGCCAAGGTTGATATCCGATTGAAAGACGGTCGTGTTATTAAGGCAGGGACAGACTTAACAGCTGAAACACAGGTTGAACATAATCAAGATAAGGGAATGATTACAATTCGCTTCAAGGAAGAATTCCTTCAAGAGATTCAGTTGGATTCTCCATTCCAGGCTGAGACTTATATTCAAATGAAACGAATTGCTGTCGGAACCTTTGAAAATACCTATGTAAATACTGTGAACAAAGTTGCTTATGCTTCAAATACAGTTCGCACGACAACGCCAGAACCTAAGAAACCAGAGGAGCCAACAACTCCTACTCCAAATCCGAAAGGGAATCCTACTCTACCTCAAACAGGTACAAATGATTCAAGCTACATGCCATATCTTGGTCTAGCAGCTTTAGTAGGAGTTTTAGGACTTGGTCAGTTGAAACGGAAAGAAGATGAAAGCAAGTAAGCTCTAAAAGTTAAATAGAAAAGAGGAACTCTGTTTCCTCTTTTTTGGCTCGTTGTCAACTGTAGTGGGTTGAAGAAAAGCTAAGCTCGAGAAAGGACAAATTTCGTCCTTTCTTTTTTGATATTCAGAGCGACGAAAATTCGCTTCTTGAAGTTTTCAAAGTTCCGAAAACCAAAGGCATTGCGTTTGATAAGTTTGATGAGATTATTAGTCGCTTCCAATTTTGCGTTGGAATAGGATAACTGAAGGACATTGACGATTTTCCCTTTGTCCTTTAGAAATGTTTTAAAGACAGTCTGAAAAAGAGAATGAACC
The DNA here is from genome assembly GCF_051106465.1 of Streptococcus sp. KHUD_016. Lineage (GTDB taxonomy): Bacteria > Bacillota > Bacilli > Lactobacillales > Streptococcaceae > Streptococcus. The sequence continues at coordinate 1,624,840 of NZ_CP193663.1, read as the reverse complement.
TTCTTTATATTGTTTTCAAAGAGTCCGAAAAATTTCTCTGGTTCCTTATTCTGAAAGTGAAAAAGCAAGAGTTGATGGAGATGATAGTGGTGTTTCAAGTCTTCTGAATAGCTCAAAAGCTTGTCTAGGATTTCTTTATTGGTTAAGTGCATACGAAAAGTAGGGCGATAAAAACGCTTATCACTGAGTTTACGACTATCCTGTTGAATGAGTTTCCAGTAGCGCTTGATAGCTTGTGTTCTGCCCTCAAGAACAGTGATGATATTGAGCTTTTCAAAATCTTGCGCAATAAAACTCATCTTTCCCTTAGTGAAGGTATACTCGTCCCAGGACATAATCTCAGGCAGACGAGAAAAATCATGCTTAAAACGGAAGTCATTGAGTTTGCGAATGACAGTTGAAGTTGAAATAGACAGCTGATGGGCAATGCCAGTCATAGAAGTCTTTTCAATTAGCTTCTGGGCAATCTTTTGGTTGATGATACGAGGGATTTGGTGATTTTTCTTGACTATAGGAGTCTCAGAGACCATCATTTTAGAGCACTGATAGCACTTAAAACGGCGTTTTTTAAGGAGAATTCTAGTAGGCATACCAGTCGTTTCAAGGTAAGGGATTTTAGAAGGTTTTTGAAAGTCATATTTCTTCATTTGGCTTCCGCAATCAGGACAAAGTGAAGCATCATAATACATTTTAGCGATGATTTCCTTGTGGGTATCCTTACTGATGATGTCTATAATTTGGATATTAGGGTCTTTGATATCGAGTAGTTTTGTGATAAAATGTAATTGTTCCATATGGCTCTTTCTAATGATGGTTTGGTTGCTTTTCATTATAGGTCATATGAGACTTTTTTTCTACAACAAAATAGGCTCCATAATATCTATAGGGGATTTACCCACTACAAATATTATAGAGCCAAAATAAATAGTTTAACTAAAAGAAGATGGTGTGACCATCTTCTTTTTAATTTATAAATAGGTGAAATTTTTCTATAAATAAAAAGAAAAAAGAGTAAATATTTGTATCTTGCCTTGTAAAGTGTTAATATAAGAAGTAACGACTAAATTTAGATAAGGAAATGACTTATAATGAAAAATAAAAAAGAAGTCTATGGATTTCGTAAAAGCAAAGTTGCGAAAACTTTGTGTGGTGCTGTTTTAGGAACTGCTTTGATTGCTTTTGTAGACAAAGCAGTATTTGCTGATGAAGTTACAGAGACAACTAGTACAAGTACGGTTGAGGTAGCTACTACAGGGAACCCAGCCACAAATCTACCTGAAGCTCAGGGTGAAATGAGCCAAGTTGCCAAAGAAAGCCAAGCTAAGGCTGGTTCCAAAGACTCAGCTTTGCCAGTAGAAGTATCATCAGCTGATTTGGATAAAACAGTTGCCGATGCAAAATCTGCAGGAGTTAAGGTAGTTCAAGATGAAACAAAAGACAAAGGAACAGCCACAACTGCTACAGAGAATGCTCAAAAACAAGATGAGATTAAAAGCGACTATGCTAAACAGGCTGAAGAAGTAAAGACAACAACTGAAGCATATAAAAAAGAAGTCGCAGCTCATCAGGCTGAAACAGATAAAGTCAATGCTGAAAACAAAGCAGCGGATGACAAGTATCAAAAAGATCTAAAAAGTCATCAAGAAGAAGTTGAAAAAATCAACACTGCTAATGCAACAGCTAAAGCAGAATATGAGGCTAAGCTAGCACAATATCAAAAAGATTTAGCAACTGTCAAAAAAGCAAATGAAGATAGTCAACAGGATTATCAAAATAAACTTTCAGCTTACCAGACAGAATTAGCTCGAGTACAAAAAGCAAATGCTGAAGCTAAAGAAGCCTATGATAAGGCGGTAAAAGAAAATACTGCGAAAAACGAAGCGCTTAAAGCTGAAAATGAAGCCATTAAACAGCGTAATGAAACTGCAAAAGCAACTTATGAAGCAGCGATGAAGCAGTATGAAGCAGACCTTGCAGCTATTAAGAAAGCTAAAGAGGATAATGATGCTGATTATCAAGCAAAATTAGCAGCTTACCAGACAGAATTAGCTCGAGTACAAAAAGCTAATGCGGAAGCTAAAGCAGCCTATGAAAAAGCTGTTGAAGAAAACACAGCTAAAAATACAGCCATTCAAGCTGAAAATGAGGCGATTAAGCAACGTAACGCCACTGCAAAATCGACTTATGACGCAGCGGTGAAGAAATACGAAGCAGATTTGGCGGCAGTTAAGCGAGCAAATGCTACCAATGAAGCAGACTACCAAGCTAAGCTAGCCGAATACCAGACGGAATTAGCTCGCGTTCAAAAAGCTAATGCCGATGCAAAAGCAACTTACGAGAAGGCAGTTGAAGACAACAAGGCAAAAAATGCAGCGCTCCAAGCTGAAAATGACGAAATCAAGCAACGCAATGCCGCCGCAAAAGCTGAATACGAAGCTAAAGTTGCTAAATATGAAGCAGATCTTGCCAAATATAAGAAAGAGTTCGCAGCTTATACTGCAGCACTCGCAGAAGCGGAGAGTAAAAAGAAACAAGATGGTTATCTTTCAGAACCAAGATCACAATCGTTGAACTTTAAATCAGAACCAAATGCAATACGAACAATTGATTCATCTGTACATCAATATGGGCAGCAGGAATTGGATGCTTTGGTAAAATCATGGGGGATTTCGCCAACAAATCCTGATAGGAAAAAATCTACAGCATATTCATATTTCAATGCAATCAATTCGAATAACACTTATGCAAAGCTTGTATTAGAAAAGGATAAACCAGTCGATGTTACCTATACTGGTCTAAAAAATTCAAGTTTTAATGGTAAGAAAATTTCAAAAGTAGTTTACACTTACACATTAAAAGAAACAGGTTTTAACGATGGAACCAAAATGACTATGTTTGCCTCGAGTGATCCAACTGTGACAGCATGGTATAATGATTATTTTACTTCTACAAACATTAATGTAAAAGTCAAGTTTTATGATGAAGAAGGTCAACTTATGAATCTCACAGGAGGATTAGTTAATTTTTCATCTCTAAATAGAGGTAACGGTAGTGGGGCAATTGATAAAGATGCAATTGAAAGTGTTAGAAACTTTAACGGTCGATATATTCCAATTTCTGGTTCATCTATCAAGATTCATGAAAATAACTCTGCTTATGCAGATTCATCAAATGCAGAAAAATCGCTAGGCGCTCGTTGGAATACATCGGAATGGGATACAACCTCTAGTCCAAATAATTGGTACGGAGCTATTGTCGGTGAAATAACTCAATCGGAGATTAGCTTTAATATGGCTTCTTCTAAAAGTGGAAATATTTGGTTTGCTTTCAATTCAAACATTAATGCAATTGGGGTTCCGACGAAACCTGTTGCACCAACAGCTCCAACTCAACCAATGTATGAGACAGAGAAACCATTGGAACCAGCTCCAGTAGCACCAAACTACGAAAATGAGCCAACTCCACCGGTAAAAACTCCAGATCAACCGGAGCCGTCAAAACCGGAAGAGCCAACATATGAGACAGAGAAGCCATTGGAGCCAGCACCAGTAGCACCAAACTACGAAAATGAGCCAACTCCACCGGTAAAAACTCCAGATCAACCGGAGCCATCAAAACCAGAAGAGCCAACATATGAGACAGAGAAACCATTGGAACCAGCTCCAGTAGCACCAAGCTATGAAAATGAGCCAACTCCACCGGTAAAAACTCCAGATCAACCAGAGCCATCAAAACCAGAAGAGCCAAACTATGATCCATTGCCAACTCCGCCGGTAGCACCAACTCCTAAGCAGTTGCCAACACCACCAGCGGTGCCAACAGTTCACTTCCATTACAATCGTCTATTTGCACAACCTCAGATTAATAAAGAAATTAAAAATGAGGATGGAGTAGATATCGATCGTACTCTCGTTGCTAAGCAGTCTGTAGTGAAGTTTGAGTTGAAAACAGAAGCGTTGACAGCTGGTCGTCCAAAAACAACTTCGTTTGTATTGGTAGATCCACTTCCAACTGGCTATCAGTTTGATTTGGAAACAACCAAGGCTGCAAGCAAAGGTTTTGAAACAAGCTATGATAAAGCTAGTCACACTGTAACCTTTAAGGCTACTGAGGAGACCTTGGCTGCTTTCAATGCAGATTTGACAAAGTCCTTTGAGACTCTATATCCAACTGTTGTTGGTCGTGTCTTGAATGATGGGGCGACTTATACGAATAACTTTACATTGACAGTCAATGACGCCTACGGTGTCAAGTCAAACATTGTTCGTGTAACGACTCCAGGTAAACCAAATGATCCTGACAATCCAAATAACAACTACATCAAGCCTTTGAAAGTTAACAAGAACAAGCAAGGTGTGAATATTGATGGCAAAGAAGTTCTAGCTGGTTCAACGAACTACTATGAACTCACATGGGATTTGGACCAATACAAGGGAGATAAATCTTCTAAAGAAGCGATTCAAAATGGTTTCTACTATGTGGATGATTATCCAGAAGAAGCCTTAACCCTTCAACCAGAATTGGTTAAGATTCGTGATCTAGAGGGCAATCTTGTACCAGGTGTCAGTGTTCAACAATTTGATAGTTTAGAAGCTGCGCCTAAGAAGGTTCAAGATCTGTTGAAGAAAGCAAACATCACTGTTAAAGGTGCTTTCCAACTCTTCTCAGCTGATAATCCAGCTGAATTCTACAAGAACTATGTAGCAGCAGGAAAATCATTGCTAATCACAGATCCGATGACAGTTAAACCTGAATTTGGTCAAACGGGTGGTAAGTATGAAAACAAAGCCTACCAAATTGATTTTGGAAATGGCTATGCTACAGAAGTAGTTGTCAACAACGTACCGAAAATCACACCGAAAAAAGATGTGACAATCAGTATGGATCCAAGCAGTGACAATATTGATGGCCAAACAATTCCGTTGAACCAGTTCTTCAATTATCGTTTAATCGGTGGTTTGATTCCACAAAATCATTCTGAGGACTTGAATGACTATAGTTTTGTAGATGATTATGACCAAAAAGGTGATCAATACACTGGAAACTATAAAGTTCTTGCCAAGGTTGATATCCGATTGAAAGACGGTCGTGTTATTAAGGCAGGGACAGACTTAACAGCTGAAACACAGGTTGAACATAATCAAGATAAGGGAATGATTACAATTCGCTTCAAGGAAGAATTCCTTCAAGAGATTCAGTTGGATTCTCCATTCCAGGCTGAGACTTATATTCAAATGAAACGAATTGCTGTCGGAACCTTTGAAAATACCTATGTAAATACTGTGAACAAAGTTGCTTATGCTTCAAATACAGTTCGCACGACAACGCCAGAACCTAAGAAACCAGAGGAGCCAACAACTCCTACTCCAAATCCGAAAGGGAATCCTACTCTACCTCAAACAGGTACAAATGATTCAAGCTACATGCCATATCTTGGTCTAGCAGCTTTAGTAGGAGTTTTAGGACTTGGTCAGTTGAAACGGAAAGAAGATGAAAGCAACTAAGCTCTGAATTTAAATAGAAAAGAGGAACTCTGTTTCCTCTTTTTTGTACCCCTAAATTAAAAACGCTTCCTATTGATTTTCACTCATAAAATCAACTAATTTATGTTAAAATGGTAGTAGAAAGTTGAGATTATGAGTTATTTTAAAAAATATAAATTTGATAAGTCACAGTTCAAGCTTGGTATGCGAACCTTCAAAACAGGGATTGCCGTATTTATAGTTCTCTTGATTTTTGGTTTTTTTGGCTGGAAGGGGCTTCAAATCGGAGCATTGACAGCAGTCTTCAGTTTACGAGAGAGCTTTGATAAGAGCGTCCATTTTGGAACTTCGCGTATCTTAGGAAATAGTATTGGCGGTTTTTACGCCCTTGTCTTTTTCCTCTTAAACACTTTATTTCATGGAGCCTTTTGGGTAACTTTACTAGTTGTTCCGATTTGCACCATGTTAACCATTATGACAAATGTCGCCATGAACAACAAGGCAGGAGTTATCGGTGGTGTAGCGGCTATGTTGATCATTACCCTATCAATACCGAGCGGAGAAACATTTTTGTACGTGTTTGCACGTGTATTTGAAACATTTATGGGAGTTTTTGTCGCAATCCTTGTAAATTATGATATTGAGCAACTGAAACTCTTTTGGGAGAAAAAAAGAAAATAATGTTACATTTTATGACATTATTCGTTGACGTATGTCTTTTTTTAGACTATAATAGACAGGAAGAAGGAAATTGTAAATGAAGGAAAGAGAATTTCGCCGAAATATGGCTGTTTTTCCTATCGGCAGTGTTATGAAATTGACCGATCTCTCAGCGCGTCAGATTCGTTATTATGAAGATCAAGAGTTGATCAAACCTGATCGAAACGAAGGGAACCGTCGCATGTATTCGTTGAATGACATGGATCGTCTGCTTGAAATCAAAGATTATATCTCTGAAGGTCATAATATTGCTGCGATTAAGAAAAAATATGCTGAACGCGAGGCGAAGTCCAAGAAAGCCGTGAGTCAGACGGAAGTGCGTCGCGCACTTCACAATGAACTCCTCCAGCAGGGGCGCTTTGCTTCAGTACGGTCACCCTTTGGTCGCGGTTAGGCAATCGCAAGTAGTCATATATATTAAGGAGAAAACCCATGCCAATCACAGCTGCAGATATTCGTCGTGAAGTCAAGGAAAAAAATGTTACCTTTATTCGTCTCATGTTTTCAGATATCCTGGGGACGATGAAAAACGTCGAAATTCCTGCTACAGATGAACAGTTAGATAAGGTCTTGTCAAATAAAGCCATGTTTGATGGATCTTCTATTGAAGGTTTTGTACGTATTAATGAGTCAGATATGTACTTGTACCCAGACTTGGATACATGGACAGTCTTCCCTTGGGGAGATGAAAATGGAAGTGTTGCAGGTTTGATCTGTGATGTCTATACAACAGAAGGCGAACCCTTTGCAGGTGACCCACGTGGTAATCTGAAGCGTGCACTTCGTCATATGGAAGAAGTAGGATTCAAATCCTTCAACCTTGGTCCAGAGCCAGAATTCTTCCTATTTAAGTTGGATGAAAATGGCGACCCAACACTTGAAGTGAATGACAAGGGTGGCTACTTTGATTTGGCGCCTACTGACCTTGCGGACAATACACGTCGTGAAATCGTGAATGTCTTGACCAAAATGGGATTTGAAGTAGAAGCGAGTCACCACGAGGTTGCGGTTGGACAACATGAAATTGACTTCAAGTATGATGAAGTCCTTCGTGCCTGTGACAAGATTCAAATCTTTAAGCTCGTAGTAAAAACCATTGCTCGTAAACACGGTTTGTACGCAACCTTTATGGCAAAACCAAAATTTGGTATTGCTGGATCAGGTATGCACTGTAATATGTCCTTGTTTGATGCAGAAGGAAACAATGCCTTCTTTGATCCAAATGATCCAAAAGGAATGCAGTTGTCTGAAACGGCCTACCATTTCCTTGGCGGTTTGATCAAACATGCTTACAACTATACTGCCATCATGAACCCAACGGTTAACTCATACAAACGTTTGGTTCCAGGTTATGAAGCGCCTGTTTACATTGCTTGGGCTGGTCGTAACCGTTCGCCACTTGTGCGCGTGCCGGCTTCACGTGGTATGGGAACTCGTCTTGAGTTGCGTTCAGTGGACCCAATGGCAAACCCATACATCGCTATGGCGGTTCTTTTGGAAGTTGGTTTGCATGGTATTGAAAACAAAATCGAAGCACCAGCTCCTATCGAAGAGAATATCTACATCATGACAGCAGAAGAGCGTAAGGAAGCTGGAATCACTGATCTTCCATCAACTCTTCACAACGCTTTGAAAGCTTTGACTGAGGATGACGTGGTCAAGGCAGCCCTAGGTGAACACATCTACACTAGCTTCCTTGAAGCGAAACGTATCGAGTGGGCCAGCTATGCAACCTTTGTTTCACAATGGGAAGTTGATAATTATCTTGATTTGTATTAAGAACATAAAAAAGATTATCTAATTGGATAATCTTTTTTATTTTTGCAATGTTATAAAAGTATTTTGATGCAAATTTTAGTATAGGTAATATAGGCAATTCATATTTCTTGCCTTGCTTACAATTATGCATCGGAAACGGGAATATTCTGACAAATCTCAGAAAACGAAATCAAGTTTATGATTAGAAAAACTTTACAATGATGGTATTTAATGGGATTTTCTACTTTTTAAAAAAATTTACTATCTGACAACTTATTACTTGTATAAATGAATAGTAAATGTTAAAATATCATTTGAAATGAATGAGTCGCAGTTTTTGTTTGATTGTATTAATATGTTATTTGCTAAAGACTTATTCGTTGTATTTTACTATTATAGGAAAGGAGATGTTATGCAAAAAGACAAGTGGTGGCTACCATTTTTAGCGGTGGGTGTCATCATAGGTTTAGCGGTGGGTTTGCTTTATTACACCAGACCCACTAAGGATGGAGATATAGGTTCATCGTCAGTTTCGCAATCAACTTCTAGTGATAAGAACAATACGGCTTTGAGTTTAAAAGGCCAACAACTTCCAGAATTTAAAATGACCTCTCAAGATGGAAAATTGATTGCTATCTCGGAACTGTATGATAAACCTATGTTAGTTGTCGAATGGGCTAGTTGGTGTCCGCATTGCCAGAAACAACTACCCATTGTTCAGCAGATGTATGAAAAGTATGGAGATCAAATTCATTTTGTTCTTCTGAATATGAACGAACCAGGAAAAGAAACAAAGGAAACTGCTGATCAGTATATCAAAGAAAAAGGATATACTTTCCCCTATTATTATGACGAAGATCAGTCCGCAGCCGATCTTTTACAGGTTCAAACCATACCAAGTATGTATCTTGTGACAAAACAGCAACAGGTAAAGAATGTATTAGTAAATCATACCACTGCTGAAAATTTCTCGAAAGAGTTACAAGAATTGCTAAACTAACATACATTCATTTCGGGAAAAAGGAGGAAGAAGAAATCACAATAGGATTTCAGAGAAAATTATGAGAGATTTCATTAAAAAGGTCTCCATTCTGTTTACGATTCTGTTTCTCTCTGTGCCATTAGGATTAGCTAGTTTACGTTTCGGTCGTGGTGCGGCTGATGAAACTGAGGTAATTCGAGTAGGAGATAATACGGAAATTATCCAGAATGGATGTTATCGTAAGATAAAGAAATCGGAGAAGACGCAATGGACAGTTCCACGTAAACCAATTGACTTGGTTATCCTGCAGGATGCCAGTGGATCATTTAGAAAAACGATTCCTAGTGTTAAGAATGCTTTGAAGCGTTTGACAACATATGTGAGTCCAGAACAATACAATGAGAACGATCCTCATCTAGTTAAGACTGGCGACTCTCGGACAACTGACCGCGTTTTCGTAGCTTCTTACCAAGGTTTGGATCAGGTGCGTTACTTTAATAATAACGATTTCAGTGGCAATCCTACAGATACATTTACCGATCCGAATACAACTGGTAAACACTATACCTATGGGAATAGCGGTTTAACAAGCGATCAAAATGAAATTCATAAATTCATTGATAATATTGCAGTTGATGGTGGAACTCCAACTGTTCCAGCCATTCAAGATACGATCGCTCAGTACAACAGTGTCAAAGGGAATATGGAAAACGGTCGTAAGACAGTCTTCCTCCTGGTAACGGATGGAGTAGCCAATGGTTACCGTCTGCCAGGGTCTAACACAGTTGTAATGGATAAGAGCTATACAAGAACGTGGGATATCCATAGTGCTTGGGGAGTAGATAGCTATCCAGAAGCAGCTCAAGATATTACTGGTCGTGCCAATGAGTTGAGAGATGCAGGTAACCAGCTGAAAGCAGCGGTTGGTTCAGAAGGTTCTGTGGTTGTAGGTTTCTGGGAACGTGTTGATAATTTCACTGAACCATATTATCAATATGGTCCAGCTTATCTAAATGGTTTCGGTAACACTATTAATATTGGGGACAACCGTTCAGTGCAAGCCATCTTCCACGACGCACTTCAATCGATGGCTTCACCAGATAAGGTTGTGAACGGAAAGAACGTTTCCTTCTATGTTAATGAACAGAATAACATTGATGTGTTCTCACAAAAGATTTTAGAATCTGTAGCTGCAGCGTTGATCAAGGAAGACATCAAGGGTGAGTTCACTGTTACACCTGGGTATAAGGTGGATGCTGTTCGAATCAATGGCAAGACTGTTGTTGAAAAAGTCACAGATCCATCAAAACAAATTCGTGGTCGAATCACCCAAGAAGGTGACAAGGTTACAATCTATGTACCTGATAGTGTCTTCAATCCAGGTAATAACAGTTTCGACTATGATTTGAGTAAGGAAGCTCGTGCTCCTGAAACGAATGAAGAGGATGAAGTTGATCCGCCAGCTGATTATAAACCTGTAAAAGAAGAAGTTACAGTTCCTGAGTTGACTGGTGTCTTCAAGACGGGTGAGTATACAACTCAACAAATAGGTGGACGTAATGAAACAGTTGAAGTTCAAAAACTCGAGTACTGTTACCCAAGTGTCACTAAGAAAATTACCGACGCAGATAAGAGTAATGACTTGGGAGAAATTGATGACCCGCTTGGTTTGACAAAGAAAAAAGCCTATTCTGCACAATTGTCAGACAAGGCAGAGGAGTTCACCTATACTCTTGATTACAACTTCAATAACGTAGCCTACGAATTTGAAAAGAACGTCATGTTGACAGACCCACTTGACTACCGTTTGGAAGTAGTTGAAAGTTCAGCTACTGGACCAAATGGAGAAGAATGGGCCACTCGTGTCGTGAAACAAAATGACGATCTTGGAAACGAACGTGATGTTGTTGTTGCTGACGTTCCTGCTAAAGGATCCAACTATAATTACTTGGTATTGAAGAAAGCTCAAATGACCATTAAGGTTCGTTTGAAAGAACAATACCGTAAGAATCAAGCAAGCAAAGAATTCATGGCCCTTCTTCAGGATAATGATGGATTCGGTTTGCTGAACCAGGGTAATATCATGTGGAATGGTGATGACAATCAACCAAACCAAGATGCGCATGCCAAGACAGATTCTAAACCAAGTACAATTCGACGCTCAAACCCAGTCTATGTCAAACCACCAGTTGTAACAGAAATTACGAAGAAGGTTAATGACAAAGAACATGAAGATTTGAAGGCGGAAGAGGAACTCTTTGAGTACAAAGTGACTGTTCCATGGCCAGGCATTGCAGATACATTCAGCCTTACAGATACAGTTGTTTCAGAGTTGGAAGTTCAGGCAGATAGCTTGAATGTAAAACTTGGTGAAAAAGATAACGATGAGTTGAAAGCTGCTACAAAAGTTGAAGGCCAAACTGTTTCACTGACACTTGATAAAACTCAACTCGAAAAAATCTCACGTAAGGTAACGCGTCGTAAGACTAAAGATGTTCAAAACCTTGAATTGACCTTCAAGGCTAAGATTCGTCCGGGTGCTGACCTTTCTAAATATAAGGAAGATGGTCAAATTAAAGTACCTAACACGGCAGATGTTGCCTTGAATGATATCAAGAAAACATCGAATAAAGTAACGGTTACACCACCAAAACCAAAAGAACCTTCTATTGATAAGAAGATTAATGAAAACTTGGATACATTCCAAACATTTGATGGGCAACCATACAACTACAACATTACAACGGCAGTACCAAGTGATGTTGCTAATTACAAGAAATTTGTGATTCGTGATACACTAGATGCTAATTTGGAACTTGCAGGCGACGTAAGTATTAAAGGTTCTGCAGCGACCCTCTTTGATATCCACACCAATGGCCAAGAGATTACGGCAAGGGTGAAGGATGGTCAGTTTGGTGAACTTGCAAAATACTCAACTGTTGAACTAGTAATTCCTGCAAAAGTTAAAAATGGTGTGACAGGTACAACCATTGAAAACAAGGCTTCTATTTCCTTTACAAATGAGAATAATGTAGAGAAAGAAGTTAAATCGAAACCTGTCACCGTAACGCCACCTCCTGTAACGAAGAAGATAAATGAAACCCTTGAACACTTAGATATCGCAACAGGTCAAGCGTATAACTACAACATTAAGACAAAACTTCCAACAGATATTACAGATTACAAGAAATTTGTGATTACAGATACACTTGAAGGAGATTTGTCAGTTATCAATGAAACTTCAAGCAAACCAGTTATCAAAGGAGCAGCTGCAGCCTTCTTCGATGTAACAGTTGAGGGTCAAACCGTGACTGCAACGATGAAGGACTTTGCGAACGCTACAGCTCTTGCTGGTCAAGAAGTGGAATTGATTATTCCGGCTAAGATCAATGATGGAGTGACTCGTATCAACATTCCAAATACTGCGAAGTTCAGCTTCACAGATAAGAACGATCATAGCGGAGAAAAAGAAACGAAACCTGTCACCGTAACCCCTCCATCAGAACCAGGTGTTGATAAGAAAATCAACGAAACACTGACAGAGGCAACAATCGGGGCAAAAACCGACTTTACTTATAATATCAAAGCGAAATTGCCAAATGATATTACAACGTACAAGTCCTTCGTTGTAACGGATACCTTGGATGAGAACTTGACTCCAGGTCAAGCTGAAATCAAGGGAGCGGCAGCGAAATTCTTCGATGTAACAGTTCAAGGTCAAACCGTGACTGCAACGATGAAAGATTTTGCGAATGCGGGTGACTACGGTAACCAAGAAGTAGAGCTCGTGATTCATGCCAAAGTGAAGAAAGGCTCAACTGTTCCATCTATTGAGAACAAAGCTAAGATTACTTACACCAACAAGAATGACCAACAAGGTGAGAAAGAAACCAAGCCAGTCACTGTTACTCCACCGCCAATCACTAAGAAGGTGAATGGTCAGGAACACGCAGATCTTGGTAAGTTATCAGAAATCTTTACTTATACGATTGACTCAACGGTTCCACATGTGGCAGATAGCTTCACTATTTCAGATGATATCGTCAAAGAATTGGCATTTGAAGGAGAAGCAACGGTCACTGTTGATGGCCAAGCTGTTCAAGACCTCACTGTAACAACAGAAGGTCAACGTTTGACGGTCACATTTGGTAAAGAGCAAGTGAAACAATATGCTGGTAAAGCTGTACAAGTTTCATTTAAGGCTAAGGTGAAGGAAGGCATTACCTTTGATGCACTCTTAGCAGCTTATCCAAATGAATCAAAAGACAAGCCGGTAGTACCAAATACTGCTAGCTACATCATTAATGATAATCCTGATTCTAAGAAAGAATCAAAACCAGTTACCGTTACACCACCACCAACCACTACTCCAGAGCTTAAGAAGGAAGTAAACAGAGCAGAACGTTATGATCTTGCAAAACGTAATGAAGAGTTTACTTATACTTTGAAGACAACAATGCCTGCCAATGCAACTGTGTTTGAGATGACAGACGAGTTGAAAGAAGTTCTAGAATTTGTTGGTGAGAATGCTTCAGCTACTGTTAAACTTGATGGTGAGGATGCAGGATCTAAGGCGACAGTGACACTTTCTGGCCAAGTGATCAAAGTTGCCTTTACAGAATCTTCTGTAAAAGCAGATGCTGGTAAGTCTATTGAAGTGAATTTCAAGGCTAAGATTAGAGATAATGCCAACTTGTCAGCTTATGTGAATAAAGATGGTAAGACAGAGATTCCGAATAAGGCTTCTTATGATATTGATCATAATCCAAAATATCACAAGGACTCTAACGAAGTCCCAGTAACGCCACCAACACCAGAAGAGCCAGAGATCAAGAAAGATGTGAATGGCAAAGAATCAGCAACCCTCGCAAAACGTGATGAAGTCTTCACCTACAACGTGAAAACAAGTGTAGCGCAAGATGCGACAGCCTTCTCAGTCACAGATATCCTAGTGGACGTTCTTGAATTCGCAGGAACTTCAAGTGCTAAATTGAATGGTCAAGCCCTTGATGCTAGCCAAATTAAGGTAGAAGGTCAAACCATCACCTTGACTCTTACAGAGGAACAAGTGAAAGCCAATGGCGGTCAAGCAGTTGAATTAACGTTCGACGCCAAGATCAAAGCTGGTGCAAACTTGTCCGCATATGTGAAGGAAGACGGTCGTACACAGATTCCGAATAAGGCTTCTTATGACGCAAGCTTCCCACACAAACCAGGTGTGCACAAAGACTCTAACGAAGTCCCAGTAACACCACCAACACCAGAAGAGCCAGAGATCAAGAAAGATGTGAACGGCAAGGCAGAAGCAACCCTCGCAAAACGTGATGAAGTCTTCACCTATAATGTGAAAACAAGTGTAGCGCAAGATGCGACAGCCTTCTCAGTCACAGATACCCTAGTGGACGTTCTTGAATTCGCTGGAACTTCAAGTGCTAAATTGAATGGTCAAGCCCTTGATGCTAGCCAAATTAAGGTAGAAGGTCAAATCATCACCTTGACTCTTACAGAGGAACAAGTGAAAGCCAATGGCGGTCAAGCTGTTGAATTAACATTCGACGCGAAGATCAAAGCCGGCGCGAACTTGTCTGCTTACCTATCAGAAGATAAGACTGTGAAAGTTCCTAACAAGGCAGCTTACAAGGCAGATCTTCCAAACAAACCAGGCTTTACGAAAGACTCTAATGAAGTCCCAGTAACGCCACCAACACCAGAAGAACCAGAAATCAAGAAAGATGTGAACGGCAAAGAAGCTGAAACTCTTGACAAACGTGACCAAGTCTTCACTTACAACGTGAAAACAACAGTAGCGCAAGATGCGACAGCCTTCTCAGTCACAGATACACTAGTAGACGTTCTTGAATTCGCAGGAACTTCAAGTGCTAAATTGAATGGTCAAGCTCTTGAAGCAAGCCAAATCAAGGTAGAAGGTCAAACCATCACCTTGACCCTTACAGAAGAACAAGTGAAAGCCAATGGCGGTCAAGCAGTTGAATTAACATTTGACGCCAAGATCAAAGCTGGCGCAAACTTGTCCGCATATGTGAAGGAAGACGGCCGTACACAGATTCCGAATAAGGCTTCTTATGACGCAAGCTTCCCACACAAACCAGGTGTGCACAAGGATTCGAACGAAGTCCCAGTAACACCACCAACACCAGAAGAGCCAGAAATCAAGAAAGATGTGAATGGTAAAGAAGCTGAAACTCTTGGCAAACGCGACCAAGTCTTCACTTACAACGTGAAAACAAGTGTAGCGCAAGATGCGACAGCCTTCTCAGTCACAGATACCCTAGTAGACGTTCTTGAATTCGCCGGAACTTCAAGTGCTAAATTGAATGGTCAAGCCCTTGATGCAAGTCAAATCAAGGTAGAAGGTCAAACCATTACCTTGACTCTTACAGAAGAACAAGTGAAAGCCAATGGCGGTCAAGCAGTTGAATTAACATTCGACGCGAAGATCAAAGCCGGCGCGAACTTGTCTGCGTATGTGAAGGAAGACGGCCGTACACAGATTCCGAATAAGGCTTCTTATGACGCAAGCTTCCCACATAAACCAGGTGTGCACAAGGACTCTAACGAAGTCCCAGTAACGCCTCCAACACCAGAAGAGCCAGAAATCAAGAAAGATGTGAATGGTAAAGAAGCTGAAACTCTTGACAAACGTGACCAAGTCTTCACTTACAACGTGAAAACAACAGTAGCGCAAGATGCGACAGCCTTCTCAGTCACAGATACACTAGTAGACGTTCTTGAATTCACAGGAACTTCAAGTGCTAAATTGAATGGTCAAGCTCTTGAGGCTAGCCAAATCAAGGTAGACGGTCAAACCATTACCTTGACGCTTACAGAAGAACAAGTCAAAGCCAATGGCGGTCAAGCAGTTGAATTAACATTCGACGCTAAGATCAAATCCGGCGCCAACTTGTCTGCCTATGAGAAGGAAGATGGAAGCACACAGATTCCAAACAAGGCGGCTTACAAGGTGGATCTTCCAAACAAACCAGGCTTCACTAAGGATTCTAACGTAGTTCCAGTAACTCCACCGACTCCAGAAGAGCCAGAAATCAAGAAAGATGTCAACACGAAAGCTGAAGAAACACTCGCTGATCGTGATCAAGTCTTCACCTACAACGTGAAAACAAGTGTTCCAACAGATGCGACAGCCTTCAGTGTAAGTGATACACTTGAATCTGTTCTTGATTATGCAGGTTCAGCAAACGCGAGCTTGAATGGTCAAGCGCTTGACGCTAGCCAAATCAAGGTAGAGGGACAAACCATTACCTTGACGCTTACAGAAGACCAAGTCAAAGCAAGCGGAGGTCAAGCAGTTGAATTGAGTTTCACTGCGAAGATCAAAGCGGGAGCTGATTTAAGTCCATATCTAACAGATCGTGGATTCACTGTTCCAAATACAGCTTCTTATGATGCGAAGTTCCCACACAAACCAGGGCTACACAAAGATTCGAATAAAGTTCCGGTAATTGTTCCAAAAGAACCAGAACCAGAAATTTCTAAGAAGATTAACCGTACCTTGGACCACTTGGATGTGGAATACGACGCACCATACATGTATAATGTCAATACCGCTTTGCCAAAAGATATTGATAAGTACAAAGAGTTCACAGTCACAGATACACTCGAACCGGTCTTGGCAATCGCTGATACACCAGTAGCTTATGTAGATGGACGTGATGCAAATGGTGCCCTTGAAACAAGTGTTGAAGGAAATACAGTCACTGTGAAAGTGAAAGATTTCGCTCGATTGAAAGGTTTCAAAGAAATCCAATTGTATATTCCAGCTAAGCTCAAAGCTAACAGTGATTTGAGTGCTTACAAGGACCAATTGGTACCAAACAAAGCAACTGTAAACTTCAAGGATGCGAATGGTCAATCTGGCAGCAAGGAATCAAAACCGGTAACGGTGAAACCACGTGACCCAGAAAAACCAACAGATCCAACACCAGGTGAACCAGTTAAGTCTGTTGGGCCAGAAGATGGATCTAAACCTGATAAAAAATACCACTTGCCAAACGCTTTAGATACCTTCCGCTTCGATATCACTACTCCGGTTCCAACGGATCCAGTGGATGAAAATGGAAATGCCAAGAAAGATCGATATGGTCGTCTTGTCAAGACAGATTTGACGAACTTCACGATCAGTGATGAAATCCATTCAGTTTTGAAAGTCAATAAAGACCGCATCGCTCTTAAAGTTGAAAATGCTCAGTTTGACAAGCTCAAAGCAGCTCTTCAAGCCCAAGTTGAACAGGCAGAGAAGGAACTGAAAGCTTTGACAGGTAAGTCAACTGATGAGACCTCAACAGAGAATAACAAGAAGGAAGACCTAAAAGCGGCGGAAGCTAAAGTGGCTGAATTGAAAGCGAAGTTGGAAGCAGCTAAGGCAGCGCAACCAGCTAAACCAGCTGAAGTGGAAACGCCGGCTACTCCAGCTACATCTGATTCTTCTGCAACAGAAGATAAGAAACCTGCTGACACCGAAACAAGTCAAAATCTTGCAAGCCTAGAGGCAGAGTTGAAAGCAGCTGAAGAAAACTTGGCTAAGCTTCAAGCACCAGCGGAGAAAGAAGCAGAATTAGTACCAGCTGATAAGAAACAACAACAAGAGAAACTTGAAAATGAAATCAAGAACCTAAAAGAAGCTCAAACTAAGCTTCAAGCAGCTATTGATAAATTGAGTAAGGTTTCAAATGATCGTAGTGAATTAGTAGGTAAAGAGTTGGAAGCAATTGCCACTATTACTTACGATGAATCTCAAAACATTGTAACTCTTGAAATCAGCGATAAGGATGTTCTCGAAGCCTTGAAGGGAAGTAAAGTAACTCTCGTTCTTTATACCAACTTCAGAGAAGGAACAGATTTTGCACAATTCGCGACAGGTGTACCAAATACGGCAAAAGTAAGCTTTAACGATAAATCAAAAACTACCAACAAGGTTGTGGTGACACCACCGGTTCCGGTAACGCCACCAGCTCCAAATATCCCACCAGCAGAGGGGGATATTCCGAAAAAACCAACAGAACCAGGTAAAACATTGCCAAATACAGGTTCTGAAGTTTCTACAGTTCTTGAAGTAGTTGCAGCTCTTGCTGCAGGACTTGCTGGACTTCTAGTTTGGAAGCGTAAAGCTGAACGTTAGTATCATATAGTAAGAGGAGAGTAGAAAATTTTACTCTTCTCCTTACTGTATATTGAAAGTGTTAAGGAAAGAATAATGAGTAGAAAAAAATTATTAAAGTTAGGGATTTCTATACTTGCTTTAAATGCTCTTGGAGTAGTAACTTATCATGTAGCTCCTGACTTGTATCGAATTCCAACAGTGCATGCAGAAGAGACTCCGGCAGAAGATGAAGAAATTCCAGACGGACAAGAGCGAAACATTGCAAATACGTTCAAAAGAATGCTCAATAATATAGAATCTTCGATTAAGGATTATACAGATAATCCAGAAGAGGAGAATAAAGAACTCCTAGAGGGTGATGTAGAAGAAGCAAAGAATTTTTTTGAGACTGCAAAGAAGGCAATGAAGAGTCCAGAAGGTCAAAAAAGTTTTGCGGCGCTTGAAGCTCGCTACAATTCTTTAAAAGCTAAGGCTGAGGCGCTTCTCTCAGGGGGAGATTTAAAAGAAGAACATCAAGAAGTTACAACTACTGAGGAGATTCCTTACCCATCTCGGACAGAAAACAATGCAGACCTCGCTGAAGGTACTCGAAAGGTAAAACAAGCGGGAGAAAAAGGTCAGAAGAAAGTTGTTTGGGATGTTACTTTGGTAAATGGCGTTGAGAAAAAACGTGATAGAAAGAGCCAAACAGTAATTAAAGAACCAGTAGAAGAAATCATCGAAGTTGGAACTAAGAAAACAGGTGTTGAAACCAAAGAAACAGTGACTGTGGAGGAAAAAGTTGCTTTCAAAGAAGAAACGAAAGTAGACCCAGCACTGGATAAAGGTCAAACGCGTGTTGAAGAAGGTGAAGAAGGTATCGATGAAGTCACTTATGAAGTGACAAAAGTGGATGGTGTTGAAAAATCTCGTAAAGAAGTTTCACGCAAGACTAAGAAAGTTGCAAAAAACAAGATTACTTATACAGGTTCAAAAGCTGTTGTAACGACTAAGGAAGTAACCAAAACTGAAGAAGTTGTCTTCCAGACTCGTGAGGTTGAAAATGCACTCTTAGCCGAAGGTGTTCGCCGAGTGAAAACAGCTGGGCAAAAAGGTGTTCGTACGATTGTTGAAACAGTGACTTACACAGATGGTGTTGAAACAGGCCGCGAGGTGAAATCAAATACAATCACTACTCCAGCAGTAGACGAAGTTGTCGAAATTGGAACTAAGAAAGCAGCTGTTGTAACGACTAAGGAAGAGACCAAGACAGAAGAAGTTGCTTTCCAAACTAAGGAAGTAACAAATCCAAATCTTCCAGAGGGCAGTCGTCAAGTGAAAGCTGCTGGTAAGAAGGGTGTTCGCACCATTGTTTATACAGTGACTTACACAGATGGCGTTGAAACAGGTCGTGTTGAGAAATCAAACACAATCACTACTCCAGCAGTAGACGAAGTTGTCGAAGTTGGAACTAAGAAAGTAGTAGCCCCAGTTGTAACGACTAAGGAAGAAACGAAGACAGAAGAAGTTGCTTTCCAAGTCAAAGAAGTGCAGAACGCAGACCTTCCAGAAGGAAGTCGTCAAGTGAAAGCTGCTGGTAAGAAGGGTGTTCGCACCATTGTTTATACAGTGACTTACACAGATGGCGTTGAAACAGGTCGTGTTGAGAAATCAAACACAATCACTACTCCAGCAGTAGACGAAGTTGTCGAAGTTGGAACTAAGAAAGTAGCTTCTACAACAACCAACGGTAATAAGAATGATACTGCGACAACAGGGAACCAAGCTGAAAGCACTAAGAAAGAAGAAACTGCAAGCCAAGAACAGAAAGTTCTACCAAGCACAGGTACAGCTTCTACCAGTCTTCTTTCAATGATTGGTTTATTTATCGCCGGTCTAGTAGGCTTTGTCGTTCGTAAGAAGGACTAAGGCTCTCTAATATACAAAAGTATCTTTTGTACGAGAAATACTAAAAAGAACCCAGAATTTATTCTTGGGTTCTTTCTTTATAAAAAATTAAATATATTAATGTTTATGTGTGGCTTGAGTACGTTATGAAACTCATAGAGTGATAATAGGATTAACTATAAAACAGTTATTCACATGGTGTAAACGCCTTTTCTAAAATTTTTATATTTTAATTATTCTCACCAAAAATTGACAATCTGGAAATACAAAATAATAAATTTTTATCTATAATCTACTTTTAATTGCCCTTTTTTTGTGTTAAAATGAGATGAATATTTCTTTTGAAATGATTAAACAATCATTTTTAGTTTTGGAGGTACATTATGAAATGGAAATATCGCATGAGAATGCCTTTTTCTACTATTTTCAGTAGAAAAAAACAGGCTTTTCTTGGACTAGTCGTTTTACTTTTTTCTATTTTTCTTATTCCGCTTCAATCTTATGCGGCTTTAGAAGAAATAAAAAACGGAACGGATATCTCAACCTTGGATATTCGTAAGTTTAATTTGAACATCAACAATTTTAGTGTTTTATCTAAATCACAGGCTGTTGATCAGTTTCATTTATCGAATCCCCACTATGAATATCTCTGGGGTGGTGCCTATCCAGGCGAGATGGAGAACTTTACTCTTAAAGTAGATAAAAGTAAAAAACAGGATCAAGTTTTTGAAAATCCTCTTTCTCTAAAATTCACAAATATTGGGACAGTTAATGGTAAGCAAGTAGATGCTTACTTAAAATTCAATAAGGTAACTCTTCACTATCTAAACACTGCTCAGGCAGAATCTGAGATGAATAGTGCTCAAAAATCTACTGTTGAATTTTTCTCTATTTCAGAATTGTGGGAAAATAATGCTTTTGAAATTGGGAATGTTCCCTATGTAGATGCAGCTCATGACTACATTATGAATAAGGCTTTTTGGCTTGATGCGGATGTAACAGCAGAGTTGCGTTATGCAGATGGTTCCGAGACAGATTTGAAGTTGGTTATGAAGCCAACAGACATCGATGCAATGGATGCCAACAACTTGAAGGAAACCTTCTATGTTAAGGATTATCAAAATGATGTTAATCTTCGTTTGATGAATAATGCCAATGTCTTAAGACAGGAAGATCAAGGAGATCGAACTGCTTGGGTAGCAACTCAGATTACAAGCGGTAGCTATTCTGAGAACAATATCTCTGGTTTTGCCCTTCGATCAAATAGTAATAGTATGAATTTTGGTTACTCATCAACAGAGGTTGCTTCGGCCGTCTTTGGTCTTTATATTGAAAAAATTGATCCGAGCCCTGTTCTAGCAGTGGATCCTACAGAGATTCCAGCTAAGGAAGGACAAGATGTAACCTATAAAGCTACGTTTAAAGTTCCGGTTCCAGGTAAGGACATTTTAGCAACGCCTTCATCTATCGAAATGGTTCAGAAATTTGATGAGCGCCTTAATTATCAAGGACTTAAAGTGGAATCAGGTGGAGTGACTTTACAGGAAGGGCGTGATTATACTATTGAAAAGAATGGTCAAACTGTTACTGTTAAAATGACACCTGAATACATAAAAGCAAATTCTTCTGCTGAAATTATTGTAACTTATAATACTACTACAAACAAAAAAGTAGAAGAAAAAGGTTCTGGAAAGATTGACAATACTGTAACATTGCATGTTGATAATTTATCAGCTCCTTCTAATCAGGTAAGCACGGCCCTCCTTTATGAAAAACATCATGAGTTTGTGAGTGGAACCCCAGGCAAAGAACTTCCACAAGAAGTGAAAGACCTGCTTCCAGCAACAGAAAAGAACTTGTCTAATGGTACTCAAGTAACGCCAACACAACCAAGCCAAACAGAAGTGAAGACGGCAGAGGGTACATGGAGCTTTAAGTCTTATGACAAGGCATCAGAAACCATCAATGGAGCGGATGCCCACTTCGTCGGTACTTGGGAATTTACCCCAGCACCAACTTACAAGGCAACACATGAATTTGTCAGCGGAACTCCAGGGAAAGACCTTCCACAAGAAGTGAAAGCCTTGCTTCCAGCAGACCAAACAGACTTGAAAGACGGTAGTCAAGCGACTCCAACTCAGCCAAGTAAAACGGAAGTGAAGACAGCAGAAGGTACTTGGAGCTTCAAGTCCTACGACAAGGCATCAGAAACCATCAATGGAGCGGATGCCCACTTCGTCGGTACTTGGGAATTTACCCCAGCACCAACTTACAAGGCAACACATGAATTTGTCAGCGGAACTCCAGGGAAAGACCTTCCACAAGAAGTGAAAGCCTTGCTTCCAGCAGACCAAACAGACTTGAAAGACGGTAGTCAAGCGACTCCAACTCAGCCAAGTAAAACGGAAGTGAAGACAGCAGAAGGTACTTGGAGCTTCAAGTCCTACGACAAGGCATCAGAAACCATCAATGGAGCGGATGCCCACTTCGTTGGTACTTGGGAATTTACTCCAGCACCAACTTACAAGGCAACACATGAATTTGTCAGCGGAACTCCAGGAAAAGACCTTCCACAAGAAGTGAAAGCCTTGCTTCCAGCAGATCAAACAGACTTGAAAGATGGTAGTCAAGCGACTCCAACTCAACCAAGTAAAACAGAAGTGAAGACAGCAGAAGGTACTTGGAGCTTCAAGTCCTACGACAAGGCATCAGAAACCATCAATGGAGCGGATGCCCACTTCGTCGGTACTTGGGAATTTACCCCAGCACCAACTTACAAGGCAACACATGAATTTGTCAGCGGAATCCCAGGGAAAGACCTTCCACAAGGAGTGAAAGCCTTGCTTCCAGCAGACCAAACCGACTTGAAAGATGGTAGTCAAGCGACTCCAACTCAGCCAAGTAAAACGGAAGTGAAGACAGCAGAAGGTACTTGGAGCTTCAAGTCCTACGATAAGGCATCAGAAACCATCAATGGAGCGGATGCCCACTTCGTCGGTACTTGGGAATTTACCCCAGCACCAACTTACAAGGCAACACATGAATTTGTCAGCGGAACTCCAGGAAAAGACCTTCCACAAGAAGTGAAAGCCTTGCTTCCAGCAGACCAAACAGACTTGAAAGACGGTAGTCAAGCGACTCCAACTCAGCCAAGTAAAACGGAAGTGAAGACAGCAGAAGGCACATGGAGCTTCAAGTCCTATGACAAGACATCAGAAACCATCAATGGAGCGGATGCCCACTTCGTCGGTACTTGGGAATTTACCCCAGCACCAACTTACAAGGCAACACATGAATTTGTCAGCGGAATCCCAGGGAAAGACCTTCCACAAGGAGTGAAAGCCTTGCTTCCAGCAGACCAAACCGACTTGAAAGATGGTAGTCAAGCGACTCCAACTCAGCCAAGTAAAACGGAAGTGAAGACAGCAGAAGGTACTTGGAGCTTCAAGTCCTACGATAAGGCATCAGAAACCATCAATGGAGCGGATGCCCACTTCGTCGGTACTTGGGAATTTACCCCAGCACCAACTTACAAGGCAACACATGAATTTGTCAGCGGAACTCCAGGAAAAGACCTTCCACAAGAAGTGAAAGCCTTGCTTCCAGCAGACCAAACAGACTTGAAAGACGGTAGTCAAGCGACTCCAACTCAGCCAAGTAAAACGGAAGTGAAGACAGCAGAAGGCACATGGAGCTTCAAGTCCTATGACAAGACATCTGAAACTATTAATGGAGCAGATGCCCACTTTATCGGTACTTGGGAATTCACTCCAGCGCCAACAGTGACTCATAAGGCAACTCACGAGTTTGTCAGCGGAACTCCAGGAAAAGAACTTCCACAAGAAGTAAAAACTCTGCTTCCAGCAGACCAAACAGACTTGAAAGATGGCAACCAAGTAACTCCAACACAACCAAGTAAAACGGAAGTTAAGACAGCAGAAGGCACATGGAGCTTCAAGTCATACGACAAGACTTCAGAGACTGTCAACGGTTCAGATGTTAAGTTTGTAGGAACATGGGAATTTACAGCGAGCCCAGCATCAACAGTGACTCATAAAGCAGTTCACGAGTTTGTCAGCGGAACGCCAGGAAAAGAACTTCCACAAGAAGTGAAAACCTTGCTTCCAGCAGACCAAACAGACTTGAAAGATGGCAACAAAGTAACTCCAACGCAACCAAGTAAAACAGAAGTGAAGACAGCAGAAGGTACCTGGAGCTTCAAGTTCTACGATAAGACATCGGAAACAATTAATGGATCAGATGTTAAGTTTGTAGGTACATGGGAATTCACCCCATCCCCAACCTATAAGGCAACTCACGAGTTTGTCAGCGGAACTCCAGGTAAAGAACTTCCACAAGAAGTGAAATCCCTGCTTCCATCAGACCAAACAGACTTGAAAGATGGCAGTCAAGCAACGCCAACGCAACCAAGTCAAACAGAAGTTAAGACAGCAGAAGGTACCTGGAGCTTCAAGTCCTATGACAAGACATCTGAAATCATCAATGGAGCAGACGCACACTTCGTAGGCACCTGGGAATTCACTCCGGCCCCAATTAAAGATTCTGGAAATAATAGTCAACCAGAAGAAGGAAGTAGTCAAAAGCAGAACTTGTTACCAAACACAGGCTCTGCAGTATCTGGTCTTCTTTCAATCATCGGTCTTGCCTTTGCAAGCCTAGCAGCTTTTATCCTTCGCAAGAAAGATTAAGCCACTCTTAGGAAATAACAAAATGACTTCTTAATTCCTGAGTCTAAGAAGAGAGAACGAGAAATCGTTCTCTCTTTTTCTTGCATTTTATATCGAGATGTGATATAGTTTATATATCGAGGTGCGATATATCGAATTAAATAGGAGGTGTGGTTAAATGGAATTAACAGATAAGATCAGGCGTGTTTACCTTCCCATGACTGAAACGGGGTTTTATATCTTGTTTTGTCTACAGAAGGAGAACCATGGATATGGTATCACACAAAAGGTCAAGGAGATGACAGATTCGCAAGTTTTGATTAGTCCAGGGACTATGTATGGAACCTTGTCAAAGATGGAAAATGATGGCTTGATTTCCTTTATCCGGGAAGAGGAAAAACGTAAAATCTATCAGATAACAGACTTGGGACGAAAAGTCTTAGATATTGAATTGAAACGTATTGAACGGCTCTATAGAAATAGTCGGGAGGAAGGATGATGGAAAAGAAAAATGTTTATCGAATTTTTACAATTGCGGATTATGAGAGGGAGGCTCTATACTTTAGAGAAATGCATGCCAAGGGCTGGAAGCTTAGGAAAGTAAGCTATTCTATCTTATTGTTTGTAGTTAAGTATACCTTTGAAAAGTGCCAACCGGAGCAGGTGTCTTATCAGTTGGACTTTTATCCCATGAAAAAATCAGAGAGAGCCTCCTATTTACAACTATTTAAAGACTGTGGCTGGGAGCATATTACAGACTTTAATAGTTTTTCCTATTTTAGAAAAGCGCATTCTGAAATTGAATCGGATACTGAGTTTGAAATCTATAATGACGCTACAGGGAAGTTAGCTATGATCAAACGGATTTTAAGACTGCGGATGCTTCCTATTTTGATTCTATTTTTAGCTCTACTACCGGTTTTCTCAAAGTTTGTCAGTGGAGCTAGTTCTTTCAGTTGGGGAATGTTTTTGATTGTCATAATAGATTGTGTTTTATTGATAGTTTTTGCGGTTCAGATTTCTTATATTTTTTGGAGCTTGTTTCAAAAGTGGAAAGAATTATCTGAAAAATAAAACCATGTATGTTTTCTGATTTGGAGGTAAGACAATGAATAGCAAAGTACAATTTAGGATTTTCACCATTGTTGATTTGGACAAGGAAGAAGAATTTTTACATGAGATGCACTTGAAAGGTTGGAGATATAGAACTAGTCGTTTTGGTTTTTTCTATTTTGACCACTGTCAACCGGACGATGTCATCTACCATATCTATGATTCTAGATTTCTTAAAAAGTATAAGCATGAACTACAAGATTTTAGAAATAGCGGTTGGGAATTGATAGAAACAGGTTTTTGTTCAATTCTTCGTAAACCAACTTCTGATATCCTTTCAGAGGAGAAAGTCTATATGAGTAAGGGTCTCAGATGGGAAGTTATGCGGTCTAGACTTCGTTCCTGTATAGCCACTTTTTCAGGTGGTCTTATTGTTTGCATGAGTTTGTATCGAGAAAACTTGTCTCAGTCTTTCTTTATTATTTTCGTTTTATATGCTTGTTTAATTTCTTATCTAATCTATGGTTTTTTCAGACTTAAAAGGAAATACCAAGTAGATGAGAAGTATGTTTCTAGGTCTGTAGACTGATTTTTAGCACTCTTTGTAAAAGAGTGCTAATTTTTTGAGTTTTTATCTTGACATTCTCTTCTAAGGGTGTATAATAGAATCATGAGTTAGCACTTGGGTACATAGAGTGCTAATCGATCAGACAGAGAGGAGTGATGAGATGGTTACAGAGCGTCAGCAGGATATTTTAAATCTGATTATTGACATCTTTACCAAAACGCACGAACCTGTCGGATCCAAGGCGCTACAAGAGTCTATCAATTCTAGTAGTGCTACCATTCGTAATGACATGGCGGCTCTAGAGAAGCAGGGTTTGCTTGAGAAGGCTCATACCTCAAGCGGTCGGATGCCAAGTGTCGCGGGATTTCAGTACTATGTAAAACACTCGCTTGCTTTTGACAGACTGGCTGAAAATGAGGTATACGAGATTGTCAAAGCCTTTGATCAGGAGTTCTTCAAACTGGAGGATATTCTGCAAGAGGCCGCCAATCTACTAACATACTTGAGTGGCTGTACGGTAGTAGCACTGGATGTTGAGCCGAGTAGACAGCGCCTGACGGCCTTCGATATTGTCGTTCTAGGACAACATACTGCTCTTGCAGTTTTCACCCTAGACGAGTCCCGAACGGTTACTAGTCAATTTCTGATTCCAAGAAACTTCTTACAGGAAGATTTGCTGAAATTGAAGAGCATCATTCAGGAACGTTTCCTCGGTCATACCGTTCTGGATATTCACTACAAGATTCGGACGGAGATTCCGCAGATTATCCAGCGTTACTTTACGACAACGGACAATGTCATGGATCTCTTTGAACATATTTTTAAAGAAATGTTCAACGAAAACATTGTGGTGTCGGGCAAGGTCAATCTCTTGAATTTTGCCAATCTAGCAGCCTATCAGTTCTTTGACCAACCGCAAAAGGTGGCTCTAGAGATTCGTGAAGGTCTGCATGAAGATCAAATGCAAAATGTCCGTGTTGCGGACAGTCAGGAATCCTGTCTAGCTGATTTGGCGGTGATTAGCAGTAAGTTCCTCATTCCTTATCGAGGTTTTGGAATTCTAGCGATTATCGGTCCAGTCAATCTAGATTATCAGCAATTGGTCAACCAAGTCAATGTGGTCAATCGTGTTTTGACGATGAAGTTGACGGATTTTTATCGCTACCTCAGTAGTAATCATTACGAAGTAAATTAATTTTGAAATCATTAAAGGAGGCGAAAATGGCCCAAGATAAAAAAAACGAAGAAATGAAAGAAGAGGAAGTTGTGGAAACAACTCCTGAGAAGTCTGAGTTGGACTTGGCAAATGAACGTGCGGATGAGTTCGAAAATAAATACCTTCGCGCTCATGCAGAAATGCAAAATATTCAACGCCGTGCCAATGAAGAACGTCAAAACTTGCAACGTTATCGTAGCCAAGATCTGGCAAAAGCAATTTTACCGTCGCTTGACAACTTAGAACGTGCACTAGCAGTTGAAGGTTTGACAGACGACGTCAAAAAAGGATTGGGGATGGTGCAAGAGAGCTTGATTCACGCTTTGAAAGAAGAAGGAATCGAAGAAATCGCAGCTGACGGTGAATTTGACCATAACTATCACATGGCCATCCAAACTCTCCCAGCAGACGATGAACACCCAGCAGACACCATCGCTCAAGTCTTCCAAAAAGGCTACAAACTCCATGACCGCATCCTACGCCCAGCCATGGTGGTAGTATATAACTAGGCTAGAGAACTTAAGAACTTGTCCGAAACGACAATAAACTATGAAGAAAGATAAGAAATTGTTCAGCTTTGCAATAGTGAGCAAAGCGAACCAAAGACGATACTCTTCGCCGTGGCGTTATTTGCGCAAACTTTGAGACCTTAGGCTCAAAGTTTAGTCAAAGAGATTGACGAGTCAAGCTCTGACGGCGCCGCCACCTAAGAAGAGTATCAAAAAGAAAGAATATAAAATTTAAGGAGAAAAACACATGTCTAAAATTATCGGTATTGACTTAGGTACAACAAACTCAGCAGTTGCAGTTCTTGAAGGAACTGAAAGCAAAATCATCGCAAACCCAGAAGGTAACCGCACAACTCCATCTGTAGTTTCATTCAAAAACGGAGAAATCATCGTTGGTGATGCCGCAAAACGTCAAGCAGTCACAAACCCAGATACAGTAATCTCTATCAAATCTAAGATGGGAACTTCTGAAAAAGTTTCTGCTAACGGAAAAGAATACACTCCACAAGAAATCTCAGCTATGATTCTTCAATACTTGAAAGGTTATGCTGAAGACTACCTTGGTGAAAAAGTAACTAAAGCAGTTATCACAGTTCCAGCTTACTTCAACGACGCTCAACGTCAAGCAACAAAAGACGCTGGTAAAATCGCTGGTCTTGAAGTAGAACGTATTGTCAACGAACCAACTGCAGCAGCTCTTGCTTACGGTTTGGACAAGACTGACAAAGAAGAAAAAATCTTGGTATTCGACCTTGGTGGTGGTACATTCGACGTATCTATCCTTGAATTGGGTGACGGTGTATTCGATGTATTGTCAACTGCAGGGGACAACAAACTCGGTGGTGATGACTTTGACCAAAAAATCATCGACCACTTGGTAGCAGAATTCAAGAAAGAAAACGGTATTGACTTGTCTACTGACAAGATGGCAATGCAACGTTTGAAAGATGCAGCTGAAAAAGCTAAGAAAGACCTTTCTGGTGTAACTTCAACACAAATCAGCTTGCCATTCATCACTGCTGGTGAAGCTGGACCTCTTCACTTGGAAATGACCTTGACTCGTGCTAAATTTGACGATTTGACTCGTGACCTTGTTGAACGTACAAAAGTTCCAGTTCGTCAAGCCCTTTCAGATGCAGGTTTGAGCTTGTCAGAAATCGACGAAGTTATCCTTGTTGGTGGTTCAACTCGTATCCCAGCCGTTGTTGAAGCTGTGAAAGCTGAAACTGGTAAAGAACCAAACAAATCAGTAAACCCTGATGAAGTAGTTGCTATGGGTGCTGCGATTCAAGGTGGTGTCATCACTGGTGATGTGAAAGACGTTGTCCTTCTTGACGTAACACCATTGTCACTTGGTATCGAAACAATGGGTGGAGTATTTACAAAACTTATCGATCGCAACACAACAATCCCAACATCTAAATCACAAGTCTTCTCAACAGCAGCAGACAACCAACCAGCCGTTGATATCCACGTTCTTCAAGGTGAACGCCCAATGGCAGCAGATAACAAGACTCTTGGACGCTTCCAATTGACAGACATCCCAGCTGCACCTCGTGGAATTCCTCAAATCGAAGTAACATTTGATATCGACAAGAACGGTATCGTATCTGTTAAGGCTAAAGATCTTGGAACTCAAAAAGAACAAACAATTGTTATCCAATCAAACTCAGGTTTGACAGATGAAGAAATCGACCGCATGATGAAAGATGCAGAAGCAAATGCTGAAGCAGATAAAAAACGTAAAGAAGAAGTAGACCTTCGTAACGAAGTTGACCAAGCAATCTTTGCGACTGAAAAGACAATTAAGGAAACTGAAGGTAAAGGCTTCGATGCAGAACGTGATGCTGCCCAAGCTGCACTTGATGAGCTTAAGAAAGCTCAAGAAGACAACAACTTGGACGAAATGAAAGCGAAACTCGAAGCATTGAACGAAAAAGCTCAAGGACTTGCTGTTAAACTCTACGAACAAGCCGCAGCAGCCCAACAAGCTCAAGCAGGAGCAGAAGGCGCACAAGCAACAGGAAACGCAGGCGATGACGTCGTAGACGGAGAGTTTACGGAGAAATAAAATAGTCCAGTGGACTATTTTATCCCGAGCTTGAAAATCGGAGAGCGAGGTCGTTAAGAATGAGGAATCACTAAAGTGATTGTCATTCTACTGCAATCGCTATGGCGACTTGCTAAAAGCCTTGCTCGTTCAAAAAAAGTATAATCGACTTTGCTTTTGAATGTCGTAATGATAGGAAGAAATCCAGAGGTTGCAACCCAGCCTCTGTTTTTCGGTAAAAAGGGGCTAAACCCAATTTATTTGAGTTTTTATCATCAATATGAAAGAAAGGAATTGAACCCGACCTAGATTGAGGTTTTGTTCCGCAATATTAACAGAAAGGAATAAGGGTGTTCGTAATTGAACTCGAGCGGAAAGCTTGGAAATTAGATAAACCTCCTAAGAAATCAGGATTTCTTGTCGGTTTCCTAAATTTCAGTCGCTTTCTGTTCGCTCTTAGTATCTTGTATGAACAATACTGAATTTTATGATCGTCTGGGGGTGTCAAAAAACGCTTCGGCAGACGAGATCAAAAAGGCTTATCGTAAGCTTTCCAAAAAATATCACCCAGATATCAACAAGGAGCCTGGCGCTGAGGAAAAATACAAGGAAGTTCAAGAAGCTTATGAGACTTTGAGTGACGACCAAAAACGTGCGGCCTACGACCAGTATGGTGCTGCAGGTGCCAACGGTGGCTTTGGTGGTGCTGGTGGTTTCGGTGGCTTTGACGGAGCAGGTGGCTTCGGTGGTTTTGAAGATATCTTCTCAAGTTTTTTCGGGGGAGGCGGAGCTTCACGCAATCCAAACGCTCCTCGTCAAGGAGATGACCTCCAGTATCGTGTGAACTTGACCTTTGAAGAAGCTATCTTCGGAACAGAAAAGGAAGTTAAGTACAACCGTGAAGCCAGCTGTCGTACATGTAATGGATCTGGTGCTAAGCCAGGGACAAGTCCAGTCACTTGTGGACGCTGTCATGGTGCTGGTGTTATTAACGTTGATACGCAGACTCCTCTTGGTATGATGCGCCGTCAAGTAACCTGTGATGTCTGTCATGGTCGCGGAAAAGAAATTAAAGATCCATGTACAACTTGTCATGGAACAGGTCATGAAAAACAAGCTCATAGCGTACATGTAAAAATCCCTGCTGGTGTGGAAACAGGCCAACAAATCCGCCTCGCTGGTCAAGGTGAAGCAGGCTTTAACGGTGGACCTTATGGTGACTTGTATGTAGTAGTTTCTGTAGAAGCCAGCGACAAGTTTGAACGTGAAGGAACAACTATTTTCTACAAGTTAAATCTTAATATTGTCCAAGCTGCTCTTGGAGATACTGTTGAAATTCCAACCGTGCATGGAGATGTTGAATTGGTTATCCCAGAAGGAACACAGACTGGCAAGAAATTCCGTCTACGTGGCAAGGGAGCACCGAGCCTTCGTGGCGGTGCCGTTGGTGACCAATACGTTACTGTTAATGTCGTGACTCCGACAGGTTTGAACGACCGCCAAAAAGCTGCGCTTAAAGAATTCGCAGCTGCAGGGGACTTGAAAGTCAATCCAAAGAAAAAAGGCTTCTTTGACCATATAAAAGATGCCTTTGAAGGAGAATAAAGTAAAAAGAGCCGAGTGGCTCTTTTTTGTTACCATTAAAAATTTAGTGTCGAAAAATCATTTTCCAGTTAGTCTACTATTTATACTTTTGAGTGAGCAAGCCAGCTGCATCCATCTCCTGAATGAGTTGCTTAAGTTCCGCTTCTTTACCAGGTTTCACAGTGACAGTATCGATATGTTTGATCGCCGAATTATCCTGAATATCCACTAAGGTCAAAGCTTTTTCATAGAATGCAATTCCCTTTTTAAGACTTTCCTGATCTTTCCAATTTAGAATTGTGTAAGAAGATTTTGATTTCTTTCCTTTTTCTTGGAAATACTTCTCGCCCTCCTCCTCCAAAAATTGTATTAAACCGTGATTGAACAAGTTGTCTCCTACCTTATAGTATGAAATATCCCCTGCCTGTAGGACATAGACTTCCAGTCGGTTTTTGGTGAGTTTTGGACTTTCTTTTAGGACGGGGTGACTATTGATGACCTCGTCTGAGAAAGTAACATAAAAATCTAGGCCTCCACCCTCGTATTGATAGTGTCCATCCGATTCGACTTTCTCGGGAGGGAGGTCAAGGGAGATAAAGATTTGTTTTAAGGCTTCATTCCCCTCACGGATGTCACTCGGTGACGCCTTGAAAAGATTGGCCACTAGTAGAAATGCCAAGGCTACAAGAAGGCAGAGGCAGCCGCAAGGGATCGCGATGACCTTCGCTAGAACTTTTACAAACTGTTTCATTTTCATTCCTCTTCTTTGTTTGGACTTGACAACCTAAAATGGATTTAAGGAAAGTTGGAGGCTTTCTTATACTTGTTTTTCTTCTTGGAGGATCGCCATTCTGGTTTGGAAATCTTTTTCTAAAACTTTGAATTTGTAGGTTAAATCTTTTTGGTATTCCTTGATAAGGGCTTTTTGTTGGTCGATGATTTGTAGGCTGTTTTGGATGATATCCAAATCATCCTTGATAGCTTGGACGCGGTCAGTTGTATCTAGCACTTCATCCTGAATGGCTTGGCGATTTTTTACGACAAAATAACTTCCAGCAGCAGCTCCTGCGAATAGCAGTAGATTTGATAGTTTCATGGCATCTCCTTAAGCGTTTTTAATGGTTTCAGCGACTTGGGCAAGTTTGTCAAAGTCAGGTTCGTGGGCGATAAAGTCAATCTTGAGGTCATCTTCTGCACCGTAGCGAGGTACGAGGTGTACATGGGTATGAAAGACCGTTTGACCAGCGATTTCCTCGCAGTTGGCAATGATATTCATGCCAACAGCCTTGGTAGCCTTCATGACTTTTTGAGCCACTGTTGGTACTTGGGCAAAGAGTTGGCTGGCGCTGGTAGCGTCCATCTCTAAAAGATTGCGATAGTGCTCTTTGGGTACAATGAGGGTGTGCCCAGGCGTTACTTGAGAGATATCAAGAAAGGCAAGAACCTGCTCATCTTCGTATACTTTTGAAGCAGGAATTTCCCCTGCGATGATCTTACAAAAAATGCAATCTGACATAAAATCCACCTCTACTGTATTGAATTTTGATATAATATAGCTACATTATACCAGATTCGGAGAAAATATGTTAGAAATTAAAAACCTGACAGGAGGCTATGTTCACGTCCCTGTCTTGAAAGATGTGTCCTTTACCGTTGAAAGTGGGCAGTTGGTCGGTTTGATTGGGCTCAACGGTGCTGGGAAATCAACGACAATCAATGAGATTATTGGTCTGTTGACACCTTACAGTGGGGAAATCAAGATTAACGGTCTCACCCTGCGAGAAGATGCGACCAACTATCGCAAGCAGATTGGCTATATCCCAGAAACGCCTAGTCTGTATGAGGAATTGACCCTCAGAGAGCATATCGAGACGGTTGCCATGGCCTATGGTATTGAGCAAAAAGTGGCTTTTGAGCGAGTAGAATCTTTGTTAAAAATGTTTCGTTTGGATCAAAAATTAGACTGGTTCCCAGTGCATTTTTCCAAAGGGATGAAGCAGAAGGTCATGATTATCTGTGCCTTTGTCGTAGATCCGAGTCTTTTCATCGTTGATGAGCCTTTCCTTGGGCTCGATCCTTTGGCCATTTCTGACTTGATCCAGCTTTTGGAAGTGGAAAAGCAAAAAGGCAAGTCCATTCTCATGAGTACCCACGTGCTAGACTCAGCGGAAAAGATGTGTGATGCCTTTGTCATTCTCCACAAGGGGGAGGTGCGGGCTCAGGGGAACCTCCAGCAACTGCGGGATGCTTTTGCCATGCCTGAAGCGAGTTTGAATGATATTTACTTGGCTCTGACCAAAGAGGAGGAGCTATGAAAGACTTGTTTTTAAAGAGAAAGCAGGCTTTTCGTAAGGAGTGTCTTGGTTATCTGCGTTATGTTCTAAATGACCATTTTGTCTTGTTCCTGCTAGTTCTCATCGGTTTTCTAGCTTACCAGTACAGTCAACTCCTGCAAGATTTTCCTGAAAATCATTGGCCTATCCTCTTGTTTTTGGGGATTGTCTCTGCCTTGCTTTTAGCTTGGGGAGGAATCGCGACCTACATGGAAGGACCGGATAAACTCTTTCTCTTAGTCAGTGAAGAGGAGGTCAAGTTGTACCTCAAAGGGCAGACGTCGCGTTCATTGGTTTTCTGGACAATTGTTCAAACCCTCTTTTTACTCTTGTTTGCACCCTTGTTTTTAGCCATGGGCTATGGCTTGCCAGTCTTTCTTGTCTATGTGCTTTTATTAGGAGCTGGGAAATACCTCCTCTTTCGGCACAAAGCTAGTAAATTTTTCACTGAAACTGGACTGGACTGGGACTATGTCATTGCCCAAGAAAGCAAGCGCAAGCAAGTCTTGCTTCGTTTCTTTGCTCTCTTTACTCAGGTCAAGGGCGTTTCAAACAGTGTCAAGCGTCGCGCTTATCTGGATTTCATCCTAAAGACTGTTCAAAAGGTGCCAGGGAAGATCTGGCAAAACCTCTATCTTCGCTCTTATCTGCGAAATGGAGACCTCTTTGCCCTCAGTCTCCGCCTCTTACTCCTATCCTTGTTAGCTGTGATTTTTATCGAACAGTCTTGGATTGCGACAGCAGTAGTTGTCCTGTTTAATTACCTTATGCTCTTCCAGTTGTTGGCTCTCTATCGTGCTTTTGACTACCAGTACTTGACCCAGCTTTTTCCTTTAGAAAAGGGTGAAAAAGAGAAAGGACTACAGGAAGTTATCCGAGGATTGACATGTTTTGTTTTATTAGTTCAACTGATAGTTGGTTTGATTACCCTCCAAGAAAAACTAGCCCTTCTAGCCCTGCTTGGAGCTGGACTGGTTTTACAAGTCTTGTATTTGCCTTATCAGGTAAAACGTCAGATGCAGGATTAATCTTACTTATAGGACACTAAAAAAGAAGTTGAGTTCTGTCTCAGCTTCTTTTATTTTCTACAAGATAATAGTTGGTCCGTAGAGACTTAGTTTGGTTTTGACTTGGTCAAAGTGGAAACGGTCATAGGCCCGCCAAGCGGCGCGAGTGGGAGCATCTGGATTGAGAGCGCTGAGACCCAGGAGAAGACTGGAAGTCTGGTAAAATTTTTCCAGCTCAATCAAGAATCGATTATCCACTGTTTCAGCCTTCGCTAGAAAGTCAAGGATATTGTCCAGCTGCTCCTGAAAGCGGATATCGTCAGCTGTTGCCTGTTTGCAGACTTGGTAGGCTTTGTTTAAGTCAGTAATCAAAGTCTGAGCTATTTTGATTGGGTCTGTATCTGTCATGAGAATGCCTCCTTTGTGCTGGTTTTAAAGTTGTTTCAAGTGATTGTCTTTCTATAATCATAGTCTATCACTTTTAACTCTTTTTCTACTTTCAAATCTTTAATTATCATTGAAATTTCCTGAATGGTTATTGCAGGATTTTATGATAAAATAATTGTAAGATTATCATAGTTATTTTTTAGATACTTCGACACTTTAGGAATTTTTGAGAACCGTTTAGGATTTGGTGAAAAATAGTTTCTAGATTTATGCTATCCTCTTTTTAGGAGGTTTTATCCATGAACTACATTATCATCCAAAAAGAGAAAGAAATTTTCAAATTAAACATAGAGGATATCTACTATATCCAAACGCATCCAAACAAAGCCCATACCGTACAGATTGTTACAGAAAACGCTAGCTTTGATCTATTTCAAAATTTAAGCAATCTTGAGAAACAATATGGGGAAACCTTGACGAGATGTCATCGAAATTGTCTGGTTAACCTTGAACGGCTAAAATCCATGGATATCCAATCAAAGACTCTTTTTCTTGGAGAAGAAGGTCGATATGCTGTTCAGTGTGCCAGACGTCGCTATAGAGACATTCGCCAAAAATGGTTGAAAGAAGGAGAGTAAGAAGATGAGAATATTTGTTTTAGAAGATGATTTTTCCCAACAAGCTAGGATTGAAACGGTGATTGAGAAACTCTTGAAGGAACATCATATCACTCCGAGTTCTTTTGAAGTTTTTGGCAAGCCAGACCAACTGCTAGCAGAGGTGCATGAGAAGGGAGCACATCAGCTTTTCTTTTTGGACATTGAGATTCGAAATGAGGAGATGAAAGGCCTAGAAGTGGCAAGAAAGATTCGGGATCGAGATCCTTATGCCCTGATTGTCTTTGTGACGACTCACTCGGAGTTTATGCCCCTGTCCTTTCGCTACCAGGTATCAGCTTTGGACTACATTGATAAGGCCTTGTCGGCAGAGGAGTTTGAGTCTCGTATCGAGACAGCTCTTCTCTATGCCGATAGTCAAGACAGCAAAATCCTGGCGGAAGATTGCTTTTACTTTAAATCAAAATTTGCTCAATTCCAGTATCCTTTTAAAGAGGTTTACTATCTCGAAACGTCCCCAAGACCCCATCGTGTTATTCTCTATACCAAGACGGATAGGCTGGAATTTACGGCGAGTCTAGAGGAGGTTCTCAAGCAGGAGCCTCGTCTCTTGCAGTGTCATCGTTCTTTTCTCATCAATCCAGCCAATGTAGTGCATTTGGATAAGAAAGAAAAACTGCTTTTCTTTGCCAATGGTGGAAGTTGTCTAATCGCGCGTTATAAGGTTAGGGAAGTGTCTGAGGCTATCAATAATTTGCATTGAGCTAGGAGAATTTATGAATATTACTTGGATATTATTGTATACACTTATTACTAATGGGCTAGAAATTGTCATTTTCTTTAAGGTAGATGGAATTGGTCTCACTTTCGAGAGGATTTTTAAGGCCTTTCTTCTGAAATTTCTCCTAGGGGCCATTTTTGCGACTTTTAAATTTTTAGCTGTGAGTGAATATTTGTCATATTTTATAGAACCTTTGTTTGGCATAGGGTTATCTTTCTTATTGTTAAGAGGGCTTCCTAAAAAACTTCTTTTCTTTTATGGTCTCTTTCCAATGATATTGGTGAATCTCTTTTATAGAGGAGTCTCCTATTTTGTGCTTCCATTTTTGGGACAAGGGCAAGTATATGATGGCTACTCACTTACTGGGTTATGTATAATAATTTTCAATTTCTTCATTTCTCTAGTCTTTTTGAAATGGTTGGACTATGATTTTACTAGTTTGAGAAGGGAGATTCTAGATAAAGGTTTTCAAAAGTCCCTGACTAAAATTAACTGGATAATGGGAACCTACTATCTAGTTATGGAAACTCTGTCTTTCTTTGAATATGAACAAAGCATTCAATCAAAGACTGTTCGCCATCTGATCCTAGTGTTTTACATGCTCTTTTTTATGGGGGTTATCAAGAAGCTGGATACCTATTTGAAGGAAAAACTTCAGGAGAAACTTAACCAAGAGCAGGCCCTGCGCTATAGAGATATGGAACGCTATAGTCGGCATATAGAGGAGCTTTATAAGGAAGTTCGGAGCTTTCGTCATGATTATGCCAACCTCTTGACCAGCTTAAGCCTAGGCATTGAAGAGGAGGATATGGAGCAGATAAAAGAGATCTACGACTCCGTCTTGAAGGATTCTAGTGAAAAATTGCAGGACAACAAATATGACCTGGGCCGATTGGTGAATATTCGGGACCGTGCCCTCAAAAGTCTCCTCGCAGGAAAATTTATAAAAGCCAGAGAAAAGGATATTGTCTTTAATGTCGAGGTTCCTGAGGAGATTCAAGTTGAGGGGATGAACCTACTTGATTTTCTAACCATTGTGTCTATCCTTTGTGACAATGCTATTGAAGCTAGTGCAGAGGCTAGTCAACCTTATGTCTCAATCGCCTTTTTAAAAAGTGGAGCGAAGGAAAACTTTATCATTGAAAACTCCATCAAAGAAGAGGGCATAGATGTTTCTGAAATCTTCTCTTTTGGAGTTAGTTCTAAAGGGGAGGAGAGAGGAGTTGGTCTTTATACCGTTATGAAGATAGTGGAAAGTTATCCCAATGCTAGTCTCAATACTATCTGTCAAAATCAAGTCTTTCGTCAGATACTTACTATGATGCATACAGAATGATGAAAATAAGACCGAGAGTTCTTGTATCTCGATCTTATTTTTTTATAGTTGTATTGGCTGATGAGAAGTCCTTGTGTGATGTTATGAGAATATCTATTAACGCTATATAAGAAATTTTCCCACCATCCTCCACCTGTAATCTGGTTGAGTTCAGTAGTTGTTAGTTCTTGAAATGAAGTTAGGTTTTGATTCTTATCCATGTTACGATTCTCCTGTTTTATAAGATAATAAATAGTTATAGAGTGTTATCTGAAAATTAATCAGAATGTGTTAAAATTTTATCTTTGAAATAATCAAAATATGTTTTCTTTGCAGTTACACTAGTGACGCGACCTTGTAAGCCGTATTGGATGAGTTTACTGTCCTCATTAGATAGTTTTGCAAGAGCGGTTAGTTTAAAGAGATTTCCTTGTTCTGTTCTGGTAGGAGTTTGATCAATGCTCTGAAGTTGGCCAATGATGGTAATACCGTGATTTCCAATCTTCTCAAGTTTTAATCTTACAGTTTGTCCTTTATCTAGTAAGGGGAGATAGTCAGATGATACGTAGTAAGTGATTAGTACTTCTCTTGTATCTGTGATGACAGGGAATATTTGAGCAATTTCTGTACCAGTCGGAATTCTATTTTTACCTTCAAATTCGCTGTTCAGATGAATGATACCTTTACTTGGAGCGGTTAAGGTATTATTTTCTAAGCGCTGTGTCGCTTGATCTAGTTGTACTTTTAATTCTGTTAATTGATTTTCCACGGTTAGTTGTTGCTGAGAAGCAGTCTGTAAAAATTGAGTGCGGAGTACTTCAATTTTGGTTTCTAAACTATTATCATAAGTTGCTACACTTCCGATACCAGCTTGCTGAATTTTGAGGCTTGCGATAGATGATTCAAGATTTGCAATACTTTGATTGATTTGAGATAAAAATGGCTCCTCTGCAGTTCCCTGTGTTTGTCCTTGTGAGGCTACAAGATAACGATTCAAAATTGACTGGTGTGGATTGCCAGTCGGTAAGCGTGCTCTTTTGTTTATGATAGCATCTCTCAGCTCTTCATATTCTCCAATTTGTTGTTGAATTTTTGTAATTTCTTGTTCGATAGCTGATGAACTGCTATTAGCAAGATTGGCTTGATTTGAAACTTCAGTGTTAGTCTTTGAGATACCCAGCTCAATATCATGAGCTTGTTTAGTAAAATTCATAAAGGTATTATAGTAGCCAAACTCATCCTCACCAGAAAAAAGATCGGTATTTTTTTCTAAGCTTTGTTTCAAAATTCCAAGTCCTTCTTTTTGCTTCTCAAGTCTTTGTAACTGAGTTTCTAAGGCAGTTTTCTGACTTTCTTCCATTGTTTCAGAGTATTTGATGAGTAAGTCACCTTTTTCAACTACTTGATTTGCCACTAAATGATTAGCTAAGATAGTATTATCACTGGTTGACTGAATGGATGCAATGACACTTGTAGGAGTGACTTCTCCTTGCGATGTAACAGTAATCTCTTTTGTAGCAACAAGGGAGAAAATCACGATGAAAGTAAACAGTAATGAAAGTGGTATGATCAATACTGTCGCATAATTATGGTAACGTCTCTGATAAAACTCGACGCTTCTAAAAAGATTAGGATTCATAACATTCTCCTTATTTGTTGAATAGATGATGGTAGAAGCCTTGCGCCTGTATTAACTCTTGATGACTACCAACTTCAATGATTTTCCCTTGGTCAAGAACAATGACACGGTTAGTCCGTTCGGCTATACTTAGACGATGGGCTACAAAGAGAATGGTTTTATCAGTTAGGGACATAAGATTATCTATAACCTTTTTCTCAGTCAAAACATCGAGAGCACTAGTAGCTTCATCTAGTATTAAAACAGGAGATTTAGTTAAAAGAGCACGAGCGAGGGCGATTCGTTGCTTCTGTCCTCCTGACAGACCTGCTCCATCAGAAAGTTGAGTTTGATAGCCCATAGGCATTCTTTCAATATCTTGACGGATTTCAGCTAATTCGCAAGCTTTTAGAATATCTTCTTGGCTAATCATATTATTACCACCCAAGGTTAAGTTTTCCAAGATAGAGCCATTAAAGATATAGGCTTGTTGGGGCAGGTAATTAATATGACGGCGCAAGACTTTTTTATCAATATTTTTAATATCCTGATGATTGATGGAAATATGTCCTTTGTAAGGTTCAAAGAAATTGACAATCATTTTGGCTAAAGTTGTTTTACCAGAACCACTAACTCCAACCAGGCTGACCTTATCTCCTTGTTTAATCGTTAGATTAATATCCGTTAAGGTATCTCGCCCAAAACCATACTTATAAGAAAGGTCATCAAATTCAATATCGCCCATCAAAAAATGTGAATGAACAGAGTTTTCTTGAACTTGAAATTCAGATTCGACTAAATAGACCTCGTTCAAGCGGTTATTAGCAACCTTCGCAGATTGGAGTTTGGTTTGGAGGTTGATAATATTTTCCATAGGAGTTGTAAAGTAAGAAAGAAGTGTATTAAAGGTAATCAGCTGACCGATAGAAATTTTACTCGACATGACTAATTGAGCACCAAACCATAGGATAAAGATATTAAGAACTAACTTTGTTCCTTGCTTTAAATTAGTTTGTAAAATAGAATATTTAGTAAGTTTAAAGGATTTTTCCAAATAATCTACAAATTCGCTGTCTATATTTTGATAGCGATTTTCTTCACTCGTGAGCGACTTTATAGTTTCAATCCCGTTGATATCTTCGATAATAGCAGAGCTAACCATAGAATTACTTTGCATGACATCATGGTTCATTTTTTCGAAAGGCTTCATAAAAGAAAAGATGATGAACATGTATATAGGAATGGAAATAAGAGAAAGAAGGAAGAGATTAGGGTTTTGTGCCAGTAAGACGCCCCCTACAAGAATCAGAATAGAAACATCCAGAAAAAGAGAAAGAATGGTAGAAGCCAAGGCATCTATAATAGAGTTAGCATCTGTGAACCGTGAAATGATTTCTCCTGTACGACGTGTCGCAAAGAAAGACATAGGAAGTTCAAAAATATGGCGAATATAGGATAAAATCACATCAATACTTAATCTCTGACTCAGAACAGTTAGGAGATAATCTCTGGAGAAGCTCATGGCTTGTTGGAGGATATAGGTGATAATTAGACCAATTGAGATAATTCCTAAAGTTGATTTCATCTGATTTGGGATGTATTCATCTAAGATTCCTTGGAGATAATAAGAACCACCGATATTGATAATAGTGACTAATAAGCTTGAGAGAACAATGTAAGCAATGAGAGATTTTTGTTTGAAAATCAGAGGTAGGAAGCTCAGTAGACCATTCTTTTTATCTTTATGGGGTTGATAGCTGGGTTTGGGAGCTAGAAAAATAGCTACTCCAGTCCATTCAGAGAAAAAGCGTTCTTTTGACATTTTGGTGATTTTTACAGAAGGATCAGGATCACCAATAATCAGATAGTCTTTCTTTGTTTGATAGACAACATAGTAATGTTGGAGTTTTCCTTCTTTGTTAACGTGAACAATAAATGGATAGGGGACATCACTCATGTCAAAGAGAGTTTTATCTGCTTGAACAGGTCTTGTTTCAAAACCCATTTCATTTGCGGCTTTTACAATGCCAAGAGCAGTCGTTCCTTCTTTATTGGTCTTTGCAAGTTCTCTCAAGTGAGCTAGAGAAAAATCTGAACCATAGAATTTGGCAATCGAGGCTAAGGCAGCGACACCACAGTCTCTAGCATCTATTTGAGGAACAAATGTACGTTTATAAGAAGTCATTGGCAATTCCTTTCATATAATATGATGAGTTTATTATGCCATAATAATAAGTTCATATTTTATGAAATCTTGAATTGTCATTGAAACTTCCTGAATGGTAAAAAATGATTAGAAATTATCTTTTTTTTAAAAATTTAGAGGTGGTTTCAAATGAAAAGCTAATTCAAGACGTTTCGATGACAATTCAAGATTTGGACGAAAAACTTTAACAAACAATGATATACTAAACTTGTCAAAGTTGCAACAGGACAAAGATTAGAAATAAAATGGAGGTATTCATCATGGATACAAAAATGATGGAACAATTTGAGATTATGGATACTGATATGCTTGCTTGCGTTGAAGGTGGCGGTTGGATAAAATGTGGACTAGGTGTAGTTGGAGGTGCATTGACTGGAGGAGTTGATGGTGGTGCTGTGGGAACTGTAACGCTACCTTTCTTTGGTACTGTATCTGGGGCTGCTGCTGGTTTTTGGGGTGGAGCGGCAACTGGAGCTGCTACATTCTGTTAGAAATCACTCTTCATTGATAAGATGAACTTACTTGAAATGGAGTAAATAATTATGGATAAGAAAAAAATAGTTTCAACTATAGTATTTATAGTATTTCTTATAGTGTCAGTGGCTAATTTTTTTAGAGACTTAACCCAATTATTGTTCATTTTAAATATTATTGGTCTGTCTTGTTTTTTAGTGTTAACATACGTTAACATAAAAGAGATGCTCTCAAATAGAAGTAAATGATGATTTGGTTAGTCCTAGAACCAATCAACTCATGTTCATCGGCTTGACAAGCTTTATGTCTATTATTTGTTTGTATAGGGGTATCACAGCAGGAGAATTCTATCAACAATTAATTGCCTACATTGGTGCTATTCTCTGCTTGCTTATCATGCTTCTGCTCATTTGGGGATTGAAGTATTATAAAAAGTAGAAGCTAATGAAGTATAAAAGGGTAAGTGTTTTCGAAACACTTACCTTTTATAATAAAGTTTTTGCAATTCAAGACGTTTCGATGACAATTCAAGATTTGGATGAAAAATTTTAAAAAACAATGCTATACTAAACTTGTCAAGGTTGCAACGAGACAAAAATTAAAAATAAAAAAGGGAGTATTTGTCATGGATACAAAAATGATGTCACAATTTTCTGTTATGGATAATGAAATGCTTGCGAAAGTTGAAGGAGGTTTCGGAGGTTGGGGAGATATGATTTCTGGTTTATTGGGTGGGCTAGCACCTTCTCCAACTTTGGATCAATTAAATGGTAAGTGGCCTATTATACATTTTTCAAAACCATGTGGTCCATATGGTATAGGGGGAACTCCAAACTCATGTAATGGTATTTAAAAAGGATTGAAGCTATGAAGGCAAAATATGGGAATCAAATTGTTGATGTTTGGGAAATTGGTCAAGCAACTCCTAAACCAAGTTGGGTAGAGGAAGCTTTTCAAAAAAATTATATGGTTTGGTTGGATAATCATGTGCGCATTCTAATGGCAGGTCTCAACACTTCTCTCGCAACGAATATCAAGTTTGGTCTAGTTGGAACAGTTGGAGGAGGATTCGCTGGTTATGGAATGTATGTTCTTGGTTACCCAGGTGATTATCTAGATATCACCAATCATAGAGTTGTTTCTGCTAAAACATTTCACAAAAGTTATCAAATTTTAGAAAATGATTAGATATCATTTAATTGTAATGGAGAAAGCAATGAAAAAAATATTTTAAAAAAAAACGGACCATCTTTCTTGCGA
Source organism: Streptococcus sp. KHUD_016 (assembly GCF_051106465.1). GTDB lineage: Bacteria > Bacillota > Bacilli > Lactobacillales > Streptococcaceae > Streptococcus. The sequence continues at coordinate 1,581,205 of NZ_CP193663.1, read as the reverse complement.
GATTGTTCCTAGGTCAGTTGCCCTTACTTGTCTCTACTTATCTATTTCTATCTCGTCAGTTTTTAAATTTTTCCTTGGTTTTCCAATTTCTTTTAGTGGTTATTAACTTAGCTTCTATTTTTGTTACTGTTTATCTCACTAGGGGAATGAGGATAAGAGGGTTTGAAGATGATGATTTGGTTAGTCCTAGAACCAATCAACTCATGTTCACCGGCTTGATAGGATTGATGTCTATTATTTGTTTGTATAGAAGTATCACAGCAACAGAATCCTATCAGCAATTAATTGTCTACATTGGCGCTATTCTCTGCTTGATTATCATGCTTCTGCTCATTTGGGGCTTGAAGTATTATAAAAAGTAGAAGCTAATGAAGTATAAAAGGGTAAGTGTTTTCGAAATACTTACCTTTTATAATAAAGTTTTTGCAATTCAAGATGTTTCGATGACCATTCATGATTTGAGTAATCCAAGGTCAAAATGAGTGCTATACTAGCAGTGTAAAGGTTCTTGCTCAACTAAGATAAATCACACATTTAGGAGGAAATCTTATGAAGAAAAAAATACTTATCATTTTCATCTTGTATCTAATCATGTCCCTCTTTCTTTATCCGCTTAGGGAAAGTATTTGGTATCAGCTATTTTATACCATAGCTTATGTGATTGCAGTTATGATCTATTTTGCTTTAACTAAAAAGAAAGGAGCAAAGAAATGAAAACTTTTCTTGCTAAAAAACGGAACATCTTCCTTTCGTTTGGGGGTTGAAGTATTATAAAAAGTAGAGGTTAATGAAGTATAAAAGGGTAAGTGTTTTCGAAATGCTTACCTTTTTAATGAAGTTTTTGCAATTCAAGATGTTTTGATGACCATTTAAGATTTATATGAATTTGTAATCTTAAATAAGGTAAGATAAAGACAACAAATGTAAAGGAGTATTCTTATGAAGAAACAAAAGATAAAATCGCTATTACTTGTGCCACTTGTATTTGCATCTATTACTACGGGTGTTGTATATGCAGAAGAGCAGACTACTTCTTCCTCTATACAGACTAATGATAGTTCTCTTGTGGCACCAGATTTGCCATCGACTAAGGAAAAGGTGGAGAATAAACCTTCTATTGTAACCCCAGAAGAGTATGAACAGAATGTTGAGAACTTTAAAAAGATAGATATTGAAGCTGTTCGTCAATATTTTACAGAGGATCAATTGGAACATACTATTTATTTTGGTAGAAAAACTTGCTCTCATTGTCGTCAATTTTCTCCTGAATTGAAAGAATTTAATAACTTGATTGAAAAGAAGTTAGAGTATTATGATTTGGATGGTAAGGATTTTGATGGGGAAGCGAGAGAGTTTCTATTTAAAAAAGTCGGTATTCCAGGAACACCAACAATTTTGTATTTAAGAAATGGACGTCCGATATCTGGATGGGTTGGTGGGGGAGCGACTGCACAACAGGTTTATGATTATATGTACTCGAGAAACTCACCTAAGCAAACGGAAATAATAGCATCGTCCGAGGAAACAGTAACTGAAAATGTGCATGATGAGAAAACCAGAAATGACAGCATGAGTACTAGTGATAAAGTTGTAAGTGAAAGCAAAGTTATGAGTGATGAAAAAAGAACCGAAATGAAAATATCCAATGATAATCCCAATTCTAATAGTGAAAATAGTGGGAAAGTGGAGAGTATAAACTCAACTTCCAAAGCTAAAACTACTCAATCTGGCGATTTAGCAATGTTAGACAATAAGAATCAATTGGAAACTCTCAAACCTATTTTTGATGCTGCTCAAGAAAATAAAACTCCTTTAACCGATGTTAAGGGAAGCCAATCTATTACTTCGAATGAAAAATTATTACCGAAAACAGGAGAGGAAGAAAGTTACCAACTGATTCGGCTAGCTGTCGCGTTTCTTATGGCTTCTATAATGATTAAAGTGAAACAAAAAATTCATAAATAAAAATAGATGGTAAACAGGTGCAATGATATTATTTGTTTGTAATAACATATGGCTAGAATTTGCCTATAGACAAGAGTGAAAGGGCAAGCATGTTTTTAATGCTTGCTTTTTAAATTTTTTAACAATTCAAGACGTTTCGATGGCAATTCAAGATTTGGATGAAAAAAATTAATAAACGATGATATACTAAACTTGTCAAAGTTGCAACAAGACAAAAATTAAAATTAAGATTAAAATGGAGGTATTCGTTATGGATACAAAAATGATAGGACAATTTCATGAAATGGATATAACTATGTTATCCAGTATTGAAGGAGGCAAGAATAATTGGCAAACTAATGTCTTAGAAGGTGGTGGTGCAGCTTTTGGTGGCTGGGGCTTAGGAACAGCCATTTGTGCTGCGAGTGGTGTTGGAGCGCCATTTATGGGAGCATGTGGATACATAGGAGCTAAATTTGGTGTGGCTCTTTGGGCAGGAGTAACAGGTGCAACGGGTGGATTTTGATAAAAGGAGATTTGTATGAATACTTATTATAATGTAGATGAAACAATGCTAAGTGAGATTTATGGAGGTAATTCCGGAGGAGCGGCTGTAGTTGCTGCTTTAGGTTGTGCAGCGGGTGGAGTGAAATATGGGAAGTTTCTAGGACCATGGGGCGCTGCAATAGGAGGAATTGGAGGAGCATTGATTTGTGGATATTTAGCCTATAGTGCTACATCATAAAAATGGAAGATATATTTTATGAAAGCTGTATTCTATATAATTCTCTTCGCTTTCCAAACATATCTTATTTATCTATCTATAAGTACCTCTGATAAAAAACAAAAGACTATTGAATTAACATCATTGAATTGTTTTGTCATATTATTTCTAATCTATGATAAATTATTTTTTCTCTTCATTGCCTATGTTTTTTTGATAATTTTTATATTAAACTTGTTCCGTAACTGAAAAGTTATATACGATATGAATACAAAAATGATGGAACAATTTAAGATTATGGATACTGATATGCTGGCTAGCATTGAGGGAGGAACTGATTGAGGAACAGTAGGAAAAGGAACTGTCTATGGAGCAGGTATCGGAGTTGCTATGTGTACGGTAGGAGGGCTCCTTACTAGTGGTTCAGCATGGACTATGACTGCTGGCTGTGCTTGGGCTGGAGCTAAACTTGGTGGTGCTTTTACTGCAATTGCTGATAATATTTGGCCATAGAAGGGAGTAGAAATTATGTTTGATTACAAAATAGTAGACAATCAAGAATTAAGTAATATTTCTGGAGGTGGATTGGGAGGAGATGTAGTTGTAGGAGCCTTGTCGGGTGCATTTCAGGCAGGACAATCTTGTATCGCTGGAGGCCCTCAAGCTTACTTGATTTGCGCAACAGGGGGCGCTATAGTAGGTGGCATTATAGCTTTTGGATTGAGACCCCCAAAATAGTTTTAAAAAGGAATGGGTGTTGATATGTTAAATGAAACTATAATTCAGCTTATACTCATTGCAATTTGTTGTGTGTACATTATTTTTAACACCAAGGCTGATAAAAACCCAAAGAGAGGATATCGTACAGCTTTGTACCTTTTCGTTATGGCTGGTATTATATCCTATATTATGAATTATCTGAACTGGTTAGATTTTTTCTTACTGATAACTCCGATAATGTGTCTATTTAAATTTGAAGATAAATGGAGTTAGCAACATTTGACACTTCAATAGGTTATTAACTATCCTTTGGCTCATTGTCAACTGTAGTGAGTTGAAGAAAAGCTAAGATCGAGAAAGGACGAATTTCGTCCTTTCTTTTTTGAGTAAGACGGGCATGTCGTGTATTTGATGTGTAAGTCCTCCGTGTGCACCCGCTACCGATGAATTCAATAGCGATTCTCAAGCCTGACTATCGTGAGGTAGCGGGGAGAAGAAGGCATAGCGAAATCGTGGCTTAAAGAACAGGAATGTTATAGTAAGACACGTTTAGAGGATAAAGTGGCTTCACACTCTAAAGCACAAATAGGTATACTGATGGAAGAGTTAATCTATAGAGGATTACTTCAACACGCCTTTTTTAAACATTCGCGATTTGGCCTTGATTTGCTCCTTCCTTCCATTTTATTTGCACTTCCTCATTTTTCAAGCCTACCTAGTTTGTTAGATATTTCCGTCTTTGCAACATTTGGAATCATCCTTGCCGGTTTGACCCGCTATACCAAGAGCATTTATCCATCTTATGCGGTGCATGTTATCAATAATATTGTCGCGACATCACCATTTTTGCTGACTTTTTTACACAGGATATTTAGCTAAAAATAGTGGAGTAAAAATAATTATCGATTCTAAGAAGAGACTGGGACAAAAGTCTAATCTTAAATATAAAAAGCGAACAAAATCAGTTATCTAACACTCAGAATTCTGTCTTGTTAGCTTTTTTGTCTAATCTATCGATTTTAAAAATTTATAATATAGAATTCCTAAAATCAAAATCTTTTTGTCCCAGTCTCTTCTTATTAGTTGATTGGGAAGATTGTGCTCTTTGAGTAATTCAAGATGTTTCGATGACAATTCAAGATTTGGATGAAAAAAATTAATAAACGATGATATACTAAACTTGTCAAAGTTGTAACAAGACAAAAATTAAAAATAAAAAAGGAGTATTTGTCATGGATACAAAAATGTTGTCACAATTTGAAATTATGGATACTGAGATGCTTGATCATATAGAGGGTGGAGATGTATCTGATATTTATAGAGGGTATGCTTATCAGGGAAGTCCATTTGGTTCTTACCCTTCTATATTAAAAAATTCAGGTCCTTTTCCAGTAAGTGGGTACTGCCCGCGTGGTTATCGTGACCTTGGTTATATAGGAGCAGGTTTTCATTTATGTGGAATATAGGCTAAAATATAAGAAATGAGGAAGAATTTCTATGAAAAAGTATCAGCTTCTATTCAAAACAAGTGCAATTTTATCCTACCTATTTTTCGTATTTGGCCTTTCTCAGCTAACGCTCATCGTTCAAAATTATTGGCAATTTTCTTCTCAGATAGGCAATTTATTCTGGATTCAAAATATCTTGAGTTTACTTTTTATTGGAGTCATGATTGTGGTTCTTGTTAAGACAGGCCATGGTTATCTCTTTCGCATTCCAAGAAAAAAATGGTTTTGGTATTCGATTTTGACAGTATTAGTGGTAGTGTTCCAGATCTCTTTTAACGTTCAGACAGCTAAACATGTTCAGTCAACTGCGGAAGGTTGGGCTGTATTGATTGGTTATAGTGGGACTAACTTTGCAGAGCTAGGTATTTATATAGCCCTGTTCTTTCTGGTTCCACTGATGGAAGAGTTAATCTATAGAGGATTACTGCAACACGCTTTCTTTAAGCATTCGCGATTTGGTCTTGATTTGCTTCTTCCTTCTATTTTATTTGCTCTCCCTCATTTTTCAAGCCTACCTAGTCTGTTAGATATCTTCGTCTTTGCAACAGTTGGAATCATCTTTGCTGGTTTGACCCGCTATACCAAGAGCATTTATCCATCCTATGCGGTGCATGTTATCAATAATATCGTAGCGACATTACCATTTTTGCTCACTTTTCTACATAGGGTCTTGGGGTGAAAAAACCAAAAGGTTTACTTTTCAGCCATAGAGGAGTTCATCATGTATAAACACTTATTTTTTCTAGATTCAAAAACTTTAGACTGGTTGACACCTTATATTCTAGTCTTGGCTTCTGATACCATTGCCTTTAATGTTTTTGTGTTAACCTTTGTATCTGCGGCGGTCTTTTCTTCCCTGAATCCCATGTTAGCTTTTATGGCTATATTCTTAGGAGCTGGTTATGTTATCGGATTTTGGTTACTAAAATGGTTTGTTTTGGAAAGACTAGAGCTAAAGGATGACTTGTAGGAAAGTTTGTTTGTTGAGGAGGATAGCTTTATGGCCATTTTCAATAAGTGTCATGCCTTGTTTTTTGGATTTTTAGTATTTGCAATCGTTGGTGCAGCGGGTTATTCCATTAATCAAGGGGATTATTTTCAACACCAGTACACATTCATTATTATAAAGAGTCTCTTGCTTTTCCTTAGTTTTGGCTATGCGAGATGGTTTGATATGATTTCTTTTGGGATTTTAAGTAAGAAACAACTCTTGCTGTTCATTGGAATCTTTCTTCTCACGGTGCTGGTAAATATAGGCTATTATGCTTTTTTCTCAGTTGCATCTGGTGCCTCGGCTCAACACCTTGAGGAAACGAGTAAAGGGCTTCCGCTTTCCTTTATTGTAAGTGTTATAGTTTTGGGACCAATCCAGGAGGAACTCATGTTCAGAGGACTTCTTCAGGGGGCTATATTTGAAAATTCTTGGTTAGGGCTTGTACTGACTTCCTCTCTCTTTTCTTTCATGCATGAACCTTATGATGTGCCTTCGTTTTTCTATTATCTACTTGGGAGCTTGTTGCTGGGCTTTGCTTACAAAAAGAGCCAAAATTTGTGGGTTTCTACTCTAGTCCACATGTCTTACAACAGTTTGCCACTTTTAACTTATTTCTAAAAATCATGAAAAGGTAAGCAGAAAGACGGTGCTTGCCTTCTTTAAGCTATAATGATAGCCTGAATCAATTGAGATGCTTTTCTTTGGGAATCGGGTGTGAAGCGGTTGACGAATAGACCAAAAACTAGTAGAATAGTAAGGAAACTTTATACGGAGGAAAGAAATGGACTTGGGTGATAATGAGCTAACGCTGACCCCTATACCTGGGAAGAGCGGCAAGGCTTATATGGGAAGCTACCCTGATGGGAAGCGCGTCTTTGTAAAAATGAACACCTCTCCAATCCTACCTGGCCTAGCCAGAGAACAAATCGCTCCTCAATTACTATGGACTCGTCGTTTGCCAGATGGCAGTGATATGTGTGCTCAGGAATGGTTGATGGGCAAAATATTGACCCCTTACGACATGAATCGCAAGCAGATTATCAATATCTTGAACCGCCTTCACCGCTCGCGTCCCTTGATGAAGCAGTTGAGCCGTTTGGGCTATACCATGGAAACACCAGTTGATTTGCTACGTTCTTGGCAACAAGGAGTACCAGAAATCTTGAAGCAGAATCACTATTTGAACAGTGTGATTGCGGAGCTAGGTAAGACGGTTCCAGGCTTTAGGGAAGATTATGCAACGATTGTGCATGGAGACCTTCGCCATAGTAATTGGATTGAGACAGAGAGTGGTCTTGTTTATCTAGTGGATTGGGATTCGGTTCGTCTGACAGATCGTATGTTTGATGTGGCGCATTTGCTATGCCACTACATTCCAGATCATCAGTGGCGTCAATGGTTGAGAGACTACGGCTATAAGTACAATCAGACAGTGTTAGATAAATTGTATTGGTATGGTCAGTATTCTTACTTGAACCAGATTGCCAAATACTGTGAAAATCAAGATTTAGACAATGTAAACCGGGAGATTTATGCCTTGCGCGTCTTCCGTGATAAGTATGGAAAGAAGAGATGAGAGTTAGAAATCGTAAAGGGGCGACAGAATTACTAGAGGCTAATCCCCAGTATGTGGTCCTCAATCCCTTGGAAGCTAAAGGGAAATGGCGAGACTTGTTTGGAAATGATCATCCGATTCATGTTGAAGTTGGAAGTGGCAAAGGGGCCTTCGTATCAGGAATGGCCAAACAAAACCCTGACATCAACTATATCGGGATTGATATCCAAAAGTCGGTATTGAGTTATGCCTTGGATAAGGTATTAGAAGTTGGAGTGCCCAACATCAAATTGCTGTGGGTAGATGGTTCAGATTTGACAGACTACTTTGAAGACGGTGAGATTGATCGTCTCTACCTAAACTTTTCTGATCCTTGGCCTAAAAAACGCCATGAAAAACGTCGTTTGACTTACAAGAGTTTCTTGGATACCTTCAAGCGCATCTTGCCTGAGAATGGGGAAATCCATTTCAAGACAGATAACCGTGGCTTATTTGAGTATAGTCTAGTGAGCTTTTCTCAGTATGGGATGAAACTCAATGGTGTTTGGCTAGACTTGCATGCCAGTGATTTTGAAGGCAATGTCATGACAGAATATGAGCAAAAATTCTCCAGCAAAGGTCAAGTGATCTACCGAGTTGAGGCAGAATTTTAAGAAATAGCTTGAAAACCAGCTGTTTGAGTGCTAATACTTTACATAAATTGACAAACGTGCTATACTGATAGTAAGAATATGAGAAAGAGAGGCGGGGAAATATCTTCGCCTCTTGCTTATGAGGAGGTGGACGCAATCGCAACAATCGTAGAATTAGTCAGAGAAGTTGTAGAACCTGTCATCCAAGCGCCTTTCGAGCTCGTGGATATCGAGTATGGAAAGATTGGCAGTGACATGATTCTCAGTATTTTTGTAGATAAACCCGAAGGAATTACCTTGAACGACACGGCAGACCTGACAGAAATCATCAGTCCTGTCCTAGACACTATCAAGCCAGATCCCTTCCCAGAACAATATTTCCTAGAAATCACCAGTCCAGGCTTGGAACGTCCTTTGAAAACCAAGGATGCTGTCGCTGGAGCAGTTGGGAAATACATCCATGTCGGGCTCTACCAAGCCATCGATAAACAAAAAGTCTTTGAAGGAACTTTGGTATCCTTTGAAGAGGATGAGTTGACCATGGAATATATGGACAAGACACGTAAGAAAACCGTCCAAATTCCATACAGTTTAGTATCAAAAGCACGTTTAGCAGTAAAACTATAGAAAAGAAAGGATAGCTTTTGAGGATTCAAAAGTAAAAAGAACATGAGTAAAGAAATGCTAGAGGCCTTCCGCATTTTGGAAGAAGACAAGGGAATCAAAAAAGAAGACATCATCGACGCAGTAGTAGAGTCGCTTCGTTCCGCTTATCGCAGACGCTATGGTCAATCTGACAGCGTAGCTATTGACTTCAATGAAAAAACAGGTGACTTTACAGTTTATACTGTCCGTGAAGTGGTTGATGAAGTATTTGATAGTCGTTTGGAAATCAGCTTGAAAGATGCCCTTGCCATTAATTCAGCCTATGAGCTTGGTGACAAAATCAAGTTTGAAGAAGCACCTGCTGAGTTTGGTCGTGTAGCAGCCCAATCTGCTAAACAAACCATCATGGAAAAAATGCGCAAGCAAACACGTGCCATCACTTACAATACTTATAAGGAACATGAACAAGAAATCATGTCTGGTACGGTAGAACGCTTTGACAACCGTTTCATTTATGTTAACCTTGGTAGCATCGAAGCCCAATTGTCAAAACAAGACCAAATCCCTGGAGAAGTCTTTGCTTCCCACGACCGTATTGAGGTTTACGTTTATAAAGTTGAAGACAACCCTCGTGGTGTCAACGTCTTTGTTAGCCGAAGTCATCCTGAAATGATCAAACGCTTGATGGAGCAAGAAATTCCAGAAGTGTATGATGGAACTGTTGAAATCATGAGCGTGGCTCGTGAAGCTGGTGACCGTACGAAAGTTGCCGTTCGTAGCCACAATCCAAACGTGGACGCTATCGGGACAATCGTTGGACGTGGTGGTGCCAATATCAAGAAAATCACCAGCAAATTCCACCCAGCTCGCTACGACGCCAAGAGCGACCGCATGATTCCTGTCGAAGAAAACATTGACGTTATCGAGTGGGTAGCAGATCCAGCTGAGTTTATCTACAATGCTATCGCACCTGCAGAGGTTGACCAAGTTATCTTTGATGAAAATGACAGCAAACGTGCCTTGGTCGTTGTACCTGATAACAAGCTTTCTCTTGCTATCGGTCGTCGTGGACAAAACGTTCGCTTGGCGGCTCACTTGACGGGTTACCGTATCGATATCAAGTCTGCCAGCGAATTTGAAGCTATGGAAGAAGCAGGTCAAGTTGATTACGCAGCTGCGGATGAATTGATCGAAGAATAAAAGCTGCTAGAGGAGGGAAAGATGAAAACAAGAAAAATCCCTTTGCGCAAGTCTGTTGTATCCAATGAAGTGATTGATAAGCGTGATTTGCTCCGCATTGTCAAGAACAAAGAAGGACAGGTCTTTATCGATTCGACAGGCAAGGCCAATGGCCGTGGCGCTTATATCAAGCTAGACAATGCAGAAGCCCTAGAGGCCAAAAAGAAGAAAGTCTTTAACCGTAGCTTTAACATGGAAGTGGAAGAAAGCTTTTATGACGAGTTGATCGCTTATGTGGATCACAAAGTGAAAAGAAGAGAGTTAGGACTTGAATAAGCAAAAGATAAGTAATCTCTTGGGACTTGCTCAACGAGCAGGCCGGATCATATCAGGAGAGGAATTGGTGGTTAAAGCCATCCAAGACCAGAAAGCCAAGCTAGTCTTTCTAGCTCATGATGCTGGTCCCAATCTGACCAAGAAGATTCAAGATAAAAGTGACTATTATCAAGTAGAAGTTATAACCGTGTTTTCAACACTGGAATTAAGCATAGCAGTCGGAAAATCGAGAAAGGTTTTGGCTGTGACAGATGCTGGATTTACAAAGAAAATGAGGTCTCTTATGGAATAGAAGAGGAGGACATGATTTGTCTAAGAAAAGATTGTACGAAATCGCAAAAGAACTTGGAAAAGAAAGTAAAGAAGTTGTAGCGCGTGCAAAAGAGTTGGGCTTGGATGTGAAAAGCCACTCATCAAGCGTGGAAGCTGCTGCTGCTGAACAAATCGCAGCTAGCTTTAAACCTGCACCTGCTCCTAAGGCAGAAGTAAAACCTGCAGCACCAAAAGCAAGTGTAGAAAAGAAAGCTGAAAAGCCTGCATCATCTAAACCAGCTGCCGCAAAGGAAGAAAGCAAATCAGCTACACCTGCAGCTCCTAAGGAAGAAAAAGTAGTGGCCGCAAGACCACAAAGTCGAAACTTCAAGGCGGAGCGTGAGGCGCGTGCCAAAGAGCAGGCAGAGCGACGCAAACAAAACAAGGGCAACAACCGTGACCAACAAAACGGCAACCGTCAGAAAAATGACAACCGTAATGGTGGCAAACCTGGTCAAGGAAACCGCGACAATCGCCGTTTCAACGACCAAGGGAAAAAACCACAAGGTCAAGGGAATCGTGGCAATGATCGCCGTCAGCAACAAGACTTCCAGCCTAAACAAGCTAGCCCACGTGTTGACTTTAAAGCCCGTGCAGCAGCCCTAAAAGCAGAGCAAAATGCAGAGTACGCACGCTCAAGCGAGGAGCGCTTCAAACAATCGCAAGCTGCCAAAGAAGCCTTGGCTCAAGCTAATAAACGCAAGGAACCAGAGGAAATCTTTGAAGAAGCTGCTAAGCTAGCTGAACAAACGCAGTCAGCCGTAACAGTAGCTCCTGTAGCGAAAGAAGCGCCAGTGGATACACGTCGTAAAAAACAAGCTCGACCAGACAAAGAACGTGACGATTATGATCACGAAGAAGATGGTCCTAGAAAACAACAAAAGAATCGAAGTAGTCAGAATCAAGTGAGAAATCAAAGAAATAGTAACTGGAATAACAACAAGAAAAATAAAAAAGGGAACAAGCAAAACAACCGTAACCAGACTCCAAAACCTGTTACAGAGCGTAAGTTCCACGAATTGCCAACAGAATTTGAGTATACAGATGGTATGACTGTTGCGGAAATCGCAAAACGTATCAAACGTGAACCGGCAGAAATCGTTAAGAAACTCTTTATGATGGGTGTCATGGCCACACAAAACCAATCCTTGGATGGAGAAACCATCGAACTCCTCATGGTGGATTACGGTATCGAAGCCAAACAAAAGGTTGAAGTGGATAATGCCGACATCGAACGTTTCTTTGTCGAAGATGGCTATCTTAACGAAGATGAATTGGTTGAGCGTCCACCAGTTGTAACCATCATGGGACACGTTGACCATGGTAAAACAACCCTTTTGGATACCCTTCGTAACTCCCGTGTTGCGACAGGTGAAGCGGGTGGTATCACGCAGCATATCGGTGCCTACCAAATCGTGGAAAATGGCAAGAAGATCACCTTCCTTGATACACCAGGACACGCGGCCTTTACTTCTATGCGTGCGCGTGGTGCATCTGTTACCGATATTACCATCTTGGTCGTAGCGGCCGACGACGGGGTTATGCCTCAGACAATCGAAGCCATCAACCACTCAAAAGCGGCAAACGTTCCAATTATCGTGGCTATCAACAAGATTGATAAACCAGGTGCCAATCCAGAACGTGTTATCGGTGAATTGGCAGAGCATGGGGTTATGTCAACAGCTTGGGGTGGAGATTCTGAATTTGTTGAAATCTCAGCTAAATTCAACCAAAATATCGAAGAACTCTTGGAAACAGTCCTTCTTGTAGCTGAAATCCAAGAACTCAAGGCAGACCCAACAGTTCGTGCCATCGGTACCGTTATCGAGGCTCGCTTGGATAAAGGAAAAGGTGCGGTCGCAACCCTTCTTGTTCAACAAGGTACCTTGAATGTTCAAGACCCAATCGTTGTCGGAAATACCTTCGGTCGTGTCCGTGCCATGACCAATGATCTTGGTCGCCGTGTCAAGGTTGCAGGCCCATCAACGCCAGTTTCTATCACAGGTTTGAACGAAGCGCCAATGGCGGGTGATCACTTTGCCGTTTACGAAGATGAAAAATCTGCGCGTGCAGCAGGTGAAGAACGTGCCAAACGTGCCCTTATGAAACAACGTCAAGCTACCCAACGTGTCAGCCTTGAAAACCTCTTTGATACACTTAAAGCTGGTGAGCTTAAGTCAGTTAACGTTATCATCAAGGCCGACGTACAAGGTTCTGTTGAAGCCCTTTCTGCCTCGCTTCAAAAGATCGATGTGGAAGGTGTCAAAGTTACCATCGTCCACTCGGCAGTCGGTGCTATCAACGAATCTGACGTGACCCTTGCGGAAGCTTCAAATGCCTTTATCGTTGGTTTCAACGTACGCCCTACACCACAAGCGCGTCAACAAGCTGAAGCTGACGATGTAGAAATCCGTCTCCACAGCATTATCTATAAGGTTATCGAAGAGATGGAAGAAGCCATGAAAGGGATGCTTGATCCTGAATTCGAAGAAAAAGTTATCGGTGAAGCAGTTATCCGTGAAACCTTCAAGGTATCTAAAGTCGGAACCATCGGTGGATTTATGGTTATCAACGGTAAGGTTACCCGTGATTCTAAAGTCCGTGTTATCCGTGACGGTGTCGTTATCTATGACGGTGAACTCGCAAGCTTGAAACACTACAAAGACGACGTGAAAGAAGTTACAAACGGTCGTGAAGGTGGATTGATGATTGATGGCTACAATGATATCAAGACTGATGATGTGATTGAGGCCTACGTCATGGAAGAAATCAAACGATAATAGAGAAACGATAGCTCATTTGACTCGTTGTCAACAGCGCCTTGATGAACTTTAGTTCTATCAAAGGCTTGTTTCCTAGATTCAAATGGCTCTAGTTCCTCTATCTATTAAAAATAGCTAGGTCTGCTGGCCTAGCTTTTGGTTCAAAGTAGAGAAAGGAATATCATGGCAAATCATTTCCGTACGGATCGTGTGGGCATGGAAATCAAGCGTGAAGTCAATGAGATTTTGCAAAAGAAAGTCCGTGATCCGCGTGTCCAAGGTGTGACCATCACAGATGTTCAGATGCTGGGTGACCTGTCTGTTGCCAAGGTTTACTACACCATTTTGAGTAACCTTGCTTCGGATAACCAAAAAGCTCAAATCGGGCTTGAAAAAGCAACTGGTACCATCAAACGTGAACTTGGTCGCAATTTGAAATTGTACAAAATCCCAGATTTAACCTTCGTCAAAGATGAGTCCATTGAATATGGAAACAAGATTGACGAGATGCTACGCAATCTGGATAAGAACTAAGAAAGAGGGGGAACCCTCTTTTTTGTTGCCAGAGTATGATCATTGCTATTTGACGATATATCTATCTGATAAAAATCAGTTTAAAAAATTTGTAAATTTCAAATAGTATGATATGATAAAGCTTGATATAAATGAAAAACGGAGAGACATATGGCTAAACAAGATATAGCTATGCAAGTACTGCAACAAGTGGTAAAATTACCCGTGGTCAAAGTTGATCGAGAGAAATTTTTAGTAGAAAAATTTTCAAAGGAATTAGACCGTAAGGATATTCCAACTTTGATTGAACAAGGACCGACTTCTTTGTTGCCTCAAGAAAGCTTGGATAGAGTAGCCAAGGCCTGTATTAAGGATAATGTCCTGTTAGCCAGTGGAACTTCGGTTTTGGCAGGTCTACCTGGAGGGATTGTCATGGCGATCACCATCCCGACAGATGTAGCCCAGTTTTACGCTTTTTCATTAAAACTAGCTCAGGAACTAGGCTATATTTACGGATTTGATGATCTTTGGGCATCGCGCAATGAGTTAAGCGAGGAAGCTAAAAACACCCTCCTACTGTATCTCGGAGTGATGCTGGGAGTAAATGGCGCAGGTGCCCTGCTTCGATCAGGCGGTGTGACAGTAGCCAAGCAAGTCATAAAAGTAGTGAACAAGAAAGCCTTGACAAAGACCCTCTGGTATCCAATTTTAGAGAAAATTTTGAAAATTTTTGGTGTCAATCTGACAAAAGGAGGCCTAGCTAAAGGGGTGGGGAAAGTGATTCCTATCCTAGGTGGAGTCATTTCTGGTGGCTTAACCTTTGCGACCATGAAACCGATGGGAGAAAGATTGCAACAGGAATTGTCCAAGCTAGTCGACTACAATGAAGTGCAATATCAAAGAGACATTGATACCATCCGAAAAGAAGCAGAAATCATCGAAGGTGAGTAATATGGGGTTCATTAAAATTCTAGCCAAGACCTACGGGAATTACTTTTTCGTGATGCAAAGCATCAAAGTCCTGAAGAACATGAAAAAAGATGACAATGCTCTAGTAGGTTTCGGGAAAGTACTGCTTGCTGACAAGCTGATGGATGTAGCCCAGTGGCTCGCAAAACCAGAGGATAAGGAATAACTTGAAGTGAAAGAAACTAGCAGGAACTCTTCTGCTAGTTTTTTAATCTCTTCCCATATGGTATAATATAAGCAGTAAAATCATTTTATACTCTTCGAAAATCTCTTCAAACCACGTCAGCTTCACCTTGCCGTAGGTATGGTTACTGACTTCGTCAGTTCTATCCACAACCTCAAAACACTGTTTTGAGCAACCTGCGGCTAGCTTCCTAGTTTGCTCTTTGATTTTCATTGAGTATTAGAACATACATGGAGGTCGTCATGGACAATATCATCGATGTGTCAATTCCCGTTGCAGAAGTGGTGGACAAGCATCCAGAAGTCTTGGAAATCCTAGTAGAGCTAGGTTTTAAACCACTTGCTAACCCCTTTATGCGCAACACAGTCGGTCGCAAGGTATCACTCAAACAGGGTTCTAAGCTCGAAGGAACTCCTATGGACAAGATTGTCCGCACGTTGGAAGCGAACGGCTATGAAGTGATTGGATTAGACTAATGGCAGATGAACGGATTCATATCCTACGGGATATTTTGTTAGAATTGCACAATGGCGCCTCTCCTGAGTCAGTTCAGGAGCGTTTTGATGCGACCTTTACAGGTGTGTCAGCCATCGAGATTTCTCTCATGGAGCACGAGCTGATGAACTCAGATTCAGGAGTCACCTTTGAAGATGTCATGGAGCTCTGTGATGTCCATGCTAATCTTTTTAAAAACGCTGTTAAGGGTGTCGAAGTAGAGGATACCGAGCATCCTGGCCACCCCGTTCGCGTCTTCAAGGATGAAAATCTGGCCCTCCGTGCTGCCTTGATTCGCATTCGGAGATTGTTAGATACCTATGAGTCTATGGAAGACGAGGAAATGCTGGCAGAGATGCGCAAGGGTTTGGTCCGTCAAATGGGGCTGTTGGGGCAATTTGATATCCACTACCAGCGCAAGGAAGAGCTCTTCTTTCCTATCATGGAGCGCTATGGACACGACTCACCTCCAAAAGTTATGTGGGGAGTGGATGACCAGATCAGGGAACTCTTTCAGACAGCTCTAGCGACAGCCAAGTCACTGCCAGAAGTGTCCATTAGCAGTGTAAAAGAAGATTTTGAAGCTTTTGCAACAGAGTTTGAAAGTATGATTTTCAAGGAAGAGTCCATCCTTCTCATGATTCTCCTTGAGTCCTTTACGCAGGATGACTGGCTTCAGATTGCGGAGGAGAGCGATGCCTACGGCTATGCCATCATCCGTCCGTCAGAGAAATGGGTGCCAGAACGCCAGAGTTTCGTTGAGGAAAATAGTGCAGAGGAGCCCGTGCAACTAGACACGGCTGAAGGCCAAGTGCAACAAGTTATCGATACGCCAGAAGGCCAGTTTACCATTACCTTTACCCCTAAGGAAAAGGAAGCGGTGCTGGACCGCCATAGTCAACAGGTATTTGGCAATGGCTATCTCTCCGTAGAGCAGGCCAACCTCATCCTCAATCACCTTCCCATGGAGATTACCTTTGTCAATAAAGACGATATTTTCCAGTATTACAATGACAATGCGCCAGCTGATGAGATGATTTTCAAACGGACGCCGTCCCAAGTCGGACGCAATGTTGAACTCTGCCATCCGCCCAAGTACCTAGAAAAGGTGAAGGCCGTTATGAAAGGTCTTCGTGAAGGGCTCAAGGACAAGTATGAAATGTGGTTCAAGTCTGAGTCGCGAGGCAAGTTTGTCCACATCACCTACGCTGCGGTACACGATGAGAACGGGGAATTCCAAGGCGTGCTAGAGTATGTTCAGGACATTCAGCCCTATCGTGAGATTGATACGGACTACTTCCGTGGATTAGAATAAGGAGAAGCAATGAGTTACGAACAAGAATTTATGAAGGAATTTGAGGCCTGGGTTAATACCCAGATCATGATCAACGACATGGCGCACAAGGAAAGTCAGAAGGTTTACGAAGAAGACCAAGACGAGCGTGCCAAAGATGCCATGATTCGCTATGAAAGTCGCTTGGATGCCTACCAGTTCTTGCTGGGTAAGTTTGAAAACTTCAAAGCAGGCAAGGGATTTCATGATCTGCCAGAAGGCTTGTTTGGTGAGCGAAACTATTAAAATTCAGATACTTTCTTGATTTTTTGCCAAAATCTTGATAGAATATCTTTATTAAATCCTTGTCAGAGCAGGGATTTTTTATTGAAAGGATTTTATCATGTCAAAGAAACTCCAACGTAAAAAACAATTACGAAATAGCCTTCGTCGTTCAGGTGCATTTTCAACTACAGTGACCAAGGTTGTAGAAGAGACCAAGAAAGTCGTGAAACACGCAGAAAAATCTGCCAGCCAAGCAGGAAAAGTTGTCTCTAAAAAAGTAGAACAAGCAGTAGAAGCGACCAAGGAACAAGCTCAAAAAGTGGCGAATTCAGTAGAAGATTTCGCAGCTACTTTGGGTGGCCTCTCAGTAGATCGCGCTAAGACTTTCTATGATGAAGGCATCAAGTCAGCTTCTGACTTCAAAAACTGGACTGAAAAAGAACTTCTTGCCTTGAAGGGAATCGGCCCAGCTACGATCAAGAAATTAAAAGAACACGGAATCAGCTTCAAGTAATTCTTCTTGTCCCTTGCATTTCTGTCAAAAACTTGCTACAATAAAGCCATCAGAGGTGTTTTGAATCCCACATTTTACAGAAAGTGGCGGTGCTGAGAAGTCCACAAATGTGTCAAAACTGGTTGCTGATGGATGAAAATGAAATAATATTGTCTTTTTATTATAAAGACGAGAGTTGCGGGCCTTGCCCGAAATTGGGTGGTACCGCGGATAAACACATTCGTCCCTGTCATGTAGATGGCAGGGACGATTTTTTGTAGAAAGCGAGGTAGAAGGATGACAAGAGCAGAGTTGCCAGAAAGAATCTGTACAGTAGCAGATAAGAACTCTGTGACAGTCAGACATAGGATTTCTTGAAGAGTGAGTGGGAAGGAATAAGATGAGCGATGTAAAAGAGGAAATAAGCTCTTTATCTGAGGAACAGTTACGTCAAATTGATGCGGAGTACGCTGAATTAAATGATAGTGATATTATCGAGCGATTAGCTTATTTAGAAATTAACAACAATGAAAAACGTATTATCATCTCTGATATTGAACCAACCAAAGAAATAATGTCAGTCTCGAACCAAATTTTTGAGATTCAAAAGGATTTTCAAAAAATCAAGAATATGTTCGAATTGTTTATTTCAGATGTCTCAGATTTTTTAAGTATTAAGAATAAACTTGAGTCAAAGGAATTAGAAATTGAAGAAGCAGACGTAAATCGTTTCATGATTCATTTATTATCCAGTGGAAAATTGTTTGTCGATTTTAATGAAAACCAAATTAAACAAAAATATTCCAAGGATAGTGAGGAGTTTGATTGTATACATGGTTTTGCAAGCTATCAGTATGATACCAATTTTGCTTATCGATTTTGTCATTCATTGAGGAATTATTCACAACATATTGACTTGCCAATAAATGAAGTAAAAGCTGTTAGCCCAGATGATGAAACTGTTATAATCGATTTCTATATTGATTTAGATTATCTTTTAAATTCCAACTTTAAATGGAAAAAATTGAAAGCGGAGTTGATAAAACTAAATCAAAAGACATCTAAGATTGATGCTATAGCTCTAGTGAAAGAATACTTTAATGCTCTCACAGAGCTCTATGGTAATTATAATAAATTGTTTTTAAAGTTAAACCATAATACATTAGTAGATATTAAATCAAAGTTGGAATCATTAAAATTGAAACACTCTAGGTATTATATTTCAAAGATAAGCAAGTACGATCTCAAATATAATCCTGGAAATTATACTATGTCACCACTTGCAGCATTTGCTGAAATTGAAGAGATTTATATTGAACTTTCAAAAATTGGTTTGGTTAAAATTATCAATAAAAGTAATTAAAGGAGAACACACATGTCTAAACAACTTTCACCTAAATACAATCCAGCCGAGGTTGAGGCTGGTCGTTACCAAAAATGGCTTGATGCCGATGTTTTCAAGCCTTCAGGCGATCAAAAGGCTAAGCCCTATTCTATCGTGATTCCACCACCAAACGTAACTGGTAAACTCCACCTTGGTCACGCTTGGGATACAACTTTGCAAGATATCATCATCCGTCAAAAACGCATGCAAGGCTTCGATACACTTTGGCTTCCAGGAATGGACCATGCTGGGATTGCCACTCAGGCTAAGGTTGAGGAGCGCTTGCGTGGCGAAGGCATCAGCCGTTATGACCTGGGTCGTGAGAAATTCCTCGAGAAAGTCTGGGAATGGAAAGACGAATATGCGACGACCATCAAGGAGCAATGGGGCAAGATGGGGCTCTCTGTAGACTACTCTCGTGAGCGTTTTACCCTTGATGAAGGCTTGTCAAAAGCGGTTCGTAAGGTCTTTGTGGAGCTTTACAAGAAAGGCTGGATCTATCGTGGTGAGTTTATCATCAACTGGGACCCAGCAGCTCGCACAGCCCTTTCTGATATCGAGGTGATTCACAAGGACGTCGAAGGTGCCTTCTACCACATGAACTACATGCTAGAAGACGGCTCACGCGCCCTTGAAGTGGCGACAACTCGTCCTGAGACCATGTTTGGGGACGTTGCGGTTGCGGTAAATCCAGAAGACCCACGCTACAAGGACTTGATCGGTAAAAATGTTATCCTTCCAATCGCTAATAAATTGATCCCAATCGTTGGGGATGAACACGCAGATCCTGAGTTTGGTACTGGTGTCGTGAAAATCACGCCTGCTCACGATCCAAACGACTTCTTGGTTGGTCAACGTCATAACTTGCCACAAGTTAACGTCATGAACGACGACGGAACCATGAATGACTTGGCCTTCGAATTTGCAGGCATGGACCGTTTTGAAGCTCGTAAGGCAGTCGTTGCTAAGTTGGAAGAAATCGGTGCCCTTGTTAAAATCGAAAAACGTGTCCACAGTGTTGGTCACTCAGAGCGTACAGGTGTTGTGGTTGAACCGCGCTTGTCTACGCAATGGTTCGTCAAGATGGACCAATTGGCGAAAAATGCCATTGCCAACCAAGACACAGAGGACAAGGTAGAATTCTACCCACCTCGTTTCAACGATACCTTCCTCCAATGGATGGAAAATGTCCACGACTGGGTAATCTCTCGTCAGCTCTGGTGGGGTCACCAAATCCCTGCTTGGTACAATGCTGAGGGTGAAATATATGTCGGCGAAGAAGCACCTGAAGGTGACGGATGGACTCAGGACGAAGATGTCTTGGATACGTGGTTCAGTTCTGCCCTTTGGCCATTCTCGACCATGGGCTGGCCTGATGTCGATTTAGAAGACTTTAAACGTTATTATCCAACATCAACTTTGGTGACTGGTTATGATATTATTCCGTTCTGGGTGTCTCGGATGATTTTCCAAGGTTTGGAATTTACTGGCAAGTCGCCATTCAAAAATGCCTTAATTCATGGTCTCATTCGTGATGAGCAAGGACGCAAGATGTCGAAATCTCTCGGTAACGGGATTGATCCAATGGATGTTATTGATAAGTACGGAACAGATAGCCTTCGTTGGTTCCTTTCAAACGGTTCTGCCCCAGGACAAGACGTGCGCTTCTCTTACGAGAAAATGGATGCTTCATGGAACTTCATTAACAAGATCTGGAACATCTCTCGCTACATCCTCATGAACAATGAAGGCTTGACCCTTGAGCAAGCAACTGCCAATGTCGAAAAAGTTACCAACAAGGAAGCTGGAAACGTCACAGACCGCTGGATTCTCCACAACCTCAATGAAACGATCGGCAAAGTTACTGAAAACTTTGACAAGTTTGAATTTGGTGTTGCTGGACACATCCTCTACAACTTCATCTGGGACGAGTTTGCGGACTGGTATGTTGAGTTGACTAAGGAAGTCCTTTATAGCGATAACGAAGAAGAGAAAGTCATCACACGTTCTGTTCTCCTTTACACTTTGGACAAGATCCTTCGTCTCCTTCACCCAATCATGCCATTCGTGACAGAGGAAATCTTTGGACAAATCTCAGAAGGTTCTATCGTTACAGCAGAATACCCAACTGTTAATCCAGCCTTTGAAGACCTCGCTGCTCACACTGGTGTAGAAAGCCTTAAAGACTTGATCCGTGCTGTTCGTAATGCGCGTGCAGAAGTAAACGTTGCACCAAGCAAGCCTATCACTATCCTTGTTAAGACAAGCGATAGCGACTTGGAAGCCTTCTTTAACAGCAATGTCAACTACATCAAACGCTTCACAAATCCAGAACACTTGGAAATCGCATCAACCATCCCTGCACCTGAACTCGCAATGTCAAGCGTCATCACAGGAGCAGAAATCTACTTGCCACTCGCAGACCTCCTCAATGTCGAAGAAGAACTCGCTCGTCTCGATAAGGAACTGGCTAAATGGCAAAAAGAACTGGATATGGTTGGTAAGAAGCTCTCTAACGAACGCTTCGTAGCCAACGCCAAACCAGAAGTCGTCCAAAAAGAACGCGACAAACAAGCCGACTACCAAGCCAAATACGACGCGACCGTAGCACGTATTGATGAGATGAAGAAACTGGTGAAATAAATAAAGAAACACGGTGGTAAGCCGTGTTTTTTTGTATAATGAAATCAATATCTATTGATGGAGAAAGTTATGTCCAAACACCCTCATTATGAATTGTTAAATTTAATTGGCTATGGTCTTGCCAAATTTGATAAGTTGTTTATAAAAGAGTTTCAATGCTCTAGTAAATCTGAGTTTTATCGTTATATAGTTTCTTTGGGCATCGCAAAAACAACTGGGGTAGTTAAAAATAGAATGGATTTATTCGACCCTTATTTTGACAACAATCGAAAAGGCTGGTGGCAAAAAGCTGAAGTCTACCGTTTTCGTAAAGATTTAATTGACATGATGTTTGGGAATGAAGATGTTCACAGTTATGCAGAAATCGTTAAAATGTTACTCGCAAGCGAAGGGAAGAAAACAGGTGTAACCATTGTTGAAAAGCCAATAGTTCGAACTAAATTCAAACGTCTACAAGAAACGGGAATGGAGGCAGAGAATTATTTTATCCTTCATTTTGATAAAGAAGAAAAATTTCAAGGTGGACAGTTAACCGATGCCCGTCTTTATGGTGATGGATATGATTTCCAAGTAGATGTTCAAGAACATTCTTATCTTGCCGAAGTTAAAGGAATTCGAAAACCTAAGGGTCGCATTCGATTGACTTCCAGAGAATATGAAAAAGCCAAAGAATTTAAATCAGATTTTATTTTATCCTTAGTTACTAACCTAGATGATATTCCCAAGATAGTGTTAATTGATAATCCTTTGAATCATTTTGAATTCAAAAAGAGCATTATAAAGAATGAAGTTATAGAATACAGAAGTCTTGAAGATTTATATTAGTTCCCCTTAACTTTTCCAGTTGAAGAAACGAGAAGTCTTGACAGGTCAACGACTCAATGAACTAGAAATCAACGGTATTCGATTGACCAAATTCAAAAACGGGGAAATTGGAATTGAATTCATCTGGATTGACACCGAAAACCCACCTCACGATGCTATCGGATGGGTAGCAAAGAAATAAAAAGTCCTCTGTTTTTTGTTTTGTGTTTTACAGTTTTTTCTTGACAAGTCTTTCTTTTTATGGTATCCTTTTATGCAACAAGTGTTGCGCAACGAATGTTGCACGAAAGGAGTCTTATGCCACCAAAGGTTAAATTTAGTAAAGAGACTATCATTGGTACAGCTTTACAATTGGTGAGAGAAGAGGGAATAGCTAGTTTGACAGCTCGAGCATTAGCGGAGAAACTGGGAGCCACACCGAGAGTGATTTTTGGGCAATTTGCCAATATGGCCGAGTTACAAGCAGAGGTTATTGGTGCTGCGGAAATGGTCGTGGTGGAGTATATTCGCAAGGCCTTAGAAGATGAAAAGCCTTTTCGATCTGTCGGGGTTGCTTATATCCTTTTCGCCTCAAAAGAGCCCCAACTCTTTCAATTGCTTTTCCAAAATCCTAGCAAAGATCCCATTCGTCGCTTTCAAGATTTTCTTCCCATGAAGGATCATAGTTACCAATTGGTTCTGGATTCGATTGTCGCAGACTATCCTTTGACTGTAGAGGAGGCTAGTCGCTTGTACCAGCATCTATTTATCTACTCACACGGGATGGCCTCTATGGTTGCTTCTGGTATTTATCAATTCAGCATGGAAGAAGTAATTGGATCACTGACAGAGGTTTGTCAATCGCTCATCAAAGAAATGGTAGGAAAAAAATGATTCAACTAGAAAATGTGCACAAAAGTTACGGTCAAACCAAGGTTTTAAAAGGGATTGACTTGCAGATTCAACACCAAGATGATGTGGTTATCCTAGGTCCTTCTGGATCAGGCAAGTCAACTCTCTTAAACGTTTTGTCAGGTTTAGAAAAGGTAGACGAGGGGCATATCCTCATTCAAGGGCAAGATTTATCACAACTCGCGGATGCTCAATTGACAGCCTTTAGACGTGAGAAGATTGCCTTTATTTTTCAGCAGTATTATTTATTGCCGAATCTAACGGTTAGACAAAATGTAAAGATGGGAGCTGATCTGGCAAGTAATCATGATTTTTTGCAGATCATTGAGGATTTGGGTCTTGGTGATAAGCTGGACAAGTATCCAAGTGAATTGTCGGGTGGGGAACAGCAGAGAGTCTCCATTGCTCGAGCCTTGGCCAAAAAGCCAGAGATTCTTTTCTTAGATGAGCCGACGGGAGCCCTGGATGAAGAAACGGGGCGCAAGATTCTCGACTATATCTGGAAGTTGAAGGAAAAGCTAGGCTTTACCCTAATCATGGTGACACACAACCAAAATATTGCGGATATGGCCAGAAGCATCATTCGCGTCAATAGTGGCAAAATTACTGAAGTTGTGACCAATGATCAGCCACAGACTGCTTATGAGATTGGATGGTAAGCCATGTTTTCAGTAAAAGATATTCGAAAATTAGTTGTCGTCAGTATCATTGGAGCCTGTGCGGTTTTTGTGGCCAATCTCTTTTTGAATTTTTATCTTGATATCGAGCAGTTGGAGATTTCTAAAACCAATCCGATGATTACGGCCTATTATGATGCCCAGGTTTCACTTTCCTGGATGGTGGCCATGGTCAGTGGGGTTGTCTTGTCCTTGACGTCGATCCTTCTCATGTGCTTTTATATCAAACAATTTGTCGATGATCACAAGGAACAATTAGGGATTTTAAAGGCTTTAGGCTATAGCAATGGCCAGTTGGCTAAACGATTTTGGGCTTTTGGACTCAGTTTTGGAGTTGGAGCGCTTCTTGGCTATTTAGCTTCTTTTCTAATGATGGGACATTTTTATGACTTTCGCAATGAGAAGAGGATTTTGCCAGAAATTACCATTCATTTTCACTGGCAGCTCTTGATCGCTTTAGTGATACTGCCAGCGACTTTCTTTATGGTTCTTGCGATTGGCTATGCTAGAAGACAACTACAAACGCCGGCCCTTCACCTATTGAAAAAATCCCCAACACCGATTAAGGTCAAAAGGGAAAAAAGTGCTCCTAAGAAAGAAAAATCCTTCCTAAAAGAGCTGTCTTCGTCGCTGATTTGGGGGAGAAAATCGATCCTGTTTTTTGTAGTCTTTGGCTCTATGTGTTTTGCGGCCATGGTTCAATTGTCCTTTGGTCTAAGGGACTACACAGATGATATCATCCAAACCATGATGATCATGATTGGCTTGATCCTTTCTTTCTCTATTCTCTTTTTGTCATTGGGGATTGTCGTCTCAGAAAGTCGCGAAACCCTGGCTCTTATGAAGGCTTTTGGCTACACAGATCGTGAATGCCAAGGTCATATCTTATCTCCCTATCGTTTCTGGGCCTATCTAGGATTTGTTCTTGGGACGGCTTATCAGTACGCTATCGTGGAAATCTTGATTGGTGTGATCAAAGATACGGTTCCTGAAAAGATTGAGCATCACTTTGATGGGAATGTTTGCTTCTGGACTTTGATCGGTTTTGCTGTGGTTTATGAAAGTCTCTTTTATCTATCCAACAGAAAACTCCAAAAGCAAACCATCAAAGAAGTACTCTTAGCTGAATAAATAGAGAAGGTTGGATTCTCCAGCCTTTTTCTTATGAAACTCATTAACAAGAGAAGGATTTTTCACTATTCTAGGGAAAATGAAATAAAGGAAAGAAAACGAAGTTACTGGCAGGACCTGAAATGATCTTTTTACTTGATTTGATGCAACAAATAATCCTTTATCTCTGTAGGAATCCTCTTGCAGTTTGTGGTTGGTATTGGAGTTGCAGCCTTGAGTTATAAATAAATCAATATACCTGTGGTCATGTTACACAGGTCTTTCAATTAGCTGAAATATTTCATCTTTATTTTTTCTTAACCTTTGACTATTCCGCAAAATTATCGTACAATAAAGAGTACATGATAAAATGAGGTCAGAGTCTGTTCGCTCTGGCGATAGTAGTAAAAATGAGGAGAAACGCTTTGGAATTAGAAGTATTTGCTGGGCAAGAAAAAAGTGAACTATCTATGATTGAGGTAGCGCGTGCTATCTTGGAACTTCGTGGTCGCGATCATGAGATGCATTTTAGTGATCTTGTAAACGAAATTCAAAACTACCTTGGAACATCAAACAGCGATATCCGCGAAGCTTTACCTTTGTTCTACACAGAGTTGAACTTTGATGGTAGCTTCATCTCTCTTGGAGACAACAAATGGGGCCTTCGTTCATGGTACGGTGTGGACGAAATCGACGAAGAAATCATCGCTCTTGAAGAAAGTGACGACGACGAAGTAGCACCAAAAGCTAAGAAAAAACGTGTCAATGCCTTTATGGATGGTGATTCAGATGCCATTGACTACAATGCAGATGATCCAGAAGATGAAGATGCATACGAAGCAGACCCAGCTCTTTCATATGATGATGAAAATCCAGATGATGAGAAAAATGAAGTGGAAGCTTACGATGCAGAAATCAACGAAATCGCCCCTGATGACTTGGGTGAAGACGTGGATCTTAACGAAGAAGACGACGAGTTTTCTGACGATGATACTGAAACGAGTGAAGAAGAGTAAAAGACTTCACAGAGGAGATCGTAAGATCTCCTTTTTCGTTCCTTGAGCAGATTATCCGTTAGGTTGTAGATCTTTAGTTGGTTTTCTGAAAGTAATCTTCTTATTTTCAGGTTTTACCGATTCGGGTTGACAAATGATCTGCTTTGAGGTATTATATTGTTCGGGCACCTCTTTTAGAGGTCGGGGCTCCCTAGTTACTAGGGAGCTATTTTTGTTTTTCAGGAAGTTTTCTTGAAAAGTCGTTATTCATAAGGGTCTTGTTTTCTATGTCCCCTCGTAGTTAACAAGGCCTTGAGCATTTTAGAAAGAGGAATTTATGTCTACGAAATATATTTTTGTAACTGGTGGTGTGGTATCGTCTATTGGGAAAGGGATTGTGGCAGCAAGTCTGGGTCGTCTCTTGAAAAATCGTGGTCTAAAAGTAACCATTCAAAAGTTTGACCCTTATATCAATATCGATCCGGGAACCATGAGTCCTTATCAGCACGGGGAAGTCTTTGTGACAGATGATGGGGCTGAGACAGATTTGGACTTGGGTCACTACGAACGTTTCATCGATATCAATCTCAACAAATATTCCAACGTGACAACTGGTAAAATCTACAGTGAAGTTCTTCGTAAGGAACGTCGTGGTGAATACCTTGGTGCAACTGTCCAAGTCATTCCTCATATCACAGATGCTTTGAAAGAAAAAATCAAGCGTGCTGCTGTAACGACTGACTCTGATGTCATTATCACAGAGGTTGGTGGAACAGTTGGAGATATCGAATCCTTGCCATTCCTAGAGGCCCTTCGTCAGATGAAGGCAGATGTGGGGGCAGATAACGTCATGTACATCCATACAACCTTGCTTCCTTACCTCAAGGCTGCTGGTGAGATGAAGACCAAGCCGACTCAGCATTCTGTAAAAGAATTGCGTGGTTTGGGAATCCAGCCAAATATGTTGGTCATTCGTACAGAAAAACCAGCTGGTCAAGGAATTAAAAATAAACTAGCTCAGTTCTGTGACGTAGCTCCAGAAGCTGTTATCGAGTCTTTGGATGTCGAACACCTTTACCAAATTCCATTGAACTTGCAGGGTCAAGGCATGGACCAAATTGTCTGTGACCATTTGAAACTAGACGCACCAGCAGCGGATATGACAGAATGGTCAGCTATGGTGGACAAGGTCATGAACCTGAAAAAACAAGTTAAAATTTTCCTTGTCGGTAAGTATGTGGAGTTGCAAGATGCCTACATCTCAGTGGTTGAAGCCTTGAAACACTCTGGTTATGCCAACGACGCAGAAGTGAAGATTAATTGGATCAACGCCAATGATGTGACAGTAGAGAATGTGGCAGAACTCTTGTCTGATGCGGACGGAATCATCGTACCAGGAGGTTTTGGCCAACGTGGTACAGAAGGAAAAATCCAAGCCATCCGCTATGCGCGTGAGAATGATGTTCCAATGTTGGGTGTCTGCTTGGGAATGCAGTTGACTTGTATCGAGTTTGCTCGCCACGTTTTGGGTCTTGAAGGTGCCAATTCTGCAGAGCTTGATTCTGATACAAAATACCCTATCATTGATATCATGCGTGATCAGGTTGATGTTGAGGATATGGGTGGCACCCTTCGTTTGGGACTTTATCCGTCTAAGTTAAAACGTGGTTCTAAAGCAGCGGCTGCTTATCATAATCAAGAAGTGGTGCAACGCCGTCACCGTCACCGTTATGAGTTTAACAACGCCTTTCGTGAACAGTTTGAGGCAGCAGGTTTTGTCTTCTCAGGAGTTTCTCCAGATAATCGTTTGGTAGAAATTGTGGAGCTACCTGAAAATAAATTCTTTGTGGCGTGTCAGTATCACCCTGAACTTTCCAGCCGTCCAAACCGTCCAGAGGAACTCTACACAGCCTTTGTCACTGCAGCAGTTGAAAATAGTAACTAGTTATCTTCTAATTTCTGAGAATAATCTCAGAGGTTTCTTCTAGCATATTTAGGATAAGATTTGCAAAAAAAATAGATAGTGATATAATTAATATAATAATTCCTAAGGAGGATATACAATGAAAAAAATCACACTATTTTGTTTGTCTCTAACAGGTTTAGCTTTACTGGCTTTCCCTCATTCAGGAAAAGCATTCGAATTGCAAGAAGAATGGGTTATTAAGGGTGGGGTTAAGTATCAAGATGGCAAAATTCTTCGATTTAATAATGGCCATGAAGTAGATATCAAAGTCTTGGATTTGCCAAAAACTGAGAAAATCGAGTGGATGGTCAGTCTCAATGGTCAAGATCAGACAGTCAATTTCCTAGGCCAAGAAAAGGACAAGTCTATGGTCGGTACAGAGGGGCGTTACCTGAATTTCTACGTACCTTATGGCTATAGAGGAGATATCAAGGTCGAGGCCAAGAGTGGAAATGAAGTAAAGACCTGGTCCTCTAAAGTGGTAGATGATGTATATAATGGTGAGAAAAGTGGCTACTACCGTATTGAAGAATCAAAAGACCATTACACCTACCTTGATACAAAATGGGACTATCAAACCAAGACCTACACTGCTACCTTACCAGAGACTATCAATGGTCAAAAAGTTTATGCTTGGAAAGACCATGACAATGGTGAGTTAAAACTTACAAAACCAGAATCTATCAGTCATTCCTACAAGGGGGGAGGAGCCTTCCGAGAACTTTATCCGATTGTAAAAGCAGAAAGCTGGCTAAAATCAGACCAAAATTGGTACTATCAAAAACAAGGCCAACTAGTTCAAAATGCTTGGGTTAAAGACAATGGAACTTGGTACTTTATGAATGATAAAGGGATTATGTTTAATCAAACTTGGCTCTATCAAGGTGGCAACTGGTATGTCTTTAAATCATCAGGAGCTATGATTGCTAGTGATTGGCTTTACGACCAAGGCAAGTGGTACTATTTATCAACTTCAGGCTCTATGAAAGCAAGCACTTGGATTTTTGACAAGGGAGAATGGTATTATGTAAGTTCTTCTGGTGCCATGATTGCGAATGATTGGGTCAAAGACAATGGTAAGTGGTATTATCTAGCTTCATCAGGTAAGATGCTTCGCAATACTTACACACCAGATGGCTACTACGTTGGCAACTCAGGTGCCTGGCAATAAGAATAATACTCTTCGAAAATCTCTTCAAACCACATCAGCATTGCCTTACCGTAGGTATGGTTACTGACTTCGTCAGTTCTATCCACAACCTCAAAACACTGTTTTGAGCAACCTGCGGCTAGTTTCCTAGTTTGCTCTTTGAGTATAAGAAGTCCTTTTCCTTTAAGGAAGGGGCTTTTTACTTACTTTTCTGCGGCTTCCCTATTTGTCCTAGAGCCCTTTTTGTGTTACAATGAATGGTATGAAAGCTAAGAAATTATGGATGACTGGCTTGACTGTGGCTGGTCTAAGTGCCCTCGCTTTGGGTGCCAAAAAAGCAGCAGATAACCACAAACTGATGAAGACGCAAGAAGAGTTGACCGCTATCGTGCGCGAACTTTTCTCAGATATGGGTGAGATTGCGACTCTCTATGTTCAAGTCTACGAAAGTAGCCTTGAGCGACTTGTCGGAGGAGTCATTTTCGAGGATGGTCGTCACTATACCTTTGTCTATGAAAATGAAGACCTAGTCTATGAGGAGGAAGCCTTATGATTACTCCCAATAGTATAGAAGAGTTTGCAGGTTTTGTCGAGCAAGATGGCAAGAAGGTCTTCCTTTTTGTGGCGGACTGGTGTGGCGATTGTCGTTATATCTATCCAGCCTTGCCAGAGATTGAGGAGACCAATCCAGAGTTCACCTTTATTCGAGTGGACCGGGACCAGTATCTGGATCTGGCCAAACTCTGGGATGTGTATGGCATTCCTAGCCTTGTTGTGCTAGAAAAGGACAAGGAAATCGGCCGTTTTGTCAACCGTGACCGTAAAAGCAAGCAACAAATTAACGACTTTTTAGCAGGACTGAAATAGGAGAAAAAGGAAAGAATGATTTTTACATATAACAAAGAACATGTTGGCGATGTACTTATGGTCATCGTTAAAAATAGCGGAGATGCTAAACTGGATGTGGAGCGCAAAGGCAAGGGTGCCCGAGTTTTCCTCAAAGAAAATGGAGAAACAGTAGCTTGGAATATTTTCGAAGTTTCAAGTTTCTTTGAAATTGCAGAGCGCGGCCAAGTTTTTTTGACAGATGAGCAAGTCGCTCGTTTGAACCAAGAATTGCAGGCGGAAGGCTTTGCAGAAGAGATTGTCAATGACAAGGAACCTAAGTTTGTTGTTGGTGAAATTGTCGAGATGGTAGCTCATCCTGATAGTGATCACCTCAACATCTGCCAAGTTGCAGTCGCAAGTGACAAGACAGTGCAAATCGTTGCAGGAGCACCTAATGCGCGTGTTGGGCTGAAAACCATTGTAGCTCTTCCTGGAGCGATGATGCCAAAAGGCAATCTCATTTTCCCAGGCGAACTTCGTGGTGAAAAGAGTTTTGGCATGATGTGTAGCCCTCGTGAATTGCATCTGCCAAATGCTCCGCAAAAACGTGGTGTTATTGAATTATCAGAAGACCAAGTTGTCGGAACTCCATTTGACCCAGCCAAACACTGGACTGCCTAGGAAATTGTCGGTATTTGATAGACCAGATAGAGGGGGATAAGATGGCGAAAAATGTAGTGATTACAGGAGCGACCTCAGGAATCGGTGAAGCGATTGCGCGTGCTTATCTAGAGCAGGGGGAGAATGTCGTTCTAACAGGGCGACGGACAGACAGACTAGAGGCCCTCAAGTCAGAGTTTGCAGAAACTTTTCCAAATCAAACAGTTTGGACCTTTTCATTAGATGTGACGGATATGACCATGGTCAAGACTGTCTGTTCCGATATTCTAGAAACGATAGGTCAGATTGATATCTTGGTCAATAACGCTGGACTAGCTCTTGGCTTGGCTCCCTATCAAGACTATGAAGAGTTGGACATGTTGACCATGTTGGATACCAATGTCAAGGGGTTGATGGCAGTCACTCGCTGTTTCTTGCCTTCTATGGTAGCAGCCAATCAAGGTCATATTATCAATATGGGATCGACCGCAGGAATCTATGCCTATGCTGGGGCAGCTGTTTACTCAGCCACCAAGGCTGCTGTCAAGACTTTTTCAGATGGTTTGCGAATTGATACCATCGCAACGAATATCAAGGTGACCACCATTCAGCCAGGGATTGTCGAAACAGATTTCTCTACAGTTCGTTTCCACGGTGACAAAGAGCGTGCTGCAACCGTCTATCAGGGAATTGAGGCCCTGCAAGCTCAGGATATTGCAGATACAGTGGTCTATGTGACCAGTCAGCCTCGTCGTATGCAGATTACAGATATGGCCATTATGGCCAATCAACAGGCGACAGGTTTCATGGTGCATAAAAAATAAAAAATTTTCTCGAAAAGTTACAAATTTTTGTAACTTTTTTTGATTCCTTACGAATAGATAAGTAGGAGGAAGAAAATATGTATAATAAAGTTATTCTTATTGGACGTTTAACGTCTACACCAGAATTGCACAAAACCAACAATGACAAGTCAGTAGCGCGTGCAACTATCGCTGTGAACCGTCGTTACAAAGACCAAAATGGGGAACGTGAAGCTGATTTTGTCAATTTGGTTCTTTGGGGAAAATTGGCTGAAACCTTGGCAAGCTACGCAACTAAAGGTAGTCTTATCTCTGTGGATGGAGAACTTCGTACCCGTCGCTTTGAGAAAAATGGCCAGATGAACTATGTGACTGAAGTCCTTGCCACAGGATTCCAACTCTTGGAAAGCCGCGCCCAACGTGCTATGCGTGAAAATAACGCTGGACAGGATTTGGCAGATTTGGTCTTGGAAGAGGAGGAATTGCCATTTTAATACTCTTCGAAAATCTCTTCAAATCACGTCAGTTTCACCTTGCCGTGGGTATAGGTAACTGACTTGGTCAATCTTATCTACAACCTCAAAGCAGTGCTTTGAGCAACCTGCGGCTAGCTTCCTAGTTTGCTCTTTGATTTTCATTGAGTATAAACATTGAAAAGTCTGAGTTGGTCTCAGGCTTTTTATCTTGCTAAAGTCAGACTTTTTTCTTGACTATTTCTGACCAAGTGATACAATAGAACTATGAATTAGCACTCATATATAAAGAGTGCTAATAATATGTAGTTTATCATGGAGGAAAACAGATGTTGAAACCATTAGGAGACCGTGTGGTCTTGAAAATCGAAGAAAAAGAACAAACTGTTGGAGGCTTTGTCCTTGCGGGCTCAGCCCAAGAAAAAACAAAAACAGCCCAAGTTGTAGCTACTGGACAAGGGGTTCGTACCTTGAACGGTGACTTGGTTGCTCCAAGCGTTAAGGCTGGAGACCGTGTCTTAGTTGAAGCCCACGCTGGTATTGATATCAAAGATGGCGATGAGAAGTACATCATCGTTGGCGAAGCTAACATCTTGGCTATCATTGAAGAATAGAAGGAGAAAGTAAGTATGTCAAAAGAAATTAAATTTTCATCTGATGCTCGTTCAGCTATGGTCCGTGGTGTCGATATCCTTGCAGACACTGTCAAAGTAACCTTGGGACCAAAAGGTCGTAATGTTGTGTTGGAAAAATCATTTGGCTCACCATTGATTACCAATGACGGGGTGACCATTGCCAAAGAAATCGAGTTGGAAGACCATTTTGAAAATATGGGTGCCAAATTGGTATCAGAAGTAGCTTCAAAAACCAATGATATCGCAGGTGACGGAACGACAACTGCAACAGTCTTGACTCAAGCAATCGTCCGCGAAGGAATCAAAAACGTCACAGCAGGTGCTAATCCAATCGGTATCCGCCGGGGGATTGAAGCAGCGGTTGCCGCAGCTGTAGAAGCCTTGAAAAACAATGCCATCCCTGTTGCCAATAAAGAAGCCATCGCTCAGGTTGCCGCTGTATCTTCTCGTTCTGAAAAAGTCGGCGAATACATCTCTGAAGCTATGGAAAAAGTTGGTAAAGACGGTGTTATCACCATTGAAGAGTCACGTGGTATGGAAACAGAACTTGAAGTCGTAGAAGGAATGCAGTTTGACCGCGGTTACCTTTCACAGTACATGGTAACAGATAGCGAAAAGATGGTGGCGGACCTTGAAAATCCATACATTTTGATTACTGATAAGAAGATTTCCAATATTCAAGAAATCTTGCCATTGCTAGAAAGCATTCTCCAAAGCAATCGCCCACTCTTGATTGTTGCAGATGATGTGGATGGCGAAGCTCTTCCAACCCTTGTTTTGAACAAGATTCGTGGAACTTTCAATGTCGTTGCTGTCAAAGCTCCTGGCTTTGGTGACCGTCGTAAGGCTATGTTAGAAGACATCGCTATCTTGACAGGCGGAACCGTCATCACAGAAGACCTTGGTCTTGAGTTGAAAGACGCGACGATTGAGGCGCTAGGTCAAGCCGCTAGAGTGACTGTGGACAAAGACAGCACGGTTATCGTAGAAGGTGCTGGCAATCCTGAAGCCATTTCACACCGTGTTGCGGTTATCAAGTCACAAATCGAAACCACAACTTCTGAATTCGACCGTGAAAAACTCCAAGAACGCTTGGCTAAATTGTCAGGTGGTGTCGCAGTCATCAAGGTCGGTGCTGCAACTGAAACTGAGTTGAAAGAAATGAAACTCCGCATTGAAGATGCCCTCAACGCTACTCGTGCAGCCGTTGAAGAAGGAATCGTTGCAGGTGGTGGAACAGCTCTTGCCAATGTCATTCCAGCCGTAGCTGATTTGGAATTGACAGGAGATGAAGCGACAGGACGCAATATTGTTCTCCGTGCCTTGGAAGAACCTGTTCGTCAAATCGCTCACAATGCGGGATTCGAAGGTTCTATTGTTATTGACCGCTTGAAGAATGCTGAAGTTGGTACAGGCTTCAACGCAGCAACTGGCGAATGGGTCAACATGATTGAAGAAGGAATCATTGACCCAGTGAAAGTGAGCCGTTCAGCCCTTCAAAATGCAGCATCTGTAGCCAGCTTGATTTTGACAACAGAAGCAGTCGTAGCCAATAAACCAGAACCAGTAGCCCCAGCTCCAGCAATGGATCCAAGCATGATGGGCGGGATGATGTAAAAGCAACTTATAAAAACCACAAAAGGAGGGAACATAATCCCTCCTTTTATGGTTTTCTCTTCTAAAATTGATTTGAGCTCTCCTAACTTATATGATAAAATAAGACTAGAAAAAGGAGAAGAACATGATCGATGTAGAAGAAATTCTGAGCAAGATGAATCCCAATCAGAAGATTAATTATGACCGTGTCATGCAAAAAATGGTTCAGGTTTGGGAAAAAAAAGAGCAACGGCCAACTATTCTCATGCATGTTTGCTGTGCTCCTTGTAGTACCTACACCCTAGAGTATCTGACCAAGTACGCGGATGTGACCATCTATTTTGCCAATTCTAACATCCATCCCAAGGCAGAATACCACAAGCGAGCTTACGTCACCAAGAAATTTGTCAGTGATTTCAATGAGCGAACAGGAAATACGGTCCAGTATTTAGAAGCCCCATATGAACCCAATGAATACCGGAAGTTAGTTAGAGGACTAGAAGAAGAACCCGAAGGTGGTGACCGTTGCAAGGTTTGTTTTGACTACCGTTTGGACAAAACAGCACAGGTAGCTATGGACTTGGGCTTTGACTACTTTGGTTCAGCTTTGACCATCAGTCCCCATAAGAATTCTCAAACCATCAACAGCATCGGAATTGATGTGCAAAAGATTTACACAACCCACTATCTTCCAAGTGATTTCAAGAAAAATCAAGGCTACAAACGTTCAGTGGAGATGTGTGAGGAGTATGATATCTATCGTCAATGCTATTGTGGATGCGTCTATGCAGCTCAAGCCCAGAACATTGATCTTGTTCAGGTTAAGAAGGATGCCACGGCTTTCCTGTTAGATAAGGATGTTGAAAAAGATTATTCCCATATCAAGTTTACTGTCACTAAATTAGATATATAGCAATTAACCCAGCTTCTAGGCTGGGTTTTTCAAATAAAAAACCAGGGCTCTCACCCCGGTTTGACAACTTTACCGATTCTTTAGTTCTATGTAGCGTTTGTACCAAATGTTGACATAGGCCTCTGAGAAAGGACCGCGTCCATTGTTGATCCAATCAACAAGGATTTTAACATGTTCTTTCAAAATATAGTCTAAATCATCAGAATACTTCATTTTGCGTTTATGGCGCTCATACTCTTCAACGTCCAAGAGACGCTTTTCACCATCAGTAAAGACCTTGACATCCAAATCATAATCAATGTATTTCAGGGCTTCCTCATCTAGATAGTAAGGACTTGCCATATTGCAATAG
Organism: Streptococcus sp. KHUD_016; assembly: GCF_051106465.1. Classification (GTDB taxonomy): domain Bacteria; phylum Bacillota; class Bacilli; order Lactobacillales; family Streptococcaceae; genus Streptococcus. The sequence continues at coordinate 1,545,820 of NZ_CP193663.1, read as the reverse complement.
TAGGAAATCCCATTATCACGAATCATGGCAATAATATTAAACCAATATTTTTTGTGAAAGTAAACAATAGCCGGTTCTCGAGTCACCCAACGACGACCGTCACTTTCGGTAACAAGTGTGTGGTCGTTGACGCCGATAATGGCGTTCTCTGTTGTTTTTAGTACCATGGTGTCCCGCCAAGTACGGTGGAGACTCCCATCATGCTTATAACTTTGAATTGTAATAAAGTCGCCTTCTTTTGGAAGTTTCATAACTAACCAACTTTCTACAATTTATAAGTTTATCGTCTACTATTATATCATAAATTGGTCTAATTTTTTTGAATTTTACACGAAAATACTAAAGATATTCTCTGAGAGCGCTGGCTATATCCGAAAAATCATAGCCTTTTCGAGCTAAAACTTGGGTTAAACGTTGTTTAAGTTCGTATCCTTCATACTTTCGAGCATAATTAGAATACTGTTTATCCAGTTCATTAAAAATGAGCTCTTGAGTCGTTTCTTGGTCAACTTGACTATCCAAGTCATCAAAAGCAATTTTAGCATCAGAATAGGAGAAGCCTTTGTTCGTCAAGTTTTGAATAATTTTATCCTGCAAGGCACGAGCGGGAAGTTTTCCATTGTATTTTTTAAGAAGTTTCTCCGCCACACGTTGAGCAACCTCTGAAAAATCAAAATCCTTTAAAACATCTTCAATAGTTGATTTGACAATCCCTTTTTGAGACAGTTTTTGAGCTAGCACATAGGGTCCCTTATCTCCAGAAAGTTGATTTGCGTTGATAATAGAGTAGACATACTGACGATCATTAATCCAGTTATCTTCTTTAAGATTAGCGATAACTTGACTAGTGATTTTTTCATCAAGATCATACTTTTTCAGATACTCACGAACTTCCTTTTCGGTTCGAGCTTTAAATGATAGATGGTAGAGGGCGAGATTTTTACCATAAGAGAACTGGGCAAAGTCCTGAATCTCGGTAAGTTCCTCTTTGCTAATGACCTTATCTCGAGACAACATAAAACGGACGATGGTATCTTCCGTGATATAAGAGGTTTGCTGTCCATCTAACTCCATCAAGTAGAGGCGTTTTTTCTTTTCGAGTTTTGTGATTTTCATGGTTTCCTTTTATCCAAATGCTTCAAAGGCAGCAACGAGTCGAAGTTTGTTTGTGTCGACCTCTTCTCTGCCGTAATAGTCAAGAAACAGTTCAGCGTATTTAGGGTTATCTAGGTTATAGTTTAGAGACCAAACTGCCCAAAAGAGATCGATATGACGATCACTAAAATCAGCCAAGCCTAGATCAATAAAGCAAGAGAAACGGCTAGCATCTTTTAGAATAAAGTTTGGTAGACAGGCATCACCGTGAATAAAGGCATCAGTCTTTAAAAGGTGTCCTTGTTCTTGGATGAGTTGGAAGGCCTCTTCGCGACTATTAATCTGAAATTGGGGTAGGATGGCCTTGGCATAGAACTCGCCTTTTTCATAGTTTTTCAAAGCTCTATCTTTATAGGTTTGTAAATGATTTTCTGATGGAAAATTGTGTGGGTGTAAGTTGTGAAGTTTTTTAAGGGCATGTGCCATGGTTCGGCAAATTGTTTCTGGCTGATCCAGAAAGGCAAGGGCATCTTTGCCAGGCGCTTCTTTTGTTAAAAGGTAGTCTTTATCTGTAGATAAGTAGTCGATAACTGGAGTTCCCAGTCCTTTAGTTTCAAACCACCTTGCAATGGCAGCTTCTCGCTCTAATCTTCTCTTTTGATCAATTTTCAAATAGTAACCTGAATCAAGATAGAGAACCGTTGCGCCTGAATGAGAAGAGCTGTCAGAAAGGGTTGCTCCCTCTATATAAGTTCGTAATTGCTCAGGAAAATCCAATGGGGGAAAATGAGATGTCTTTGTATTCATAGTTTTATTGTAACATATTCTTAACCATTGAGAAACTACGTGGTATAATAGACTTATGAATCTAAAAGTCAAACAAAAAATACCTTTAAAAATCAAGCGTATGGGCATCAATGGTGAGGGAATCGGTTTTTACCAGAAAACCCTCGTTTTTGTGCCAGGTGCCCTCAAGGGAGAAGATATCTATTGTCAGATTACTTCTATTAAACGTAACTTTGTAGAAGCAAAGTTACTCAAAGTTAATAAAAAGTCCAAATTCAGAGTAGTCCCAGCCTGTACCATTTATAACGAATGTGGCGGATGTCAAATTATGCATCTCCACTATGATAAACAGTTAGAGTTTAAAACAGATTTGCTCCACCAAGCCTTGAAAAAATTTGCTCCTGCAGGATATGAAAACTATGAAATCCGTCCAACTATCGGAATGTCAGAACCAAAATATTACAGAGCAAAACTGCAATTTCAAACACGAAAATTTAACAATCAGGTCAAGGCAGGCTTGTATGCACAAAACTCTCATTACCTCGTAGAGTTGAAAGACTGCTTGGTACAAGATAAGGAAACCCAAGTGATTGCGAATCGCCTAGCTGAGCTTCTCACTTACCATCAAATTCCCATTACCGATGAGAGAAAAACGCTAGGTGTTCGCATCATCATGGTACGTCGGGCAAGAAAAACTGGACAAGTTCAGATCATCATCGTCACAAATCGCCAGCTGAATTTAAATCAACTAGTCAAAGACCTCGTCAAGGATTTTCCAGAGGTTGTGACGGTTGCAGTCAATACAAATACAGCAAAAACAAGTGAAATCTATGGAGAAAAGACAGAAATTATCTGGGGCCAAGAGAGTATTCAAGAAGGAGTACTCGACTATGAGTTTTCTCTCTCCCCTCGAGCCTTCTATCAGCTCAATCCTGAGCAGACCGAGATTCTCTATAGTCAAGCGGTTAAGGCCCTAGATGTTAGTGAAGAAGATCATTTGATTGATGCCTATTGCGGTGTTGGGACGATTGGATTTGCTTTCGCGAAGAAGGTCAAGAGCCTCAGAGGAATGGACATTATCCCGGAAGCCATTGAAGATGCCAAGCGAAATGCCCAGAGAATGGGATTTGATAACGCCTATTATGAAGCTGGGACTGCAGAAGAGATTATTCCCCGCTGGTATCAAGAGGGCTATAGGGCTGATGCCCTGATAGTCGACCCTCCTCGAACGGGTTTAGATGACAAGTTATTAGATACCATCCTAACCTATGTTCCAGAAAAGATGGTCTATGTATCTTGTAATGTTTCAACCTTAGCACGAGATTTGGTTAAACTTGTGAAAGTATACGACCTCCACTACATTCAGTCAGTCGATATGTTTCCTCACACCGCACGGACAGAGGCGGTCGTGAAGTTGGTGAAACGAAAAAGCTTGTAAGTTCTTTCTAGGGGACTAAAATACTATAGAAGATAGTAATATTTAGGATAACCTCTTCAAAAAATTTATTATAAAAATCAAAAATAAATCTAACAAACCTATTGACAAAGGGAGAAAAGAAGGTATAATAGAAAGAGTCGAAAAGCTCAGGTCCGTTGGTCAAGGGGTTAAGACACCGCCTTTTCACGGCGGTAACACGGGTTCGAATCCCGTACGGACTATGGTGTATTGCGGTTAAAAAAACTTGAAAAAAGTTTAAAAAATCTGTTGACAGAGACAGATGGCTGTGATATACTAATATAGTTGTCGCTTGAGAGAGAATGAGTGACAAAGACCTTTGAAAACTGAACAAGACGAACCAATGTGCAGGGCACTATAACTGATGTTATAGTACTGAACAATGAAAAACAATAAATCTGTCAGTGACAGAAATGAGTGAGAACTCAAACTTTTAATGAGAGTTTGATCCTGGCTCAGGACGAACGCTGGCGGCGTGCCTAATACATGCAAGTAGAACGCTGAAGGAGGAGCTTGCTTCTCTGGATGAGTTGCGAACGGGTGAGTAACGCGTAGGTAACCTGCCTGGTAGCGGGGGATAACTATTGGAAACGATAGCTAATACCGCATAAAATTGATTATTGCATGATAGTCAATTAAAAGGTGCAATTGCATCACTACCAGATGGACCTGCGTTGTATTAGCTAGTTGGTGAGGTAACGGCTCACCAAGGCAACGATACATAGCCGACCTGAGAGGGTGATCGGCCACACTGGGACTGAGACACGGCCCAGACTCCTACGGGAGGCAGCAGTAGGGAATCTTCGGCAATGGACGG